>NZ_JACHMN010000002.1:321428-642857 GCF_014204945.1 Allocatelliglobosispora scoriae
CATCCAGTCCTCGGTGCTCGGCCAGACCGACTCGGCCACCGCGCTGAAGAAGGCCAACGACCAGGTCAACGCCCTGTTCAAGTAGCCGTCACGATCCGGTGCGGCGGTCCGCTCCCGCAGCCCGCCGCACCCCCGCACTCAGAGACTCCGCAACTCATCCGCCAAGGAGAACCATGGCACTGCTCATCGAGCTGGCCGGACACACCTTCGCCCTCGAACACGACGGCCCCGGCAGCCCGCAAGCAGCCGACGGGGGCCTGGTACTTCCGCCGGGACGCGTCGCCCTGCTGCACGGACTGGGCGACGCCCTGTTCTACCGGCACGGCCACAACTCCTGGAGCCCCTGCGGCTGGCGCCGGCTCAGCGAACCCCCGCTGCGCATCGCCAACCCGCAGCGGCGCCTCACCGCCGACGACACCGTGTGGGACGACCCCGCCCGTCACCACTCCTCCGCCGTCGCCGCCCTCGACACCGGCGACGGCAACATCCTGCTGCTGGGCGCACTCGGCCTGGGCAGCGCGCGGCTCGCCGCCGACCGCGACACCCTCTCCGGCTGGTACGAGCACGGCGCCCACCCGTGGTTCGCCGCCTTCGGCCCCGAGGACGAGGTGTTCGCCGCGTACGCCCGGCACCTCGCCGACCGCCTGGGCAGCCGCAGCCGCCGGGCCGGAAACGTCTGGTGCTCCTGGTACGCCTACTACGAAGCCATCACCGAGCAGCAGCTCGTCAAGGACATCGACGACCTGCGCGGCCTGCCCTTCGACGTGGTGCAGGTCGACGACGGCTGGCAGCGGCTCGTCGGCGACTGGCAGCCCAACCAGAAGTTCCCGTCCGGGATGCAGGCGCTCGCCGACCGGATCACCGACGCCGGGATGACGCCGGGGCTGTGGCTGGCCCCGTTCATCGCGCTGCCGGATTCCCAGCTCGTCCGGGAGCGTCCCGAGGTGCTGCTGCGCGACGCCGCCGGGGAGCCCGTCATCGCCGGGAACAACTGGGGCACCGGCTATCACGCCCTGGACCTGTCCCGCCCGGCCACCCGCGACTACCTCGCCGAGCTGACCCACCGGGTGGTGCACGAGTGGGGCTTCAAGTACCTCAAGCTCGACTTCATCAACGCCGGTGCCGCGCCGGGGGTACGCGCCGACGACGCCGAGCGGGAGCAGTCCTACCGCGACGGCCTGGCGCTGATCCGCGAGGTCGCCGGTGACGACGTCTACCTGCTGGGCAGCGGCGCCATCCTGCTGCCGTCGCTGGGGATCCTCGACGGGCTGCGCAGCGGCCCCGACGTGGCACCCATGTGGCAGAACTACGCCAGCGACGACCCGTCCGACGCCATGGCCCGCAACGCGGTCGTCAACACGCTGCACCGGCTGTGGCAGCAGCCGCTCACCGAGGTCGACCCGGACGTCATCTACTTCCGCAGCCGCCTCAACCTCCTCACCGACCAGCAGCTCGCCTGGCTGCGCGACCTGGCCGACATCTGCCGGTTCCGGGCGGTCTCGGATCCGCCGAGCTGGCTGTCGGCGACCGAGCTCGACGACATGACCACCTACCTCGCGGCGCAGCCGGAGATCGGTCGGGTGGGCCGCTACGAGTACACCGTCGGCGGGCGCACCGCCGACTTCACCGCGGCGATCACTCCGGCGGCGCAGGCCTACCCCATCTCCTGACCTGCTTCGCCCCGGCCGACCGGGCCCGGTTGTGCTCGCGGCACGACCGGGCCTGACCCGTCATCCGGGCCGGACCGGACAACGACCGGGCAGGGCGGGTCAACCGTGAGTGGGCTTGCGATTACTGGACGATTTTGTAAAGATCAAAGCGTATTACGCAGGGCTTTCTGCGTGCAAACAGGGGGCAGAGCGTGACAGAGCTGGCAACAACCGGAGCGGACCTTCCGCGGCTGCGCGAGCTCAACTCACTGAGCATCGTGCGCGCGCTGCGGGACCAGCCGCCGTCCACCGTGACGGAGCTGTCCCAGCGCACCGGGCTGTCCCGGCCCGCCGTCGACGTCATCGCACAGGGACTGGTGACCGACGGCTGGGCGACCGTGATCGAGCCCGGCGCCAGCAGCGCCGTCGGGCGCCCGGCCCGCCGGTACCAGTTCCGGGCCGGTGCGGGCCACGTCCTCGGCGTCGATGTCGGCGTGCACAAGATCCTCGCGCTGCTGGCCGACCTCGACGGCAACATCGTCCACTCGGTGCGGCAGGCCGTCCCCGCCGATGCCGGACCCGTCGAGCGGCTCGCCGCCCTCGACGAGGTCATCGACGCCTGCGTCACCGAGGCACGCAAGGACCCCGCCGACATCTGGGCCGTCACGCTCGCCGTCACCGGCGCCGTCGACGCGACCGGGCGGACGAGCTTCTTCACGCCGCTTCCCGGCTGGAAGAGCGTCAACCTCGCCGCGCACCTGGGCAAACGGTTCTCCTGCCCGATCCTGGTGGAGAACGACTGCAAGCTGGCAGCCCTCGCCGAGCAGTGGAAGGGTGCCGCCAGCGACGCCGACGACATCGTCTACCTGCTCGCCGGTATGCGTACCGGCGCGGGGTTGATCATCGACGGTGTCCTGCGGCGCGGCTTCGGCGGCGCGGCGGGCGAGATCGGCGCGCTGAAGCACGTCCGCTGGCTCAACGCCCCCGAGCACCTCCAGAACTGCCCCGGCGTGCCCGCGACCGTCGAGCCCGACGACGCCGCCGCCTGGGTCTTCAACGCCGCACGGCAGGGCGACAAGGCCGCTCGCGCCGCGGTCAACCGGTATGTCAAGGACCTCGCCGTCGGCGCCGCAGCGCTCGTGCTCACCCTCGACCCCCAGGTGGTCGTGTTCGGCGGCGGCTTCTCCCGCTCGGCCGACCTCGTCCTCGGCCCGCTGCGCAACGAGCTGCAGCGCCTGTGCCTGCGCATGCCCGAGGTCCGCGCCTCCACCCTCGGCGCGGACTCCGTCGCGCTCGGCGCGCTGAAGCTGTCCCTCAAGGAGGTGGACAACCTGCTCTTCAGCGCGGGGCTGTCCGCTCCGGTCGCGCCTCGCCGCCAATGACGGCTGCTTGCTCACTCCCCGATCTGGATGCCGAGCGCCCCGGCCAGGGTGTGTGACAGCGCCACGAGATCGTGACCGCTCACGGTCGCGCCGCGCAGCCGCTCGACGCTGCCGATCCCGGCGAGCTCGCACCGGGTGAACCGGGCACCCGCCGCGTCGGCCTGCGCGAACTGCGCCGCCGTCAGGTCGCAGCCGGTGAAGTGCGCGCCCCGCAGGTCGGCGTTGGTGAAGTCGGCCCGGGTCAGGTTGCAGTCGATGAAGGCGACGTCCTTGAAGCTGCTGAACCGGAAGGTCGCGAGGTCCACCCGGCACTCCCGCACCGTCACGTCCCGCCAGTTGCCGTCGACCCAGGTCAGGCCCGTCAGCCGCACCGATTGCAGCTCCACCCGCAGCATCGACGACTTCGTCGTGCGCAGGTTGGCCCAGTCGGAGTTCTCGACCCGGCAGTCCATGAACGCCGACTGCTCCAGGACGACGCCCGAGAGCGTGGCCCGGCTGAACTTGCACTGCTCGAACTCGATCGACTCCCCGGACTGGCCGGTCAGGTCCATCTCCATGAAGCCGAGCCGCCGGAAGGTCGACTCGTCCTCCAGGTCGTGGTCCGGCGAGCCGGCCGCCTCCAGCGCCGAGGGCGGCCGAGGCTTCGCGGGGGTACGCGGACCGATGGTGGTCCCGCCTGCACGACTACTCACCCGCCCCACCCTAAACCTGCCGTCACCTGCCGTCGCTCGCCGGTGCCGCAGCCCAAGATCGCCGCAACTCTTCAAGAGTTGGTCCTGAAACCGTTAGGACCAACTCTTGAAGAGTTGCGGCGATCTTGGGGATGAGCTGCGGCTACTGCTTGATGCGGGCGTTCGTCGGGTCGTAGAGGGGGCGCAGTGACGCGACCGCCGGGTAGTCCGTCCCCGCGATCTCCACCGTCCACGAACCCGCGTCGATCCAGGCCTGGTCGAGCGGCTCCCCCGCGTCGACCATCGCCAGTCCGACCGATCCACCCAGCGTGAACCCGTAGGACGCCGCCCGCAGATAGCCCACCGCCACCCCGTCGCGCCGCACCACCTCCGCGTGGAACATCAGCGGCTTCGGGTCGGTGACGAGGATCTGCAGTAGCCGCTTCGTGAGCGGCCCGCGTGCCTTCTGCGCCACCACCGCGTCGCGCCCGATGAACCCGCCCGGCTTGTCGAGCGCGACCGCGAACCCGAGCCCCGCGTCGAGCACCGAGTCGGTGTTGTCGATGTCGTGGCCGTAGTCGCGGTACCCCTTCTCCAGGCGCAGGCTGCCCAACGCCTTCAGACCCGCGTGCTTCAGGCCCACCGCGCGACCGGCCTCGACGATCCGGTCATAGACGTGCACCGCCTGCTCCGCGGGGATGTAGAGCTCGTAGCCCAGCTCACCCAGGTAGGTGATCCGGATGCAGAGCACCCGCGCGAAGCCGAGATCGATCTCCCGCGCCGCCCGGAACGGGAAGGCCTCGTGGGACATGTCGACGCTCGTCACCGCCGCGAGCAGCTCCCGCGACCGGGGTCCCTGGATGTTGAGCTGCGCATACCCGGAGGTCACGTCGGTCACGAACGCGTGCGAGTCCCCGAACTGCCGCCGCATCCGCGTCTCGGCGTGCCGGTGCGCGGTGTCGGAGGCGACGACCCAGAACCGGTCGTCGTCGAGCTTGGTCACCGTCAGGTCGGCCTCGATCGTGCCGCCCTCGTTGAGCCACTGGGTATAAGTGATCATCCCCGGCTCGCCGTCGACCCGGTTGGCCGAGAGCAGCTCCAGCTCACGTCCCGCGTCTCGGCCCTGGACCAGGAACTTCGACATGAACGACATGTCCATCGCGATGACGCCCTCGCGCGCCGCGCGGTGCTCGGCCTCCCAGTGGCCGAACCAGTTCTGCCGGTCCCACGACAGCTCCTCGACGCGCGGCTCGACGCCCTCGGGGGCGTACCAGTCGGGACTCTCCCAACCGCTGACATCCTTGAAGTAGGCGCGCTGCCCGGCGAGGCGGTGGTGCAGGGGCGACAGCTTCGCGCCGCGCGCGCTCTGCATCGACCGTCCCGGATAGTGGCACGCATAAACCATGCCCAAGGACTCGACGGTACGCGTGGCGCGGTACTCCGGATTGCGCTGGTAGCTGTGCAGCCGGTCGATGTTGATGCCCGTCACGTCGACATCCGGGCGGCCGTCGACGATCCACTGCGCCACCGCCCGGCCCATGCCGCCGCCGGTGAGGATGCCGATGGAGTTGAGCCCGGCCGCGACGAAGTAGTTGCGCAGCTCTGGTGCCTCCCCGACGATCGGGGCGAGGTCGGGGGTGAAGCTCTCCGGTCCGCAGAAGAATTTGCGCACCCCGCGATCGAAGGAGATCGGCACCCGGGCCATCGCCTTCTCCAGGTAGGGGCCCATCCGGTCCCAGTCGGGCGGCAGCTCGCCGAAGGAGAAGTCGGCCGGGATCCCGTCGACCTTCCAGGGTGCGCAGACCGCCTCGAAGAGGCCGATCATCAGCCCGGACCCCTCCTCGCGGTAATAGCCGTAGGAGGACGGATCCTCCAGCACCGGCAGCTCCGCGCTGACACCCTCGATCGGCTCGGTGATCAGGTAGTAGTGCTCGGCCGCCTGCAACGGGATGTTGACCCCGGCGACTTCCCCGAACTGACGGGCCCACATCCCGGCGCAGTTGACGACGTATTCCGCCTCGATGTCGCCGTACGGTGTGCGTACCCCCGTGACTGTGCCCCGATGGGTGAGGACGCCGGTGGCCGCGACCCCCTCGATGATCTTCACGCCCCGCATGCGGGCGCCCTTCGCCAGCGACATCGTCACGTCGACGGGGTTGACCCGGCCGTCGTCGGCGACGTAGAAGCCGGCCAGCACGTCATCGACCTCGGCGAGCGGGAAGAGCTCCTGCACCTCGCGGGGGGAGATTTCCTGCACGTCGACGCCGCAGAGCCGGTTGAAGGCGGAGACCCGGCGGTACTCCTCCAGACGGCCCGGGTCGGTCGCGACCTCGATGAACCCGCACTGCCGCAGCCCGGTCGCGAGGCCCGTCTCGGCCTCCAGCGACGCGTAGAGGTCCCGGCTGTATTTGCGCATCTCGGTGGAGGTCTCCGAGAGCGAGCCGAAGGTGACCATGAGCCCGGCGGCATGCCAGGTGGTGCCCGAGGTCAGCCGGTCGCGCTCCAGCACCACCACGTCCTGCCAGCCCAGCTTCGCCAGGTGATAGGCGACCGAGGTGCCGATGATGCCACCGCCGACCACGACGACGCGGGCCCGGGAGGGCAGCGGACTGGTGGGTGCGCTCATGGCGATCTCCTCGTCGAGTACGACACGTGTCCAGGCACGATACGCTGATTCTCGGCTCAGCCGATCCTCAGCCTTCTTCTAGATTCACCGACTATCTTCTGATGGATGGACGAGAACCGGGCACGCAAGGTCGTCGACGCGCTCCGCGACCGCGGCATCCACGCACATCTGGCCCTCGCGAGCGCGACCACCCGGCACGGCATCCGCGTCGACCTGCTCGACGGCCGCCAGGCCCTCTGGGACACCGACGGCACCGCAGGCCTGGAAGCGCAGGTCATGCGTGACGGAATGCTGGTCGGGTTCGTCCCCCAGATCCCCGATTCGGAGAACTTCACCATCGAGCAGGTCATCGACGCGATCGCCCGCACCGACTACGACCAGCCCATCGCCCGCCAGCGCAAGACGGCGCCGCCCCCCGAGCCGGCCTTGCCGATGGAGGGCGGCTTCTTCCGCCGCCTCATGGACGGCCTCCGCTAGCCCTTAAATTCGCGTTGATCAAGGGAAGACTCGCCGCACATCGGACACCCGAGATGGCGAGTCTTCCCTTGATCAACGCGAATTGGGGGCGGCGGTCAGTCTGCGGTCATGCCGCCGGCCTTTTCGAAGGACAGGGGGGCGTCGGGGCCGTAGCGCTGGCGGAGCTTCGGTTCGGCAGCGGCCGGGTCGTCGGTGCCGATCGTGACCGCGGTCCCGTCGTGCTTCGGCCCAGACATGTTGATATGCACGCCGTGCTGCTGCCAGTACTCGGAGTCGTCCATGATCCGCTGGTGCAGGGCCTTGAGCTCGGCATTCGTATGCGGGGCGTCGCGGATCTCCATGCACTGCCGACCGGCGGCCTGGGCGATGAAGGTGTCGAAAGCCGCCGACGGAACCCGGTAGACGACTCCCCGGTTGCGCTCCGGGATCACCTCCAAGCCTGCGAAGGAGTCGGCGAACCGGCCCTCCCCCTGCACCCGCAGCACCTCCAGCAGGTCGCTCATGTTCTGCGTCGTGCCGAACATCGTGGCGTCCGCCGTCACGATCGGCTCCGGCGCCGGGCCCTGCTGCGAGCAGCCCGGTGTCTCGATCCCGCCCGGGCCGGCCTCGTCCGAGCCCTGCCCGGCGCACCCCGCCGTCATCGCCACGGCCATCAGCGCGACGGCCACCAGTCCCCGTTTCATAGACGCAAGCGTATGGCCCGCGCTCGACCCCCGTTGTCCCGCCATACGTGTGAACTGATGGTGCGCTCTACGTCGCCGGGGCGATGCAGAGCGCACCGGGGTCAGCACTCAGCGCGTGGCGAGGGAGCGCCCGCGGATGCGGAGCAGTGCCGCCGCCAGCAGGCCGACCACGGTCCAGAGGTAGACGAAGGCGAAGCCGGCGAACTTCACCGCCGCGACGGTCGAGTAGACGATCGCCAGGGCGCCGTTCACCTGCGCCGGGTCGCCGAGCAGCACGAACGAGATCAGGTTCTCCAGCACGTCGAGTGCGGGCGCCACCAGCGCGAGCGGCACCAGCGCCACCGCCCTCGTCCGCGCCGCCCTGCCCGGCGGCATGGCCCGCGCGACCAGGAGCAGCACGGCGGTGAAGAACAGCGCGGTCGCAGCGATGAAGCCGAAGTCGACGAACTGCGTCTGCCAGTAGATCCCCAGCGTCCCACCCTGCTCCATCGCCGAATACCACTCCGACAGCTTCCGTCCGCTGAAGGAGAGCTGCCCGACGTAGTAGGGCACCGGATAGCCCGACCGTGCATAGAACCCGTCGAGCACACCCTGGCTCACCCGCTGCGCGACGAAGCCCACCCCGAGCAGGCCGAGCAGGAGGGGAAGCCGCGCCGCCGTCGTCCGTCGCGCCGCGATGCGCAGCCGGGCGTACGCCGAGAGCCGGTCAGTGGAGATTTCATATTCCATGGAATGCATCTTGACCGGGTGACGCTCCCGCTGTCAAGCGTTCCATGGAATATGATTGCGCGATGCGACCGGAGCTGCAGGGACAGGCGTTACGGGAGCTGTCGATCCTGCATCAGCTCACGACCACTCGACTCAACCGCGCGTTGCGTCCCCTCGGCATCACGATGACCCACACCAGCCTGCTCTTCCACCTGATGAGCACGCCGGAGGGCACCTCGATCGGCGAGATCGCCGACGCCATGGAGGTCAATCAGCCGGCCGTCTCCAAGACGGTCAAGGCGCTCGTCGACCAGGGCGCCGTCACCGTCGAGTCGGCACCCGACGACGCCCGGCGGCGGGTCGTCAAGCTCACTCAGACCGGTGGCGAGCTGCTCACTCGGGCGATGATGGCGATGCACCCCGACGCGACCCTGGCCTTCGAGCCGCTCGACGACGACCGCCTGCGCGGACTGATCGGCCTCATCGCCGAGCTCAACGCGCATCTGGATGCCGCCCGAGACGCGCGATAGTCCCCCGTCGTCGGGATGACGACGGGGAACGCGCACGAATCAGGACCTCAGGCGGTGGGCGTCGCCGACGGCGAGACGGCCGGTGAAGCCGACGGGTCGGGTGTCGTCGGCGCGGGCGCGACATAGGGAATGGCGCTGCCCTTGACGTAGTCCTCCCACGGGCGGTCCCAGTCGGTCCAGCCGTTGTTCCATTCCAGCTTGCGCGGCGTGCCCTTGATCGTCACCGGGTCGCCCACGCGGGTGATGCTGAACAGCCACTTCGCGTTGGCGGCCGACATGTTGATGCAGCCGTGCGACACGTTGCGCTTGCCCTGGTCGCCGACGGACCACGGCGCCGAGTGGATGAACTCGCCGCCCCAGGTGAGCCGCTGGGCGTAGTCGATGGGGGTGACGTAGCGGTTCGCGGGGTTGGGATCCGTCCGGGTGTCGAAGACGGTCTTCGCGAGCCGCTCGATGATGACCATGGTGCCGCTGGATGAGGGCATCGTCGCCCGGCCGAGGCTGACCGGGATCCGGCGCAGGATCACGCCGTCCTTGACGACGGTCATCACCTTGGGCTTCGCCTTGTCGTCGACGGTCATGACGAGGGCCGAGCCGGTGCTGCAGTCGAGGGTGAGGTCGACCTTGCCGTAGGAGTCGCCGACCTTGACGCCGCCCATCCGGACGTCGACGAAGATCTTCGTGCCGGCCTTCCAGAACTCCTTCGGGCGCCAGTGCATCTCCTTGCCGCTGTACCACGTCCAGATGCCTTCCTGGGCGGGCTCGGTGCGCACCTGCATGCGGCGCTGCACGGCGGCCCGGTCGGCGGTGGAGTCGATGCTCTCGCTCAGCCGGATGATCATCGGCATGCCGACGCCGACGACCGCGCCGTCGGCGAGGAAGCTGCTGAAGTTGATCGTCTTGGACGGCTTCGCCATCGTGGTGAAGGTCGCGGTCGCCTCGGCGGGTCGGTTGTCGTCGCCGGTCGCGGTGACCTTCGCCGTGTAGGTGGCGCCGTAGGCGAGCGTCTTGCCCGGCATCCACCCGGTGCCGTCGGGGTGCATCGCACCCTCCACTGTGGCGCCCGATGCGTCGGTGAGCACGACCTCGGTCTTGACCGCGTCCTTGGCCGAGAAGACGATCTCGACACCGGCTGGCACGTCCTTGGCGTCCGCGGCGGGGGCCGTGATCGTCACGCTCGCCTTGGGCGGCGGACCGGCGGGGCTGTCGCCGCCCGCGCTGGATCCGGGCTGGCCCGGCGTGCCCGGCTCGTCGTCGTCGGTGCAGGCCGAGAGGCCCGCGAGACCGGCGCCGACGAGGCCGAGCGCGGTCAACGCGCGGCGGCGGGTCCAGGTGCTGTTCGGGTGTTCGGCTGGCATTTTTCCTCACCGGGGTCGAGGGGTGTCAGTGCTTGTGAAGAAGGCTGCGCGCACGGCGCACCCATTCGAACTCCTCCGGCCGAGCCTACCCGGGATGGGCCGGGATGGCTCCCCCACAGGTGTGGATCACTCCCGACCCGTGGGCCCGGTCACATCCTCCGCAGGGGCAGCGATCCATGTCACAGCATCATTTCTGTAGAAATATTTCACTGTATCGCTTGAATTTGGCAACCTCCTTCGCCATGATAGTGACCAACGTCGATGGGCCCACCGCGTACCCGATCCTCCACCATGAAGGAGAGGTAACCCATGGCGCTATACGGTGAAATGTCATGGTTCTGCTGCGGCAGTTCCTGGGGACCCTGCGGCACGGCCGGGCACGGTGCCTGCGGCACCTGCAACTCCGGCAGCATGCAGCACGCCTGGCCCAACACCTCCGACGCCTGCCTGGCGATCACCCACCCCGAGGCCTGCGGCGAGCCCCTCGCCCGGCGCGGCTGCGGATTCACCCACTACACGACCAACCGGTGCAACGGGAAGCGCGTCGCTACCCGCATCGCCGACTGCGGCCCGCAGACGGACCTCTTCTGCGGCGAGCGCACCTGCTGCGGCTCGGTCTGCGGTTCCAACCGCATCATCGACCTCACCCCGGCGGCGTTCAGCGCGATCGCCAGCCTCTCCGGCGGGCTCCGGCCCGTCCTGATCGAGGCGTGAGGCATCCCGTGGACACACCGATGGACCGCCGCCGCATGCTCAGCGCAGCCGCCCTGGGCACCACCGCCGCCCTGGTCGGAGCCACCGCGTTCGGCTCGCTCGCCCCCGAGGCGGCCTTCGCCGCAACGGGACCCGCAGCAGGGCCCGCAACCGCACCCGACCTCGACGCGCCCGACCCCAACTTCGCCGAGGGCCGCATCACCGGCATCGCCGGAACGACCCTGCTCGTCACCGGCTCCGACAAGACCCTGTGGCGGATCAGGGTCACCAACGGGTCGAGCATCTGGAAGCTGCGCCCCACCACCTTCGACCGCATCGCCGTCGGCGACGGCCTCTACGCCCGGGGAGCCCGGCTCGCCGACGGCTCGCTCGCCGCGGACTCGATCTGGGTCAACATCGTCAACCTGCAGGTGCACATCGCCGCCATCGGCCGCAACGTCGTGCACTTCGACCACAAGGGACGCCGCATCGTCGGCCACGTCGTGCCCGGCACCTCGGCGGCCGTCTACAACAGCACCCCCGCCATCGGGGACCTGTCGCTGCTCAAGGTCGGCGCCCACATCCAGGTCCTCGGCGCCTGGCTGCCCGACACCAACGAGATCGAGATCGCCACCGTCTACGCGGCCGCGTGACCCACTCCGGGCAGGCACCGCACGCCGCCTGCCCGGACCCTTCCCCGCAAAGGAGTCAGCGATGCCGCTGTGGGTCGCGTCCGTCCAACCCCTTCTCATCGCCGCCGTGCTGCTCTGGGCAGGCGTCGGCAAGCTCGCCGGTCGGCAGTCGGCCGACGCGGCCCGCAGGTCCGCGCTGGCACAGCTCCTCGGTCCGGAGCGGGCCGTTCCGGCGTACACCCTGGTGGGTTTCGTGGAGGTCGCGCTGGGCGCGGCCCTCGCGCTGCCGCCGGCACCGCGGGCCGAGGCCGCCGTCGCCGCGGCGCTGCACGTCGGCTTTCTCGCCTATCTCGGGTACGCCAAAGTCGCCGCACCCGAATCGTCCTGCGGCTGCCTCAGCGCCCAGCGAGCGCCGGTGCGCTGGCGGGGCTTCGCCCGGGCCGGCCTGCTCCTGCTCGCCGCCCTGGCAGCCTTGACCACGACGGAGTTCTGGCTGGCGGCGGCGACCGAGCACCCGCTCGCCGCGACGGTTCTGCTGCTCGCCGAGGCCGCCGCGGTCGTGGCCCTCTCGGCCGAGCTGGACGGCTACTGGCTGGTGCCGCTGCGGCGACTGAAGGTCCGGCTGACCCATCCGCTGCCGACCGGATCCTTCGAGGTGCCGATCGCCTCGACGGTCGAGCAGCTTCACCGCAGCGGGGTCTACCGCCGCATCGCCGACCTCATCGAGTCCGACGTGCGCGAGCACTGGGACGAGGGCGAGTGGCGGATCGTCTGCTTCACCGCCCGCTACCAGGGGCGGGTCGGTTCGGCGGTCTTCGCCGTGCCGAGGCTGAGCTACCAGCCGGGCGCGGTCCGGGTGGCGATCGTCGACGAGGAGACCCGCGAGGTCCTGCTCTCCCTCAACCCGATCCCCGATCCGGTGGCGGAGGCCGGCTGGCCGGTCCCCGCACCCGCCTGATCGCCGACCTGGCGACGACCGACGAGACCGGCGAGAAGCACGATCCGCGCAACCTCACGATCGGCATCCGCGCAATCTCATGATCGGCGCAACTCTTGAAGAGTTGCGCCGATCATGCCTGTGAGCTGGACAGATGTGCGACGAGGTCGGTGACCGCGGCGGACAGCCCGTCCGCCGTGATCGCGGCCTCGATCGGCAGCTCCCCGGCGGCGAAGACCGCTGCGAGCGGCAGGTCGGCGTAGAGGTGCGGGAAGAGCGCGCCGCCGCGCGAGGGCTCCCAGCGCAGCTCCGCCTCGACGCGCTCGGGGTCGACCGCGAGCAGCGTCAGCGGCGGTGCGCCGACGAAATACCGTGCTGCCGTCTCCGCCACCTGGTCGGCGGTGGAGAAGTGGATGAAACCATCGGTGCGGTCGAGTGCCGAGCCCGTGTAGACGCCGTCCTGGCGGGCTTGCGCCCACTCGGCGGTGGTGAGCAGCTTGTAAACGATCGCAGACATGGACCCCAGCATAAGGACGGCGGGGATTCACGCAAGCGGTGCGATCCCTACTTGATGCGCTTCTCGACCAGAGCCCGAACCATCAGGGCCACCTGGTCATTGTATTTTCCGCAGCTTCCGTGAAGCCCGGCGAGATTGCGGAAGGCCAGGATCCCGAAGGAACCCCGGTCGCTCCACAGGTACACCGACGAGGGTTTCCCGTGCAGCGTGAAGACGTGGCATCCGGCCGCGCCGCCCAGGGGTCCGGTTGCCGCGCCGGACGGGATCTGCCGCGTGGGGTACTGGAAGAACTGCTGGTACATCGTGAGGAGGAAGTCCGCGTAGTCCGCGTTGTCGCCGGTCGCCGCCATGATCTCGACATCGAAATCGTAGCCGGGGGACGTGTAGGCACCCGTCACCTTCGACGTGACGGCGAACGGCGGGACCACCGCGCGGAAATCGTCGTCCACCCTGGTCTGCGACTGCGCGGTGGAATCGCGCTTGAAGTCGATGACGGTGCCCCCCGTCGTCTCCTTGAACTTCGCCGGAAGCGAGAGCTTCACCGTGATCGGCGGCTCCGGCGCGGGCTTCGGCGACGGGCTCTGGACCTTCGGGCTGGCTGACGGCGTGGCGGGTGCGGCGGCCGGCACCTCGTCGGCTTCCGCGCCGGACAGGAGCGCTCCGGCGACTCCGCCGGCGGCGAGCAGGAGGACCAGCGTCCCGACGACGGCCCACAGCCGCCGCCTCGACCCCACGGTCGGCGGGTGCGCTGCCGTCGCGGCAGTGTCGTCGGTGGAAGGTCGCAGGTGGGTGTCGGACACCATCACTCCAAGGTCGAGGGAGCGTGAGCGTAACGCCGACCTGCCGCTGTCACGCAGGGCGCCCAGGACCCCCGGATTCGAACATGTGTCCTATGATCACCGCATGCGTGACCTGGCCTGCATCCTGCACGCCGACCTCGACGCGTTCTACGCCTCGGTCGAGCAGCGTGACGACCCGCGCCTGCGCGGCAGGCCGGTCATCGTCGGCTCCGGCGTGGTGCTCGCCGCGAGCTACGAGGCGAAGCGCCGCGGTGTCCGCACCGCCATGAGCGGCCGGGCCGCCCGGCAGCTCTGCCCCGACGCGATCACCGTGCCGCCGCGGATGTCGGCCTACAGCGAGGCGAGCAGGGCCGTCTTCGAGGTCTTCCGCGACACCACCCCGCTCGTCGAGGGCGTCTCCATCGACGAGGCGTTCCTCGACGTCGGCGGCCTGCACCGCATCGCCGGGACGCCGACCGAGATCGCCACCCGTCTGCGCATCGAGGTGCAGCGCCGGGTCGGGCTGCCGATCACCGTGGGCGTGGCCCGGACCAAATTCCTCGCCAAGGTCGCCAGCCAGGTCGCCAAACCCGACGGGCTGCTCGTCGTGCCGGTCGAGGGCGAGCTCGCCTTCCTGCACCCGCTCCCGGTCGAGCTCCTCTGGGGCGTCGGCAGGGTCACCGCCGAGAAGCTGCGCGAACGCGGCATCCGCACCGTCGGCCACGTCGCCCGGGTCGGCGAAGCGGCCCTGATCGCGATCCTCGGCCCCGGCGCCGGACGCCACCTCGACGCGCTCGCCCACAACCGCGACCCGCGCCCCGTGCAGACCGGCAAGCGGCGTGGCTCCATCGGTGCCCAGCGGGCGATGTGGCGGGGACGGCACACCGCCGAGGAGATCGACGCGACCCTCATGGGTCTGGTGGACCGGGTCACCCGGCGGATGCGCAGCGCGCAGCGGCCGGGCCGGACGGTCACGCTGCGGCTGCGGTTCGACGACTTCACCCGGGCGACCCGTTCGCAGACCCTGCTGCGGCCGACGCTGCAGACCGAGACGGTCCTCGCGGTGGCGCGGAGGCTCGTCGACTCCGTCCGCGAGCTGATCGAGACCCGCGGCCTCACCCTGGTCGGGATCTCCGTGGGCAACCTCGACAACCGGGGCTTCGAACAGCTCGCGCTCCCCTTCAGCGCCGACCCGGCCCTGCTCGACGGTGCGCTGGACTCGATCCGGGACCGGTTCGGCTCGGCGGCGGTGACCCGCGGCGCCCTGCTCGGCCGCGACCCCGGCCTGACGATGCCGATGCTCCCGGACTGAGCCCGTCACGTGGTGCGGCACAGCATGGCCATCCTGTGCCGCACCACGTGACGGGGACGCCTCAGCAGAAGTCGGTGCCGCCGAGGTAGCTGTCCTTGAGGTAGGTCGCGTCACCGGCGATCATCGACATGACCTTCTTCTTCTGGTCGAAGTCGAAGAGCAGGCCCTGACCGGTGTCGGTGGTGACGAGGAACGCCACCGCACCGCCACCGCCGTCGAGCTGCTTGCCGATCGTGCCGTAGATCGACTGGATCGCGGCCATCGTCATGCCGAGCCACGCACCCGACGGGGTCGGGATCTTCGCCGACCGGTTGACCGCCATGTAGAGCTTGCCGTCGGGGCGGAAGGAGAGATTCAGATCCTTCCAGTCCCCGGTGCCCTTGGCATAGGTGTTGGTCGGGCAGAGCTCGTTCGTCGTCGAGACCGCGTCGAGCAGGTTCTTGTCCTTGAGCGACGTCAGCGTCGCCCCGATCTCATAGGGACCGCCGCCGTCCACGGTGAAGACGACCGCATCGGAGGACGGGCTGGCGGCCGTCGACGGGCTCGCCGCATCGGTGGGGTCCACCGAGGTGGAGGTGCCGGTGGTGGGGGTGGCGGCCGGGTCGGCATCTTTGGAGCAGCCGGCGACGGCGAGGACGAGGATGACGGCGACGAGGCCGAGACGCTTCATGTCACCCAGTGGAGTCGATCACGACACGGAACGCTGTCCGCTCGACGACACAGCAACCGAACCGGAATGGAGGCGGGGGCGAGCCGAAGCCCGCCCCCGCCCGGATGAAACTAGTTGAGACCGTTCTTCATCGCGGTGATGAGTTCACCGTTGGTGGTGTCACCGGTGAGCTCCCAGAAGAACGCACCGCCGAGACCCTGGCTCTTCGACCAGCTCATCTTGCTGGCGATGGTGGCCGGGGTGTCGTAGCTCCACCAGTTGCTGCCGCACTTGGCGTACGACGTGCCGGCGAAGGTCGCCGTGGGCGGGCAGGTGTTCTTGAGGACCTTGTAGTCCTCGATGCCCGCCTCGTAGGTGCCGGGTGCCGCACCGGTGGCGGTGCCGCCGGGTGCCGTCTGGGTGACACCGGTCCAGCCTCGGCCGTAGAAGCCGATGCCGGGCAGCAGCTTGCTGCCGGGCACGCCCTTCGACTTCAGCTTCGCGATCGCGGCCTCCGTGCAGAAGCCCGCCTGCGGGATGCCCGAGTAGCAGTTCAGCGGCGAGTGCGGGGCCGTGGGGCCCTGCGCGGCGAAGGCACCGAAGAAGTCGTACGTCATGACGTTGTACCAGTCGACGTACGCCGCCGCGGGGCCGTAGTCGGCGGCGTCGATCTTGCCGCCGCTGCTGCCGTCGGCCGTGATGGCCGCCGTCACCAGGTAGGACGAGCCGAACCGGGTACGCAGCGCCTGCATCACGTTCTTGAAGGCCGCCGCACCGCTGCTGTCACAGGAGAGACCACAGGCGTTCGGGTACTCCCAGTCGATGTCGATGCCGTCGAAGACATCTGCCCAGCGCGGGTCCTCGACCAGGTTGTAGCAGGAGTTCGCGAACGCGGTCGGGTTCTGCGCCGCCTGGCCGAAGCCGCCGGACCAGGTCCAGCCGCCGAACGACCACAGGATCTTCAGGTTGGGGTTGAGCCGCTTGAGCTTGCGGAGCTGGTTGAAGCTGCCGCGCAGTGCACCGGCGTCCCAGGTGTCGGCGACACCGTCGACGCTGTTCGCCGTCGTGTACGCCATGTCGTAGTCGGCGTACGCGTCACCGATCTGGCAGGCGCCGTTGGTCACGTTGCCGAACGCGTAGTTGATGTGCGTCAGCTTCGAGGCCGAGCCGCTGGTCTGGATGTTCTTCGCGAAGTACTGGCGCTGGTAGACGCCCCACTCGACGAAGTAGCCCATCAGCTTGTTGCCGCCGCCGGTGCAGCCGGTGGTGGAGCCGCTCGCGGCGGAGCTCGCCGGACCCTCACCGTTGGCGTTGTAGGCCTTCACCGTGTAGGTGTGGCTGGTGCAGGTGCCGAGGCCGGAGATCGTGGCGGAGGTGCCGGTGACCTGGGCGACCTGGGTGCCGCCCTCGTAGACGCGGTAGCCGGTGACGGTGCCGGAGGCGGCACCCCATGACAGCGCGATCGAGGTGTTGGTGACGGTGCCGACGGTCAGGTTGGTCGGGGCGCCCGGCGTGGTGGTGCAGCCGGTCGTCGACGCGGTGACCGCGTTGCTCGCGGCGGACTCGCCGCCGGAGTTGTAGGCCTTCACCGTGTAGGTGTGCGTCGTGCAGGCACCCAGGCCGGAGACGGTAGCCGTGGTGCCGGTGCCGGTGGCGACCTGGGTGGAGCCCTCGTAGACCCGGTAACCGGTGACCGTGCCGGACGACGCGCCCCACGACAGGGAGATCGACGACGCGGTGGTGCCGGTGGAGCTCAGCGTGCCGGGGGTCCCGGGTACGCCGACGCAGCCCGTCGTGGAGACGGTGACGGGGTTGCTCGCCGTCGACTCGCCGACGCCGTTGTAGGCCTTCACCGTGTAGGTGTGGCTGCTGCAGGTGGCGAGACCGGTGATCGAGGCGGTGGTGCCGGTGACCTGGGCCCGCTGCGTGGTGCCCTCGTAGACCCGGTAGCCGGTGACGGTGCCGGAGGAGGCGCCCCACGTCAGGTTGATCGACGACGCGGTCTGGCCGTTGGAGGTCAGCGTCCCGGGCGAGCCCGGAGTGCCGCTGCCGCCCGGCCCCTGCAGGGAGATGTCGTCGGCGTAGTAGGTGCCCTGCCCGTACCAGCCGTGGGTGTAGATCTGCACGCTGGAGCTGGTGGCGGTGAAGGTGAGCGAGAGCTGGGTGTAGCTCGACCCGCCGGGCGTCCAGGTGGAGGTGCCGCCGGTGACACCGAGGTAGGTGTAGGCGCCGCTGAACCAGCCGGAGAGCGTGTAGGCGGTACCCGAGACGACCGAGATCGTCTGCGTGCACTGGGCGTTGTCGGACGCCGACGCGGCGGCGGCCAGGGCCTTCGTGCCGCTCTTGACCGGGCTGGAGACGACGCTTCCCAGGTTGCCGGAGCAGGACCAGGGCGACAGGGACCCGGTCTCGAAGCCACCGTTGATGGCTAGTTCCGCTGCCGACGCCGGTTGGGCGACGACGGTGATGCTGCCGAGGACGAGCGACAGCACCAGAAGAGCACGTTTCATCGACTAACTCCCCTCACTGTTACAGGTGTGGACGGTCGATCGGGATAAATTAGTTAACTATCCTTAAAGTACTTGAGACGTTAATCGGATGATCATTAACTGTCAATGCTTGACCTTCATTCGCGGATCTGGCTAGCATCGACCGCTATCTGTTAGGCAAATTGACTATTAATCGAGCTAACGAGGGAGACCACACCATGCGCAAGCATGTCGCCCTACTCGGTGCCGCCGGACTCGCGATCGGCCTGCTCTTACCCGCCGCACCGGCGAGCGCCGCACCCGTCCGCTACGAGGCCGAGAACGCCGCGATCAGCCAGGGGCTCGTCGAGGCGAACCACACCGGCTACTCCGGCACCGGATTCGTGAACAACGACAACGTCATCGGCAGTTCCACCCAGTGGACTGTGAACGCCGCAACCGCGGGCACCGCGACGATCACCATCCGCTACAGCAAC
Organism: Allocatelliglobosispora scoriae; assembly: GCF_014204945.1. Lineage (NCBI taxonomy): Bacteria > Bacillati > Actinomycetota > Actinomycetes > Micromonosporales > Micromonosporaceae > Allocatelliglobosispora > Allocatelliglobosispora scoriae. The sequence continues at coordinate 339,997 of NZ_JACHMN010000002.1, forward strand.
GGCTCCGGCGCCAACCGGCCCGCCGACATCGCCGTCAACGGCAGCGTCGTCGCGGCGGCCTCGGCCTTCAACGCCACCACCAACTTCGACACCTGGGCGAGCAAGACCCTCACCGCGCCCGTCACCGCGGGCAGCAACACGATCCGGGTGACCGCCACCAGCGCCAACGGTCCGGCCAACCTGGACTACCTCGACTTCGAGGTCGCCGCCGCGCCGCCCGCTACCGTCTACCAGGCGGAGAACGCCACGATCTCGCAAGGGCTCGTCGAGAGCAACTGGGCCGGTTACACCGGCACCGGCTTCGTCAACGTCGACAACGCGGTCGGCAGCTACGTCCAGTGGTCCGTCGTCCCGGCAGCCGCCGGGAGCACCGGGCTGACGATCCGCTTCGCCAACGGCACCACCGCCAACCGGCCCATGTCGATCACCGTCAACGGCACGGTCGTCAGCGCCAACCAGGCGTTCAACGCCACCGGCGCCTGGACCACCTGGTCCGAGGTGACCGTCAACGCGACCCTCACCGCCGGGACCAACACGGTCCGGGCCACCTCCACGAGCGCCACCGGCGGCCCCAACCTCGACAAACTCACCCTCGGCACCGTCGGCGGTGGTGGCGCCCCCACCGCCGCCGAGCTGCTCGCCAAGGTCGGCAGCTGCAACCAGATCTCCAACGGCAGGTACAAGACCGACTCCGACGTCGCCACCGCGACGATCCCGGTGTGCCAGAAGACCGGCGCGGTCCTGTGGCAGGCCGACATGGACATCGACTGCGACGGCATCCGCACCGCGCAGTGCAACGAGGACACCGACTGCTGCTTCCTGCCCGACACCGCCTGCCACGCCTCCAACGGCAGCGCGCTCAACGCCGCGCAGCTGCCCTACGTCGTGGTGCCGAGCTCCAGCTCCATCTGGAACTATGCCAACTTCCAGATCGGGTGCGGCACCGTGGTCGCGGTCATCTACAACAACCAGGTCCTCTACGCCGTCGTCGGCGACACCGGGCCGACACAGATCATCGGTGAGGCGTCCTACGCGACGGCCGCCGCGCTCGGGATCAACCCCGATCCCAGCAACGGCGGCACCGACAGCGGTGTCACCTACATCGTCTTCCAGGGTTCGCAGCGGGTCAGCCCCATCGAGAACCAAGGAAACGCGGTGACACTGGGTCAGACGCTCGCGCGCACCTTCGTCAACAGCAACTGATCACCTCGCCCGTGGCGGTCGTCCCGGCCGCCACGGGCATCTCCCCCGAGGAGGAGCCATGTGCCGTCAGGCCCGCTGGATCACCGGGCTCGCCGCCGCCGCCGTCTGCGCGCTGACCGGCTGCTCCGGGCCGACCCCGATCGGTCCCGTCATCGTCCCCGCCCCGCCCGCGACCGGTGCGCCTTCGCCGAGCGTCACCTCACCGGTCGCCACTCCCGCGCCGGGCACTGCGGCGCCGAGTGGTGCTGGTGCGCCGACGGCACACCGGATCACCGGGGACCTGTGCGCCGCCGTCGACCTCACCCCGATCGCGGACCTCGCGGCGCAGCCGGTCTCGCGCGGCACCGGCGACCACAGCGACAAGTCCGGATACACCGTCCACACCTGCCAGCAGGTGTTCCGGCACGGCAGCGTCGAGACCTCCGGGTTCGTCACCGCCATGCTCTTCACCGGATCCGACGCCGCCGCGCAGGCGCGCGCCCGGCTCGACGACACCCGCGCCAACCTCCCCACGGGCCGGGTGGTCGAGCCGGTCGACCTGCTCACCCGATCCTGGGGGTACGCCACCGAAAGCGCCCAGGCACGCACCTGGCAACTGTGGGCGCTGGACGGGAACCTGCTGCTGGGCGTACGCGTCAAGGCGACCACCAACAGCCCCGGCGGCCAGGAACAGCTCCGCGCTGCCGCGGTGGCGACGGCCCGCGCCACGGCGGCCCGGCTGCGATGACGGCGGCGGCCACCGTGAAACGGTGGCCGCCGATCGATCAGCGACTCACATCAGCGCTTCATCAGGGCGAACACGCCCCAGCCGAGCAGCGGCCGGCTGTAGCGGACATACTCCAGCGGAGCGGTGTCGAGCTCGGCCCGCAGCTCCGGTGCGAGCTCGTCGTGCGGGTTCTCGTCGAGCCAGGTCCGCAGGTTGAGCCAGCTCGCGGCCCGGTAACGGTCCCAGCTGTCCTCATCGGCGAGCACCATCTCGACCAGGTCGTAGCCGAGCTCGCCGAAGTGCTCGACCAGCGCCGGCAGCGTCCGGTAGAAGTCCGGCGTCTCGGCGTGACACGCCTGGAGCGCTTCCGCGCCGGTGGGCGGTTCGCCCCGCCAGAAGGGTTCGCCGACCAGGATGGTGCCGCCCGGACGCAGGCTGCGTTCGAGCAGCGCGATGGTGCCGGTGATGCCGTCACCGATCCAGCTCGCGCCGATGCACGCCGCGACGTCGACCGGTTCGGCCGAGACGTGGTGCGACGCATCACCGTGCAGGTATTCGACGTTGTCGGAGACGCCGAACTCGGCGGCCCGTTCGATCGCCGCGGCGATGGATACGGTGCTGATGTCGATGCCGACCCCGGTGACCTGGTGGTCACGGGCCCAACTCGACAGCATCTCGCCCTTGCCGCAGCACAGGTCCAGCACCGTCATGCCGGGCCGGAGCCTGATGGCGGCGCCGAGGATGGCGAACTTCTCCGCCGTGAACGGGTCGCAGATCCGGTGGCTGCTCTCCCGGATGGTGTAACTACGTGGCAGATCCAATGCTCTGATTCCTCACCATGGGTGTACGGGTCGTCTGAACTGCGAGCGGACGAACGCCGACAACACGCATAATCACACCTACTTCTGCTGCCACGGTTGAATGATCACCGGACGCTAGCCCCGACGCCCTCCGTCTGCAACCGCGTTTAACGAGTTGCGCCCGCCCCCAAAAAAAGCAGCAACTCTTCAAGAGTTGGTGTCATAGAGGGCTCACCTCCTGATAGGCGGAGGCCTGCAGCGAGTAGAACTGGGCGTAGATCCCGGCCAGGGCCATCAGCTCGGCGTGCGTGCCCTGCTCGACGACCCGCCCGCCGTCGAGGACGAAGATCCGGTCGGCGTAGCGGACGCTGGCGAGCCGGTGCGTGATCAGCACGACCGTACGCTGCACCGCGTGCCGCCGGATGCTCTCGAAGATCGCGTGCTCGGTCTTCGCATCCAGCGAGGCGGTCGGCTCGTCACAGATCAGCAGCGGTGCGTCCCGGAACAGCCCGCGTGCCACCGCGATCCGCTGCCACTGCCCACCGGAGAGCTCCGTGCCCCCCTTGTAGGACGGATCCAGCAGCGTTTCCGCACCCTTGCTGAGCCGCGCGAAGACCTCGGCGGCGCCGGATGCCGACGCGGCCCGCTCGAACTGCCCGACCGCGTCGGGGTGGTCGAAGCGGCCGATGGTGATGTTCTGCCGGGCGGTGAAGGGCCAGCGGGTGAAGTTCTGCGCGATGACGGCGGTGTGCCCGCGCAGCCCGTCCAGGTCGATCAACCGGGCGGACACCCCGCCGTAGGTGACATCGCCGGACGCCGGTTCGTAGAGTCCGGCGATCACCTTCGCCAGGGTGGTCTTGCCGGAGCCGTTCTCCCCCACCAGGGCGATGATCTCGCCGGACGCGATCTCCAGGCTCACCCCGTTGAGAGCCGGTTCCTCGGCGCCCGGGTAGGTGAAGGTGACATCGCGGACCGAGATCCGGTCCAGGTCGGCCGGCGGTTCGACACCGCCGTCGCGCATCCGCCGCTGCTCCGCCTCGGCGCAGAGGTCCAGGTAGTCCTGGTAGAACAGGCCGTTCTCGTATCCGTAATTGATCACCTGGGTGGCCTGGGTGAGCACGTTGATCGCGGCTCGGATCGCGATCACCGCCGTTCCGGCGGCGGCCAGCGGCATCCGCCCGGTGTAGAGCAGCAGGCCGAGCGCGGCGAAGATCACCGCCGTACCCACGGCTGCCAGCGCGCTGCCCGCGGCCTGGGCGGTCGCACGTCTCTTCTCGATCGCCAGGTCGGCGGCCTGGACGTGCCGGGAGAGCCGCTCCCACTCCCCCAGCAGGAACGGCCGCATCGTGTAGGAGCGCACCTCGGCCGCCGACGACCGCTCGGTCATCAGGTCGCCGAGCGTCTCCATCCGCCGGTTGGCCCCGGAGAAGCCGATCACCATCTGGTAGTAGAGCCGGGCCGATCGCACCGCCGCCCACGCGCTCGGGATCACGGCGAGGACCAGCAGTGGCAGCAGGATCGGGTGCAGCACCGTCAGCGCCCCCGCGATCGCTGCGAACCCGGCGACGCAGCCGAGCAGGTCGACCGCGATCCGCAGCAGGGAGTAGACGGTGCCGCCGGCCCGCTGGCGGCACCGGTGTAGCCGGTCGTGGAAGGTGCCGTCGTCGAAGGCGACGAGCTCGACCTGCGTCACCAGGCCCAGCATCCGGGTCTCGACCGCGCGCTGGAGCTGCGGCGACAGCCGCGCCTGCGCCCAGTGCGCGCCCTGGCGGAGCACGCCGCGGATGACGACGGAGACGACGAGCAGGGTGAGGCCGGGCAGCGCCGCGCGGACCCGTTCGGGGCTCGGTCCGTCGATGAGCAGGCCCTCGAAGACGCTGTTGGTGGCGAGCAGGCCGACGCCGGTGAGCGCCTCGGCGACGGCGGTGAGGCCGATCAGGGCAGCGGTGTCGACCCGGCTCGTCGACCAGGCCAGGCGCAGCACCTGCCCGCAGAGGCGCGGCAGGTAGCGCAGCATCGCGAAGAACCCGGTCGCGGCGACCGTCGAGTCGTAGGCCTCCCAGGGGCGCGCCTCGGTCTCGATCTCGTGGAGATCGTCGGACATGGCCTCAGGTAATCATCTTTCGCTACATCCGGTGGCAAAACGGATACGCTCGACAGGTGATCAACGGGGCGCACATCATCCTCTACAGCCAGGACGCGGAGGCGGATCGGGCCTTCCTGCGCGACGTTCTCGGAGCCCCCTACGTCGAGGCCGGGCAGGGGTGGTTGATCTTCCAGCTCCCGCCGGCCGAGCTCGCGGTCCACCCGACCGAGCGCCCGGCGATGCACGAGCTCTACCTGATGTGCGACGACGTGGTCACCACGGTCGCCGAGCTGACCGCCCGGGGCGCCCGGTTCAGCCGCCCGATCAGCGACCAGGGCTGGGGGCTCGTCACGTTCCTCACCCTGCCCGGCGGCAGCGAACTCGGCCTCTACCAGCCCCGCCACCCCCGCGCCCACGGCAAAACCCGCTGAAGCCCCACCCCGGGTCACGCTCGCCGCTGGGTCACGTTTTGCAGCAGAGCGTGGCCATCTCGCTGCGCGAGGCCACGATCTGCTGTAAAACGTGACCCGCGCGGTCCACCGGTCCTTAGGGCCGACTCTTGAAGAGTCGGTCCTAAGAGTTCAGCTGCCAGATGCTGAAATTGAGCGCCGACGCGAAGGTCACCCAAGCCCAGTAGGGCAGCAGCAGGTAGGCCGCGGGTCGGGAGACCCGCCAGAAGAGCGCCACCGTCGCACCGATCGCGAGCCACATCACCACGATCTCGGCGAACGCGAGCCCGTAGTGGTTGCCGCCGAAGAAGAGCGGCGTCCAGATCGCGTTGAGCACCAGCTGCACGCCGTAGACGACGATCGCCGTCCCGAAGCCGACCTTGCGCCAGACGAGCCAGCCGGAGACCGCGATCATGATGTAGAGGACCGTCCACACCGGACCGAAGAGCCACGACGGCGGCGCCCAGGACGGCTGGGCGAGCTGCCCGTACTCGGCGGAGGCGTCGGCTGCCGCGATGCCCCCGATGACCGCGGTGGCGAGGACGGCGAGTCCGAATCCGGCCAGCGCCGGCCAGTGCTGAGAACGGTTCGTCATATGGTCATCTTTCCCGGCGCGGCCTCCGTCAAACCTCACTTCGGTGCAGGTGGGAGTCAATGTTCCGTCAGTTGTTCTTGATGTTCCCGTGACAAGTTGACCATTAAACTTCGGGAATTCCCCTGCCTGGAGTGATCCTTTAGGCATCCCCCGGTGCCTCTGGAGGCCCTCCCGTGCGACCGCTTCGCCATGCCCTTGTGCTGACCGTCACCGCCGGACTCGCACTGTCGATGCTCTCCGCCTGCGGCGATGACGCGACGCCTGCGGCCAGCAGCCCCAATTCCACCGCCACCGCCACGACCGGTGGCGACGCGCCCGCCGCCGGTGAGGCGTTCGACCCGTGCAAGAAGATCACCGCCGCTGAGATCGGCGCCATCGTCGGCTTCACCGTGGTGATGAAGGAGGTCCCCGGTGGCGGCTGCTCCTACGACCCCGCCGACGACCCGCGCGCGACGACGATCAGCATCGACGAGGGCGAGACGAATGCGGGCGGCGGCATCGAGAGCGCCAAGCAGGGCAGCACCGGCACGATCGCGGGCGAGCCGGTCGCGCTGAGCGGCGTCGGCGACGCGGCCTACATCGTGGTCGGCAAGGGCAAGGCGCTGGGCAAGAACTCCTTCCAGGCCCAGGCCGGCCTGGAGATCAAGGGCCAGCTCATCATGGTCACCGTGATCCAGCTCGGCAACGCCACGAAGGACCAGGTCACGAAGTTCGTCACCGAGGCGACGAAGCTCGTCGCATCCAAGGTCTGACCTGCCGCGCCCGCCCTGGTCCGCGGCTGCGGAGCAGGGCGGGACGCAGGTCAGGTGACCGGCATGTCGCGGCGGCGCAGACCCGCCAGGCCCGCTCCGATCAGCCCGGCGGCGATCACGCTGAGCACCACCAGCGGCAGCGCGGCGATCGTGCCGCCCGGGATGTGCGGCACGTGGGTGAAGGGCGAGAGGTCCAGCAGGGCCTGGCCGAGCTGCAGCGCCGCCCCGAGCTGCCCCAGCAGGAGGCAGATCCCGAGGCCCACCCAGGCGACGGCGGGCGCGAGCCGGGGCAGGAAGCCGAGGGCCGCCACGGCGAGCCCGGCGAGCAGCCAGACCGCGGGGAGCTGCACGAGCGCACCCGCCAGGCTGCGCGGCAGCTCGTGTCCGATGTCGCCGGTCGTCGCGCCGTAGGTCAGCCCGGCCGCGAGCCCCATCGCCGCCATCGCGACGACCGGCCCGAGCAGCGCGAAGACGAGGTGGCTCCCGGCCCAGCCCAGCCGGCTCACCCGGGTGGCGAGCAGCGGCTCGCTGCGCAGGGCGGCCTCCTCGGTGCGCAGCCGCAGCGCCGCCGAGATCGCGTAGGCCGCGATGATCGTCCCGGCGATCCCCATGCACCCGGCGAGGAACACGTCGCTGAGCGCCGACGTGCCGCCCATCCGCTGCATCACCTCGGTGAGCTGCGCGTTGTCCCCCAGCAGGTCGCCCGCGCTCTCGGCGATGCCGCCGACGAGCAGTCCGAACGCGACGAAGCCGGTGGTCCAGGCATAGAGCGCGCCGCGCTGCAACCGCCAGGCAAGAGCCACGGGGGTACGCAGACCCGCACCTGCCTGCGCGGGCCCCAGCCGTGGTGCCAGCACCCCCGCACCGATGTCTCGACGGGCCGACAGGCCGAAGGCGACCGCCACCAGCACCGCGACGAACGCCGCGAGCAGCCCGAAGACCCACCACCGGTTGGCCCCGTACGCCTGCACTTCATAGATCCAGCCCAGCGGCGACGTCCAGGTGAGCCAGGACAGCCCGCCGCCCTGCTCGGCGGAGATGTCACCGGCGGCCCGCAGCACGAAGGCGACCGCGAGCGCCACGACACCGATCCCCCGAGCCGGTCCCGCACCCTCGCTGAGCTGCGCGGTGATCGCGCCGACCCCGGCGAAGACGATGCCGGACGCGGCCCAGGCGAGCCCCATCGCGAGCGAGCCGCTCACCGGGGTGTCCTGGCTCATCATCCCGAGCGCCACCAGCAGACCGACGACGAGGCTCGCTCCCGAGACGGCGACCAGTGCCGCGGCGAGGCCGGCGTGCCGTCCGACGACGGTCGAGCCGACGAGCTCGCGGCGCCCGGCCTCCTCCTCCACCCGGGTGTGCCGGATGACCATGAGCAGCCCGATCAGCGCCATGATGATGATGCCGGTCCCGGCCCGCCAGTAGATCAGCGCGCCCAGGCTGGGACCGGGCGTGCGGCCGTAGAACATCGCGAGCAGCGAGCTCTGGCGGAGGTCGTCGATGTAGCCCTGGCGTTCGGCGTCGGTGTGGTAGAGCTTCGCCGTGCCCGAGGCGAGCCCCAGCGGCAGCAGCGACATGAGCAGCACCCAGATCGGCATCAGGACCCGGTCCCGGCGCAGGATGAGGCGGACCAGCGAGCCGGTCCCGGCGAGCGTGGTCATCGGGCCGCCGCCGTCTCGTAGTGCCGCAGGAAGAGCTCCTCCAGCGTGGGCGGCTGGCTCGTGAGACTGCGTACCCCGATGGAGGTGAGCTGCCGCAGCACCGCGTCGATGTCGGCGGTGTCGACCTGCAGCCGCACCCGGGTGCCGTCGACGACCAGGTCGTGCACCCCGGCGAGGCCGTCGAGCCCGGTCGGCGCGGCGGCGAGTTCGGCGGTGATCGACGTACGCGTGAGGTGGCGCAGATCGGCGAGCGTGCCGGTCTCGACGGTCCGGCCCTGCCGGATGATGCTGACCCGGTCGCAGAGCGCCTCGACCTCGGCGAGGATGTGGCTGGAGAGCAGCACCGTGCGCCCCTGGGCCGCCTCCTCGCCGATGACCTGCCGGAAGACCTCCTCCATGAGCGGGTCGAGACCGGAGGTGGGCTCGTCGAGCAGGAGCAGGTCCACATCGGAGGCGAGCGCGGCGATGAGCCCGACCTTCTGGCGGTTGCCCTTGGAGTAGGCCCGGCCCTTCTTGCGCGGGTCGAGGTCGAATCGTTCGAGCAGGTCCTTGCGGCGCTGGGGGTTGAGCCCGCCGCGCAGCCGGCCGAGCAGGTCGATCACCTCGCCGCCGGAGAGGTTGGGCCAGAGGGTGACGTCGCCGGGGACGTAGGCGAGGCGTCGGTGCAGCGTGACGCTGTCGCGCCAGGGGTCGCCGCCGAGCAGGGCGACCGTGCCGGCATCGGCGCGCAGCATGCCCAGCAGGACCCGGATCGTGGTGGTCTTGCCGGCTCCGTTGGGGCCGAGGAAGCCGTGCACCTCGCCCTGTGCGACGGTCAGGTCCAGTCCGTCGAGGGCCCTGGTCTGGCCGAAGCTCTTGACCAGGCCTGACACTGAAATGGCATTTTCCATGCTTCAGACGCTACACTTGTTTCACAACTTTGTGAAAATAGATCTTGACGGGAGTCAGATGGCCCAGGCACCACGGCGCGACGAGGCCGCGATGCGCCAGTTCGTCGAGGAGATGTCCCGCACGCTCGCCGACTGGGGCATGCCCCGGATGGCGGCCCGGCTCCTCTTCGCCCTGATGGGGGCGGACGAGCGCTCCCTCACCGCCGGCGAGCTCGCCGAGCGGCTGGAGGTGAGCCCGGCGGCGATCTCCGGTGCGGTGCGTTACCTCATCCAGATCAACATGGTGGCCCGCGAGCCGGTGCCGGGGTCCCGCCGCGACCGCTACCGCATGGTCGACGACTCGTGGTACGAGGTGACCATCGCCAAGATGACCCTGCTCAAGACCCTCTCCGACGCCGCCGACCAGGGCGTGATCGCCGCCGGCGGGCCGGAGACGGTGGCCGGGACCCGCCTCGCCGGGATGCGCGACTTCTACCTCTTCGTGCAGGAGTCGATGCCCGCGCTGCTCGACGAGTGGGCCCGGCGCAAGCGGTAGGCGCGGCACATCAGATCGGTTGACATCGATTCATTAATGCATGAACATCGATGCGACAGCCTGTCCCTACCTCCCCCACCGAGGTGATCATGTCCCGCCTGCTCAGCACGGTTGCCCGCCTCGCCCTGCCCGCGTTCTGCGCGATCTCCGTCTCGCTGATCGCCGCCGCCCCGGCCGCCGCCGCCACCCCCGTCGGCCCCAATCAGTATTTCGCCGGCAACGTCAACGGCTCCTACGCCAGCTCCCCGATCCGGGTCGCCTGCCCCAGCACCTCCCCGACGGCGACCGGGCACCCGCTGCCCAACCAGTACGTCTACGCGAGCCTCGCGCCCACCACGCCGACCCTGGACATCGGCTACACCGGTGCCGCCGCGACCTCGCTCGTGGTCACGCTGCGGTTCAGCAACTCGACCAGCGGCAACGTCTACACCGTCGGCTCGTTGGCCGCCTATGACACGCGGCTCGCCATCCCGACGGCGCTGACCCTGCCCTGCTCGGGCTCCGGCCTCGCCTACTTCACGCCCCGGGCCGCGAGCTCCACCTCCCGCGCGGACACCGTCGCCGTCACCATCGAGGCACACCCGTAACGGTCCCCGTGGAGCCTCGCCCACCGCCCGCGGCGGGGCTCCACGGCCAGACCGATCGGCGCGCCCGCCCCGACTGACCTGGCCGGGCCGCCCACCCGTTCATGGGGCTCCCGCCCGTTCATGGGGCTCCCGCCCGTCGATCATGATCGTAAGATCACCGCCGTGAACCTGATCTCCCAGCGTGGCCTCGTTGTGCTGCACAACGTTGACGGGGGTCAGTGCTGGTCGGCGTTCATGATGGCGGCGTACCGGCCGATCATCATGTCCTTGCCCTTCAGCTCCGAGACGAACTCGGCGGTGAGGACGCCCTCGCGGCCCGGGAACTGGCCCGCGCCCCCGGTCGGGCCGAGCGGAAGGATGATCGAGGCCGGACCGGCCGCGTAGGTCTTGCGCTCGGCGTCGCCCGCGAGCTGCGCCTTGATGTTGGCGACGACGACCTCGGCCTGCCGCCCGGCCGCGGAGGCCTTGTCGGCGTCGGCGGCCGAGATGTCACCGATCGCATAGATGCGCTCGTGCCCCGGCAGGTGCAGCTCAGCGGTGACGGCGAGGTAGCCGTCGGCGTTGCGCGCCCCCACCAGGTCACCGCGCAGGTAGCCGGTGGCCGGAACGCCGCCGAAGCACGGCAGCCAGAGATCCGCCTCGATCTCGGTCCCCGCGTCGGTCTCGACCGTGAACGCGGCGAGCGTCCCGGGGGCCGGGCTGGGCAGCTTGGTGAGCGGGCTGCCGAGCAGCAGCCGCACGCCCAGCGCGTCGAGCTGGCGGCGCAACTCCACCCGCAGCTCGGGGTCGAACGGGCCGGGCAGGATCTCCTCGGCCAGGTCGAGCAGCGTGACCTGCTTGTCCGGCCAGAACGACGCGATCTCCCCCGCCAGCTCCAACCCGACCGCACCGGCCCCGACCAGCAGTACCCGCTCCGCCCGATCAAGATCGCCATAGACGGCCCGGTAGCGCTCGATCGCCGCCTCCCGGCCGTCCCGGTCGGCCTTGCCCGGGAAGGGGTACGCCGACCCGGTGGCCAGGATGACGAAGTCCGGTGTCAGGACCTGCCCGGACGCGAGGACGACCCGCTCGGAGTCGACCTCGACGGCGCGGTCCCGCAGCACCGTGCCGTGCGCGAGCAGCCGGTCATAGGGCAGGAACGTCCTCGGCAGCACCGCCGGGTCGACGAGGGCCCGCAGCGCCGCGACACTGTGCTGGAACGCGTCGCTCGGGTCGATCAGCACCACCTCCGCGTGCTCGTCGAGAGCCTTGGCCGCGTTGATGCCGCCGTAACCGCCGCCGATGATCGCGACCGTGGGCCGCTGGCTTGACGTCTGCATATCCGGACTTCCTCCGCTGTCGATCCCTGCCCTGGACATTGCACGATAGCAGATCGTTGGTGACTATCAACGATTGACGTGCCTAGACGATCTATGATCTGATACCTTCATGGCATGACAGCGAGCGCCGACCGGCTGGGAGTCCTGCTGGCCAGGCATGGCCGGATCATGAGCCTGCGACTGCGCCAGGCGCTGGAGTCCTGCGGATTCGGGCTGCGCCACGGCAACCTGCTGATGCACCTCGCCCAGGCCGGGGCCACCAGCCAGCAGGCGCTGATCGAGACGCTCGCACTCGACGCCAGCGCGGTGGTGGCGACCCTCAACGACCTGGAGCGTGACGGGCTCGTCGAGCGCCGCCGCGACCCCGCCGACCGGCGACGGCACATCGTGGAGATCACCGCCGACGGAGTGAAGCGCGCTCGCGCCGCGGCGGAGGCGATCGACGAGGTCGAGCGGGAGGCGTTCGGTGACCTCGACGACACCGAGACCGCCCAGCTCCACGCCCTGCTGATCCGAGTGCGGACCCGCTTCGACGAGTCGGCCTGCGCCGCCGACTAGGCGGCCCGCCACTCGTAAATCCGGCGACATCGACGGCCGTCCCCCGCCAGGATGGCCGTATGGAAGAGGTTGAAGTCGTCGTCGCCCACCGCCAGCGCGCGACGCTGCGCGTCGGCGACGTGTTCCTGAAGGTCGACGGCGATCCGGCACACGCCGACATCGAGGTGCGGGCGATGGCCATCGTGCCGGTACCCACCCCGGCGATCCTCTGGCGCGAGCCGCCCGTGCTCGCGATCGCCGCCGTGCCGGGCAAGGCGCTCGGCCTGCTCGGCGAGCCGTCGACCGCGTCGTCGGCGGCGTGGGCTGCGGCGGGTGCCGCGATCCGGCGGCTGCACGACGCGCCGTTGCCGCCGTGGCCGGGGCGCCGGCTCGAAGACGTGGCGGCGGAGCTCGACCGCGAGTGCGCGTGGCTGCTCGCCAACGCCGTGCTGCCCGCCGAGGTGATCCGGCACAACCGCGAGATCGCCGAGGCGGCGCTCCGGCCGTGGACACCGGCGTTCATCCACGGCGACCTGCAGATCACCCACGTGTTCGTCGACGGCGACGAGGTCACCGGCGTCATCGACTGGTCCGAGGCGGCCCCCGGCGACGCCATGTTCGACCTCGCCACCTTGACGCTCGGGCACGAGGAACGCCTGGACGACCTGCTCGCCGGCTACGGCGCCGACACGGACCGGGACGTGATCCGCGCCTGGTGGTCGCTGCGCAGCCTGGTGGCGTCGCACTGGCTGATCGAGCACGGCTTCGATCCGGACGCGCCGGGATGCGAATTCGACGTGCTCAGAGCCCGGATGCAGGAGCTGTAGAGCGACCGTCAATGGGTGGCTGGCAAGGCGCACGGCGCCGCCGTGTGCGCTCTTTGCACCCAAGGCGACGAGCAACGCCGCCAGGCGCCCATTGACGGGCGCTCTCAGGCGAACGCGGCGACCGCTCGGCGACTGGGGCTCAGCGTGACCACCTTGAACGGGCACGGCCGGTCGGTCAGCGTCACGTAAGCTGTCTGCGCGCGTTCCGCCGCGTTCTGTGCCTGCTCGGCGGCGGTGGAACCCTTGCCCTTGTTGCGCAGCAGCGCTCCGTAGAAGGCCGAGCAGAACACCGTGCTCTCGTGCCAGCCGATCATGGACGAGGTGCCGATGTAGGTGACGTCGTCCTGGAGGCAGTCGCGAACGGCCTTCTGCCAGGCCCCGGTGCCGGTCCGGCAGCCGTCGGCCAGGATCGCGGCGGCCGAGATTCCACGCCCTTGATCAGCGGCGCGCGCACCGAGCTGGTCCAGAGAGATGCTGGTACGCCCGTCGGTGCTGCTGAAGGTAGGCGCGATCTCATGATCGCCGTGTGCCATCACGTGCAGGACGTCGCAGGAGGCGGTGAAGGCCGTGAGCACGGTATCGGGATCCCGCGACCGCACGAAGTCGATGTCGACGGCCGAGGCGCCATAGTGCACGTTGATGCTCTGAATCGTCGCCTGGACGAAGGCCATCGCAGCGTCGAAGCTCGAATCGAGGCCGATGTCCAGCAGGCTGACGCGCCGACTCCGCACGGTCCCCCCTCGGCGAATCCGATCTGTATCCCCACCCTACGGCCGTTGCCGGAATTTGGACATCCAGCTGTTTGCATGATCGATGATGGCTGACCGCAAGCGTTTCACCACCGTTCGGCACTTGCGCATCACTGACGGTAGGCAGGGTAGACATCCTGCGCGGCGGGCAGGATGCGGCCACCGGCGGCGTAATTCATCGCTTAACAACTCGAACCCCGGCATAGCGCTGATATCGTCCCGGACCGGGCAGCCGCGTCCACCGCCACCTGGATCGTGTCGAGCAGCTTCGGCAGGCAGCCGGGACCAGCACGACCGCCGTAAAAGGGCAGGCGGAAATTCGCCGCGTCCAGGACGGGGTGCCGGGAGCACGCGTCCTTCACCGCAGGACCATACGACGCTCCTGACGGTACGGTGGGGCGCATGACGAGCACCCCCACCGCCCGCCGGTTCACCCGTTTCTCCGCCGCCGCCATGCTCAGCGTGGCCTTCCTCGCCGGCTGCGGCGAGGGCAGCGACACCAGCTGCGACCTCGACGCCTGCACCGTGACCTTCGATCGCGGCGTGGAGGCGAAGGCATCCGTCCTCGGCATCGAGGCGAAGCTGATCAGCGCACAGAACGACACGGTCACGCTGGAGGTCGCGGGCGAGCAGATCACCCTCACCGTCGGCCAGGCGGGCACCGAGGTCGCGGGCCTGATGGTCACGCTGGAGAGCGTCAGCGAGGAGAAGGTCGGCATCCGCATCGCCCGCTGACCTGACAGATGCCCAGCTGGAGTGCTCTGGACTCAAGCCCGCTCAGCGAAGCAGGACAACGGTTCGGACTCCGCAGCCGCCTCGGGGTGACCCAGTCGATGGCGAGGGTCGGGTCTGCCCTGGACAACCGCCGACCGGGCCACAACGAGGGCGGGCAGGCACCCGGCCTGGCGGCCGACGAGCGTCAGGGGTGCCACGCCAGGTTGCTGGAGACCGCGACGAGCGCCGCCACGGCGATCGCGGCGAGAGCTCCGAGCAGGGCGACCATGCCGATGCTGTTCCAGCGGTACTTCTGGTGCGCGACCTGGGAGATCGACCAGATCTGCGAGGCGATGGCGGTGGCGAGCGCCGACGGGTCGGCCACCAGGGTGGTGAAAGCCTCGGTGTACCGGTCCGGCCGGCCTCGGAAGCCCTGGGCGATGTGGGCGTAGTACAGGAGGTTGACCGACTTCTGCATGGACCGCAGCCGCGGGCGCAACGCCATGCTGGCGCTGAACGCCGCGATGAGCACCAGGGCAACGCAGACGGCGAGGGCGATGATGAAGGCCGGACCGGGCGATCTCTGCAGCGTGGCCAGTGTGTAGAGGGCGCCGCCGAGAACTCCCGAGGCACCGAGGATGATGCCCGCCTTGGTCTCGGCGTGCTTCACCCACTCCGAAACGAGCTTGAGCGCCTCCCAGGCGTCCATGGTGTTGGGAAGGCTCGAACGCACCGCCGCATCCCGGAACGGTTGCCCCGGAATGGACGGCTCGGCGTAGAGATCCGGATCGGCGGTCATGCGGTCACCCACAGCCAGGCCATCGCGTCGAACTCCTTCGCTGTCACACGGATCTGACGGAATTGCGCCGGTACGAGACCGGGGTGGCCCTCGCCGACGACCCACTTGTAAAGCTCGGCGGAGACCAAAACGGCGAGATCGATTTCTGGATGATCGGTCAGGGCCTGGCGCAGGGCGGGGCTGTCGAGCATCCTGCTCTGCTCGATGATCGTCCTTCCGCCGAACCCCAACTCGGTGGTGCTGACGGGTCCGATGGAGACCGCGACCCGCAGCCGCAGCCGGTCGCCTGGCTGCCGGTTGTCCAGGGTCAGCCGCGTCTTCCAGGAGTTGAGCAGGAGCGGTAGCACGCGCTTCGGCTCCAGGTGCGGAGGCAGGAACACGTTCATCCCGTCGCCGGTGTTCTGGTGATCGGTGTGGTGCAGGCCCAGTCCGAGATCGGCGAGGACGAGCCCGACCAGAGCGGCGATGCGGTCCTGAGCGGTCTCCATCTGCGGGACGAGGCGCTTGCTGTAGCCCTCGGCGTCGACACTGAACCCGATCCTGATGGCGGATTCGCTGCGAGGTTCGATGTCGTGGCGGCGCAGGAGCCGGCCGGCCTGGCTGCTCAGATCCCGCAGCGTGTCGACGCTCCCGCGACGTTCGAGCCTGGACCACAGGAGGAAGACCACGGGGAAGAGCGCTTCGTAGACCAGGTGCACGGCGGTCGCCAGCCAGAACGAGCCGGTCGCCCGATCGTAGGGGTAATGGGTTACCAGCCCGGTGATGATGCCCACGCTCCCGATCAGGGCGAACACAACGCAGGCGGCGATCAGCCATGGTGAACGCCGGTCGACCTCGGCCCAGACCGAGCGTGCCCGGGTCATCCGCTCCAGCCGGAGGCTCGCCTTCTCGACCCGGGCGAGCGTCCGGATCATCTCCCGCTGCGTGCGCACATCGGATTCATGAGGCGAGAGGGCCAGCCAGGTGCCGAACAGCTGAGAAAGGTAGTGGTGGCGGCGCCACCCCTTCGGCCGGCGCGCCTTGAGACGTTCGTAGGCGGCAGCGAAAACGACGCCGACCGAGCTGATGATGGTGACGAGGCCGAGGAACTCGTCGGTCTCATAGATCCGCAGCCCGGCGAGGACGCCGGTCAGCGAGATCACCGCCAACGGCAGCGCCGACGCCGTCCAGTAATCCTTGTCCGAAGCACGCTTGAGCTGCCGGTCGACGCGATGCAGTCGGTCGTTGAGGAGGGTCACGATGCCGAGCGCCACCAGCCCGGCCACCTCGAAGGCGAACACGTACGCGACGAGCAGGGCGTAGAGCTCTCGGAGGATGTCGGTCGCCTCCGCGGGGAAGGCGACCGCGATGGCGACGACCGGGACGACGGTGCAGGTGGCGAGGACGGCGAGCTGGATCCTGCTGCGCAGAACGCTTCTGGCGAACAGGGCCAGGGGCGTTGCGCCGCTGCTCATCCGCTCGACCTCCCCGTCGAATCACGTCATCGATCACCATCATCGTTATTGATCGAGATTGATCGCTGCCGCGGTTCAGGATACGTCGTGCTGTCCGCCCCGTGGGCGCGGTGGCCCGGTCAGGAGAGCTCGACCGCGACGAGTACGGGTGCTCCCACGCCCACCGTCTCAGCCAGGACGGGTCCCTCGTCGCGGGCGAGCAGCGCATCCCACTGCGAGAGCGCCTGTCCGCGTACCCGGATGATGCCCTGGATCACGACGATCGCGAGCAGGCCCGCGGCTGGGAGCTCGACGGAGGCCGCGGGTTTCCGGACCGAGACCGACGCGGACCCGGCGGTGATCGCGTTGAGTGCGGTGACCGGCCCGTCGACCAGCCCGCACGAGACATCGGCGTCGCCGGAGAAGGCGAACGGCGCCAGCGGACCGACTGTGGTCGCCGCACCGTCCACGACCAGCGATATCCCGGCTCCACGCACGACCGTCAGCACCCGCCGCCGGTTCGGGAACGCGGAGAACGGCCCGGCCCGCTCGATCTCGGCGAGGCTCAACCTCCATCGACCAGGTTCAGCGGCGATCTCGCGGGTGAGCCCGCCGCCGTTGCGCCACGGTTGGGCGGCGCGTCCGGCGGCGGGCAGGCGGGTCAGCGTCACCGCTCCGTCTTACCCCAGCTCGTCGATCGGCTGCGGCCGGACCCGGAAGCGACGCAGGACCAGCAGTAACAGCCCGCAGAGGACCACCGCGCCGATGCCGGTCCCGATCGCGGGCCTGAGCCATCCTGGGGTTCCCGTCGCGGGCAGCGGGCCGGGACCCGGCGGCGTGTAGTCGTTGGTGATCGCGACGGCGGAGTTGTCACCGGCGGCGAGCGCGGCGAGGTCGCGCAGCGACTCCTGGATGTTGTTGCGCGCCTTGTTCGCCAGGATCGCGGCGTAGCTGTCGCAGGCCCGCACCACGAAGGTGATCGAGAATCCCGAGTCGTCGGCTGATCCCGCCGGTGCCGCCTGCGCCGCCGACTGCGGCAGCGTACCGCCGGCCAGCAGGCCCACCGCGAGCCCGACCAGCACGATCACCCATTTTGCCCGATTAGCGGCTTTTGCAACACAATGGGTATTATGCACTTCTCATGACTATCACCACGACCGGGCCGGGCGGGTGTCGCGACGGAAGCCCGCTCGCCGCCCGATGACCGCGCCGCGCCTGCCGGAGCTGATCCGCTTCGGCCAGCGGATCGCGGTGCGGATGAAGGAACTGGAGCTGATCGACCGCTCCTTCACGATCGCCGCCTCCGCCTTCGTCGCCCTGCTCCCCGCGATCCTCCTGATCAGCGGCGCCTTCGAGCCGACCGGGCAGACCTCCGTCGTCGCCACCGAGATCATCAACCGGATGGGGCTCGACGGGATCGCCGCCGACGCCGTGCGGGTCCTGCTCCCCCGGGGCCAGAGCCGGTTCTACCTGATCGGCCTGTTCATCACGGTCTACGGCGCTTTCTCGCTGTCCCGCCGGGCGACCCGGCTCTACGCCGCGATCTGGCAGGTCCCGGTGCTGCGCCTGCCGCAGCAGTGGCGCGGCCTGGTCTGGGTGGCGATGCAGCTCATCGAGGTCACCGCCGTCGCCGTCCTGCGCGACCAGGCCCGCGACGCCCGGCCGCTGCCGAAGCTGCTCCTGTTCGCCGGGGCGATCGCCGTCTGGTTCGGCGTCGAACTGCTCGCACAGCGGCTGATCACGCTCGGCCGGATTCCGTGGAACCGCCTCACCGTCGCGGCCGGGCTGGTCGCGCTGGGCCGGCTGCTCGTGGCGATCTGGACGGTCGTCTACCTCGCCCGATCGCTGACCCAGCAGGCCGAGCAGTACGGCCCCGTCGGCGTCGTCTTCTCCATCTTCACCAGCCTCTTCGTCCTGATCGGGGCGGTGATGCTGGCGACGCTGCTCGCCGCGGTCCTGACCGAGCGGGCGCCGGCCACCGAGCCGGCACCCGCTGCGGCGGGCTGACGGTCCCGCCCCGGTGACACATCCGGGGCGGGACTCGGGTCAGCTACGGGAAGTTGACGAGGTTGGCGACGTTGGTGCCCGAGTTGGACGGGCCGCCGGTGTTGTTGATGACATGGCTGATCGTGCCGGTGCCGCCGAGCGAGACCGTCACCATGCTGTGGAACTTCACCCCGGCCGTGACCGGCACCTCGAAGGAGTGCGCCAGCACCACCGACGGGTTGGAGCTGAAGTAGCAGTAGCTGCCCAGACCCCACGCCTCGTGCGTGGTGACGTTGGCACCCACTTTGTACGCCGCCCAGCCCTGCGTGCTGCCGTTCATGAAGGCGGCCTGGTTCGGCGGGTCGTAGGGGATCTCGTTCTGGTAGAAGTAGGTCCGCCCGCCGTTGCCGTTCCAGATCGTCTGGTACTGCTGGTAGTGCTCGACGAACAGGCCGTACATGGTGACGTTGTTGCCGTTGACGATGAGGCCGTTCGCGGCGGTGTTCGTGGTCCAGCCGACACCGCTGCCGTGGTCGGCGCGCCAGATCCACATGTGGTCGCCGATCACGTTGTTGCTGTTGACGACGAGGCTCTGGCTCGCCTTGCCGACACCGGCACCGCCGACGCGGATGAAGATGTCGTGCAGCGAGGTCGGGTTGGCCGAGTGGTCGGCGGTGGAGCCGGCCGGGCCGACCTGCATCAGGATCGGCGAGTTGACGGGACCCGCGTCGATGAGCAGTCCGCCGACCTTGACACCGTCGACGTCCGCGACGGTGAGCGCGGTGATCCCGTTGTCGGGGATCAGCGTCGCGAGACCGAGCCCGAGCACCACGGTGTTGGCGCGGGTGACCCGGATCGTGTCGTTGAGGTGGTAGACACCCGGCGTGAAGAGCAGGTCCTTGCCCTGGCCGAGCGCGGCGTTGATGGTGGCCGCGGTCGCACCGGGCTTGACGATGTAGAACTGGCTGATCGGCAGCGACTGGCCTGCTGCAGCGCCGCCCGCCCAGGTGGTGCCGGAGGAGTTGGTGCGGATCGCCGGGACGAAGACCTGGTAGTTGCCCGATCCGTCGATGTAGAGGAAGGGCTTCTCCCGCACGGTCGGCGTCTGCGCGACCGTGGTGTAGGGCGGGTTCGGGAAGCTGCTGCTCGGGGCGTTCTGCGCGCCGACGAAGACCATGTTCCAGTTGGAACCGGTCCAGCTGCCCCACTGGGTGTTGCGGGAGAGCCACTGCTGCTGCGAACCGGACCGGACCTGGCCGTCGATCTTCGAGTCGGCGAGCAGGCCGCCCGAGGACCAGCCGCCGTCGTCGAGCTGCAGGTTGCCGCGGACGTGCATCCGGCGGTAGGGCGCGGCCTGGGAGACGGCCCACTTGTCGGTGCCCGAGGGCGGGGTGACCGAGAGGTTCTCGGCGCCGCGCCAGAAGTTCTGCGTCGCGTTGCCCTGGAACCAGTCCGCCTCGACGTGCACGCCGCCGTTGATGGTGACGTTGTCGGGGTTGAGGCCGAGGCCCAGCACCTGGGTGTAGAAGCCGACGTTCACGTCGACGTTGTAGGTGCCCGGCTTGAAGAGCAGCGCGTAGCGGTTGGTGCCGAACTGGTTGGACTCCTGCGCGCTGAAGACCTGGTTGAGTCGGCTCTGGATGGTCGAGGCCGACATCGACGGGTCGAAGATGATCGCGTTGGGACCGAGGTCCACGGTGCCGCCGGGCGGCGGTGACGTGCTCACGGTCGGGGACGGGGACGGCTGGACGCCGACGGGGTTGAGGTTGAACGACTGCGCTGCGGTGCCGTTGCACGCCCACTGCTGGAGCTGCACGCTGTCGGCCGTCGACGCGCTGGGCACGTCGAGACACTTACCGCTGAGACGGCTGACGAAATGGTAGGTCCCTCCCGACTCCTCGACCGGCAACCATTGCTGATTGTTGCCGCCACCATAGGTCCACAGGTGGATGACGCCGCCGTCGGCCGTCGAGACGTTGGCGACGTCCCAGACCTGCGCGGCGTTGAGACGGGTGCCGACCTGGAAGTAGCCGCCGCTCGTGGCCTGGAAACGCCACTCCTGGGCAGGGCTGGCGTTGCAGGCGTACTGCTGGACTGCGGTGCCGTTGGCGCTCGCGGCCGCGCGGGCGTCGACGCACTTGCCGCTGTTCAAGTTGGTCACCGTGTACCAGGTGCCCGAGGTCACCGCGGCGGTGGCGTCGGACGTGGAGATCAGAGTCAGGGAAGCCGTGGCCGCGAGCGTCATTGCTACGACGGCCAGTGCCGGCACGATCCTTCGCCGGAAACCGCTGGTTTTCATCGACGAAACATAATGCTTCTTTACAGTTGGCGTCAATATAAGGCTCGAAGTAAGTCATGAACTCTGGCACACCTCGGCAAGGTATCCCTGGTCGCGCGCGGTGTCCCATTCGCCGTCGACGATCAGGCAGACCGGCATCATCCGTTTGGCCCACTAGGGCCTGATGGGTATGGAATTAGTCCGAAAAGTAGGTGTAGCGTCGCCTCGTCGTACCAAGAAGTAGCGGGCCCATCGCCCCGCTCGATCGATCCCCCGGACGGTAGGGAGTACCCACACCGTGTACCTGGCAAAAGATCACGCACTGCGCCTGCTCGATGAGGCCGCCACCGACCGCAACGATGCGGACCGGATGTGGCGGACCGCCATCCGCGACGCCATCGGCAGCAACGCCCCGCTGGACCGCATCGCCCAGCACGCGCGCACGACGATCGACACGATCCGTGCCATCAGCAGCGGAGAGCCACTGCCGGACCTCTTCTTCGCCCGCACCGTCGCGGACTGACCCACCCTTCCCCGCCGCACTCCGGCGCGCTTGATCGCGTTGCTTCCGGCAAGCAGTCCCCAAATCGCCACAGAGGGGACCATCTCCGAGAACCAACGCGATCAAGCGCGTGGATGCCGACGGCCCGGCCAACGGCCGGGACCCGATCAGGCGGATCGACCGTGTGCATTCCGGTCGTGGACGATCCCAGACACAGGTCGGCCGGTCGGCGTAGAGCGACGGGATGAAGATCGACACCGCTTCACCTGACCGTGGTACGAACGCTCCCGCGCAAGCTCGACGTCGACAGGGTCGTTATTCCGCAGGGCGGAATGGAGCATTGCGAAGCCGGCGCCCTATTGGTCACTGTGGCTATGCCAGGCCAGGCGTCTGAACCGGGGCAAGGCCTTCACCCGTCCGACGTTGCACACCCGGCACAGCCGGTGACGACATCGTCGCGGACCCCGAGGGCACGGACACCGAAGCACACCGTCGGCGTCCCGGATAGCTCCAGGCCTGGGATCAAGGGCGACGTCGGCACCCGACATCGACGTCCTTCGCCGAGCCCGGCACACACGCAGCCGACGCGACGGCACCGACAATTCGGCGGCAGGAATGGGAGCACAATGATTTTGGCGCACGAAGTAGCAGGCGACAGCAGCGATCAGCTGCCTGGAGTCGCTTTGGTCGCGCACGACCGGCGCAAGGAGGAACTCATGGGGTGGGCGGCGACCCACCTCGAATTCCTCCTGTCCCGGCCGGTCTACGCCACAGCGACCACCGGGACGCTGCTGCGGGCGCGGCTCGGGCTGCCCATCCGTCTGCTGCACAGCGGCCCCCAGGGCGGAGATCAACAGATCGGCGCCTACATCGCGCGCGGTGCCATCAACGGTCTGTTCTTCTTCTGGGATCCGCTCACGACCCACGCGCACGGCGACGACGTCCGCGCGCTGCTGCGGCTGGCCACTCTGCGGGACATCTACGTGGCCTGCGGCCCGACCACCGCGACGGCGATCGCCAGCCAGCTGTCATCGCGCGAGACATCGCCGGTGCCGGCGTAGGGTTCCAGCAAGGGGGGCGAACGAATATGGGCATCTTCTGCGATATCCGCCCAACGATCACGGAGGGCTTACTACCCTCGCATGTATGGCACATGATCGTGACTCTCCGGCCCCTTCCGATCAGTCCGGGTACGAAACGGAGCTGTTCCGGACCGTGATGTTCGGGTACGAACGCACCCAGGTCGACGATTACGTCGACGCCCTGCGCAACGAGGTCCACGTCCTCAACGACGGGCTGCAACGGCTGCTGCCGTTGGAGGGGAGCCTCGCCGCGGAGCGGGCCGAGGCGCAGCGCCTGCGCAGCGAGCTCGTCGAGCGGTCCATGGGCGCTTCGGTGAGCGCCCGGATCCAGCAGATGCTACGGCTCGCCGAGGACGAGGCCGCAGCGCTGCGGCGGGTCGCCGAGGACCAGCTGGCGCAGGCAGCGGCCGACGCGGACGAGATCCGCCGGGCCGCCCGGATGGACGCCGAGCTCGCCGCCGCCTCGCACCGGCGCGAGCACCAGGCCGAGGCTGCGACGCTGGTCGCGAAGGCGAAAGCCGAGGCGGAGCAGATCCTCGCCGAGGCCCGCGCCCGGTCGCCCCAGGTGGAGCCGCGCAAGGCCAACGGCCCCATCAACGGGGGTACGCCCACAACGGCGCCCGCCGGCACGTCCAGCAACCGGAAACGGGCCGCCGACCGCCCCTTGAAGTCACGGAACACGAACACGTCGCCGCATGCCCACGAGGGAATGCCGACGGCGCCGACCGGAACCCGACCGGCGCCGTAGGCGGATGCCCTGATTACTGGGCGGGGAAGATGAACCAGTAGAACTGGGCCTTGGCGGTCCGCCCGGCCGCATCGGTGACGGTCACGGTGACGTTGGCGTTCTGCCAGGTCGACGGCGTGCCGCTGATGACTCCGGTGGACTGGTTGATGCTCAGCCCGCTGGGCAGCCCGGTCGCGCTGAAGCGGTAGGGCGTGGTGCCGCCGCTCGCCTGCATGGCGAGGGTGACGGGGCGGCCGACGTAGCCGGTCTGGACGCCGGGGTTGCCGAGCGTCAGATTGCCCGGCGTCGGCGGGGTACCGCCGGTGACGGTGAGGGTGAAGGTGGTCCGAGCGCTGGTCGAGCCCTTGGTGCCGGTCACCGTGATCGGATAGGTGCCTGCCGGGGTACTGGCGGCGGTGGTCACGGTGAGGGTGGACGAGCCGCCGACGGAGATGCTGCCGGGGCTGAAGGTGGCCGCGGCTCCGGTGGGGAGACCGGAAGCCGCGAGTGTGATCTCCCCGGCCGGCGGCGGGGTGGTGCCGGGCAGGTGCGCGGCGATCTCGGTGGCGTAGGTGGAGACGCGGGTGTAGACGGCGTACCAGTCGCAGCCCGTCGACATCCAGGAGAAGACGCCCACCACGGTGTTGCCGACGAGGTAGGGGCCGCCGGAGTCGCCGACGCAGGCGGCGGAGTGCCCGTCGGCATAGCCGGTGCAGATCATCGCCGGGGTCTTGTACTGCCCGGGGAAGCGGCCCTGGCAGCCGGAGTCGGCTGCGACCGGGACATCCGCCTTGCGCAGCACGTCGCTGTAGGTGTTGGCGCCGGTCTTGCCCCAGCCGATGGCGGTGCCCATCGTGCCGGGGGTGTTGTTGGCGGCCGAGGTGTTCAGGGTCGGGTAGGTCATCCCGGCGGGCACCGGCACGTCCCGATCCAGGGTGATGACGGCGACGTCGTACCCCTCCGACCAGTGGGTGTAGCTGGGGTGCACCCAGGTGGACGCGATCTCGGCGGTGAAGCCGGGGTCGTTGAGGTTGGTCGCGCCGTAGACGAACCACTTCCGCCCGCCGTTCTCCAGCAGGCAGTGCGCGGCGGTCAGGACCGTACGCGGCCCCATCAGCGTCGACGAGCAGGACTGCTGACCGGGGAAGCTGCTGCCCTCCCGCCGCTGCGAGATCATGAACGGGTTCTCCTCGACCGTGGTGGGCTGCCCGCCGACGACGGCAGGCCCCGAACCGGAACCCGCACCACCGGTGGCGGCAGCGGTGATCCGGGTGGTCGCCGACTCACCCGCCCGCACGGTGGCCGATGCCGGGCTCGCCGCGACGGTGAAATCGCCGGTCGGCGGCGGCGTGTCGGCGACGGGGATGTAGAGCAGCTTGTTCGGCGTACCCGAGGGCAGGTTGACCAGGGCTCCGGTGGTGGCGTTGTCCATCACCCAGGTGTGGATCTGCGCCGGGGTGGCGGTCGGCGCGGTCGTCAGGAAGCGGGCGATGGCCCCGGCGACGTGCGGCGCGGCCATCGAGGTGCCCGACAGCGTGGTGGTCGCGGTGTCGGAGGTGTGGTAAGCCGAGAGGATGCTGCTGCCCGGGGCGTGCAGGTCCATGCAGGTGCCGTAGTTGGAGTCGCCGGCCTTGGTGTCGCTGGAGGTGACGTTGCCGACCTGCAGGGCCTCGGGCACCTGCCCGCCGGGGCCGTAGTTGCAGGCGTTGCCGCCGTTGTTGCCGGTGATCAGCGACCACTGCACGCCGGAGGCGATCGAGGACTTGATCGCGCTCGCCGCGATGTCCTTGTCGTCGGTGTAGATCGACATGTTCACCACGGCGGGCTTCTGCGCGTTCGCGGTGATCCACTCGGCCGCCTTGGTGACGTCGATGTCCTGGCCCATGCCGTTGCAGCCCAGGATGCGTACCGACCACAGGGTCGCCTTCTTCGCGACGCCGTAGCTCTTGCCGCCGACGATCCCTGCGACATGGCTGCCGTGCCCGTGGCAGTCGGTGCCGCCGGTGCCGGGCGAGACATAGTCGACGCCGAGCTTCGCCCGGCCCTCGAACTCGCCGTGGGTGAACCGGATCCCGGTGTCCACGATGTAGACGTTGACGCCCTGCCCGGCGGCGGTGTCGTCGTAGCGGTACTCCCGGTTCAGCGGCAGGGCCCGCTGGTCGATGCGGTCCAGGCCCCAGTTCGGCGGGTTCGGCTGGGTCACCGTGCCGGCGATCCCGGCGGTGCCGGACTGGGTCACCGAGGCGACCTCCGGTCGGGCGGCGATACGGCGGGCGGCGAGTTCGGAGAGGCCTTCCACGGCGTACCCGGACATGGTTCTGGTGTAGACGGAGTGCAGGCGGCCGCCGTATCGGGCGACCGCCGACTCGGCGGTGGCGCGGGTGTCCACGGCCGCGAGCGCGCCGGGTTTGAGGGTGACCAGGTATGCGCCGGCCACGGGCTGGCGTGCGTTGTGCCGCACGGCTGCCTCGGGCTCGGCCCAGGCGACGGCCGGTGTCAGCGCCACGAGCAGCGCCGAGAGCCCGGCCGCCGCGAGCAGGCGGGGGATTCGCATGGGGTGCCTTCCTTCGGTCCTAAGAGGTGAAGGCACCCTAGAGTCGACATGCATCAATGGTTAAGGGTTTATCGGCGCGTAAGTTACCGACATCTGATCGGCCCGGAACGCGCAGGTCGCAGCCGTGCCGCCGCTGTTACGCGTCACACCGCGCTATGACTCCCAGGAGACACCGACGATGCCCGGCCGGACGTTCTCCAGCACGGTCAGCGCGGTGCGGCTGTCGCCCAGCCACAGCTCGGCGATCTCCCGGCTGTCGTCGTCGAGGTGGCGGCGGCGGAAGCGGAACACCCTCGGCGGCACCTGGCCGGCGAAGGTGACCTGGCAGGTCCACAGCCGACACGGCCGGGTGAAGGTGCGGTAGTAGAAGTCGGTGGCGTCGTCGTTGACGGCGAAGCGCAGCTCGTACTCCAGCACCGTCAGCTCCCCCGCCGCGAGCCGCCGGTTCAGGATCAGCTCGGCCACGCTGACCCGGCCGTCGGTGCGCACCCGGCCGAGGCGGCAGTGCGACAGGCCGGTCCACTGCGGTGCCGGACCGTCGCCGTGGTTGGCCTGGTAGAACACGACGAGACGGCCGACCCCGTCGCGCAGCGCCCGCGTCACCATCCGGACCCGCAGCAGCCTCGTCGCCGCGTCCTGCACCACGAAGACGTCGTCGACGGCGAGGAACTCGAACTGCCCGTCCGGTGGCGCGTCGACCTCGGCGAGGACACCGGGCCGCGTCGGCCACAACCGGCGCCGCGACCCCGAGCCCGGCGGCCGGTGCGGCCACTGCGGCTCGCCGTCGCGAGGCCGCAGCAGAGCAGAGAAGGATCCGGCCGGTACGCCGAGCAGCTCCTCCAGGACCGGGAGCGCGGCCAGCGAGCCGACCCGTTCCGGACGCGAGCGCCCCGATCGCCAATAGGACAGGGTGGCCCGCGACAGCAGCACGCCGCGTTCGGCCAGCCGGGCCGTGATCCGCTCGAGCGTCAGCCCGCTCGCCTCGATCGCGACGTCGAGCGCCACCGCGAACGGACCCGTCCGCAGTGCCTGCGCCACATCGGGCTCGACCATGGCCACCAGGATCGCCTCTCCTGCGGCTCATGTCCATCGGAGACTACGCGCGAGATCGTCGCAACTCTTGAAGAGTTGGTCCTAAGAGGTTCGTTTAGGACCAACTCTTCAAGAGTTGCGACGATCTCGGGGACCGGCCGGCCCTGATCCATGCGACAGGGCCGGCCGGAGCTTCTGCCTTACGGCAGGCGGTACTGCGCGTTCAGCACGGCACCGGCTTGCGGGTGTTCCTGGTCGTAGCCACGCGTGTCGCACTGCAGACCGCCAACGATGCAGTGGGTGACCATCGCCGCCAGGGTCGGCGGCTCCCACACGTTGAAGAAGTCGTAGTGGAACGAGTACCCGCGGCCGCTGGAGAGCCGGACCTGCGACATGTCGCCGCTGACCGGGAACGCCATCTTGAACTCGACCATCGGGACGGCCACCGGGTGGCTCGGAATGCACCGGCCGTTGACCGGGTAGGCCATGTGGCTCTTGTGGTCCGGCGTGTCCAGGTACTTTCCGTCCCAGCAGCTAGGCGACTGGTAACGGACGTTGAGCTGGCTGCCGGCCGGGCAGTTCGCCGGGAAGTCGGCGTTGTGGAAGCTCTCTCCACACTCCCAGCCCTCCACCGACGCGGCCAGGAACTGGGCCGCGGTGGCGCTGGGGCTGCCGACGACGAACCGGAGACCGGTCGGCCACGGACGGACGCTGGTGTAGTCGATCACGCCGGTCTTGTAGTAGATGACCTGCGGTCCGATCGGCATCACCGTCTGGGTGCCGTTGTACATGGTCGGCATCCAGTAGCCCGACCGGTCCGCGGGCGCCAGGCAGGAGGTGCCGCCGGCGTTGAGGGATGCGGTCGTGCTCGTCGCGGTGGTGGTGGTGTTGCCCAGGAAGGTGTGCATGTGCGACGCGCCGGCGAGACCCGGGTAGACGATCGGGTCGTCCGGCAGGTTGCGGGTGATCGAGCAGCCGGCCTGGAACTCGTGGAAGTAGCGGGCCGGCGGGTTGGCCTGAGACGGGACAACCCCGGTGACCTGCGGGTTGGCCAGGACGTATCCCGGGCCGCCCGTCGTGGTCGGCGTGCCGTAGACCTTGAACTCGAACAGCGAGTAGCCGTAGCCGTTCGCCCGCTGCGTGCCGTAGAGGCGCACGTAGCGGCCGGTGCCCGTGGCGTTGACCGTCTGGTTGCCGCCGGGGCCCGTCGTCGTCGTGTAGATCGTGGTCCAGTTGGTGGCGTCCGTGCTGACCTGGAGCTGGAAGGACTTTGCGTACGCTGCCTCCCACTGCAGCACGAACTGGTTGACCGTGGCGCTGGCGCCGAGGTCGACCTGGAGCCACTGCGGGTCGCTGGCCTGGCTCGACCAGCGGGTCCCGTTGTTGCCGTCCACCGCCAGCGCCGCGCCGAGCCCCGCACCCTCGATGGAGGAGGCGGTGGCGGGCTGCCCCTGCGAGAGCAGGGTGTCCGCCGCACTGGCCGGACCGGCCGGCTGGACGACGAGCAGCGACGAGACGAGGGCGACGGTCGCAGCGGCGAACGCACCGCGACGTAACCGGGACGGCGCACCCGGCCGTAACCGGGTGAGTAAGGAGCTGTGTGTCATCAGATCTCCTGGGTGGGTGAGGGAGGGGCGCGACCCCGCGCGCCGATCGGGCACGCCACGCGGGGTCAGGGGCGAAGTCGACAACCGGCGCGACCTGGGCGGTCGTCCGGTGTCAACTCTTGGAGAGCGCTCTCCAACAGGCCCCAGTGTTACGCCAGCATTGCCGTTTCGTCAATACTCACGTCAATGTGTGGCCCGGTTTGCGCCGTATTATCCACAGTGGAACGGCATGCTGCCCGCTGAAGTTGAGAGCGCTCTCCAATACCGACAACACCAAGATCGCCGCAACCCTTGAAGGGTTGCGGCGATCTTGGCGTTGCGTGGCGACCGCTCGCCCGGGGCGGACCCGCTAGCGGACGATCTTGAACTGGAAGATCGACGTACCGAGTGCGCCCATCGCGCGCAGCCAGAGCGGCATGATCATCTCTGCGCCCCGGGCGGTGGTGATGTCGCCCAGGTCGATGATGTCGGTGTGGCCGAAGCTCTCCAGCAGCTCCCGCGCGAGCGCCTTCGCCCCGGCGTCGTTGCCGGACAGGAAGGCCGAGTGGTCACCGTCGGCGAGCTGCCGGGGGTAGACCATCAGCGTCGCGGTCATCGTGTTGAGCGTCTTGACCACCAGCGCCGTCGGGAAGGCGGCCTGGATCCGCTCGGCCACCGAGTCGGTGTCCGGCACCGACATCGACGGCGGGAAACCCTTCGAGAAGTCGAGCGGGTTGGAGATGTCCAGCAACGGCTTACCGGCGAGGTTGTCGCTGCCCGCCGCCGTCAGCGCCGCCAGCGACACGGTGCCCGAGGTCGCGTTGACGACCACCTCGGCACCGGCCGCCGCGTCGGCGAAGGTCAGCAGCGGCACCTGCGTGTGCGCCTGCGCCCAGACGGTGAAGGGCTGGTTGCCCATGCCGTCGACGGCCGTCTGCGCCAGCGTCGCGGCGACGTCGCGCGTACCGATGCTCACCTCGTGGCCCAGCTCCGCCAGGCGCCCGGCGAGCGCTCGCCCGACGGCGCCCGTACCCAGAACTGCGATCCTCATCTTTGCCCTGCCCCCTGATCATGGTCACGTATCCACCGGATAGTGACACGGTCAGGCGGGCAGAGATTCCCGGGGACCCCAGCGGAGCCGGTTGTGCGCGCGCAGATCGGGCAGTTCGAAGAGGTTCCCGCCAGTGTGCAGGGCACCCGCGACGAACGCCGAGGTGAGCGTCGGCCGCACGACCCGGCCGGTGAAGGTCGACGGGACCAGCGGGAACTCGTCGAAGTCATAGAGCCCGTTGGCCGCGATCGCGAACTCGGGCCCGGTGCGGGCCTCCGCCGACCAGTAGTCGATCCGGCCGAGGAAGACCGCGTGCCGGCCGTGCTCGCCGATGTCGGCGATGTGGATGAGCCGGTCCAGCTCCGGCACGGCCCCCGTCTCCTCGCGGACCTCCCGGATGGCGGCCGCCTCCAGGCTCGCGTCGCCCGGCTCGATGCCGCCGCCCGGCAACACCCAATAGGCCGGTACGCCAGGGCGGGTGCGCCGGATGAGCAGCACTCCCCCGCCCGGCGTCACCAGAAGTGCGCGCACTCGCGTGATCACATCGGTCATCGCATTCGCCCCCGTCTACGTCGAACACCGCCACGCAGACTATCTCTTGGCGACCGATTACGGACACCTAGGTGGATGTCCGTCCCCTCGCCGCCTCGGTGGCCCGGCGCAGCTCGTCAAGGTCGACTCCGGCGTCGGTGATCAGCTTC
This sequence comes from Allocatelliglobosispora scoriae, assembly GCF_014204945.1. Classification (NCBI taxonomy): domain Bacteria; kingdom Bacillati; phylum Actinomycetota; class Actinomycetes; order Micromonosporales; family Micromonosporaceae; genus Allocatelliglobosispora; species Allocatelliglobosispora scoriae. The sequence continues at coordinate 370,138 of NZ_JACHMN010000002.1, forward strand.
ACGGCGAGGCCGTTGCCCTCGCGGATCAGCCCCAGCAGGAGGTGCTCGGTGCCGATGTAATTGTCCTTCAGCCGGAGTGCCTCGCGCAGGGACAGCTCGAGAACCTTGCGGGAACGCGCCGCGAACCGGGTGCCGTTGCGCGGTTTGCGGCGCAGCAGCCCTCGCTTCGCCTCCAGCGGCGGCGGCATCAGCGCCTCCGGCCCGAAGGACTCCTCGATCTTCGACAGCACCGCGTCGAGGTCGATCCCGATCGTCTGCAGCGCCGCCCGGTCCTCCTTGCTCAACGGCTGGGCGTCGTCAGGGACGATCTCCTGCAGCTTCGCGCGGATCGCGGGCGCGGTGAGCCCGGCCTCGGTGAGCGCCCGGACCGCTGTCCCGGTCTCCGCGGTGAGCATCGCGAGCAGCAGGTGCTCGGTGCCGATGTAGGGGTGCTTGAGCTCGCGGGCGGCCACCTGGGCCCCGTTGACGACGCCGCGTGCCGCATCGGTGAATCGTTCGAACACGTTAGCCCTCCTGGGGACCACGGGCCGGCTCGCGGCCGGCGTACTTCTTGTGGACTGCCTGCTTGCTGACGTCGAGCGCCTCGGCGATCTCCTGCCAGGACCAGCCCTGGCGCCGCGCGTTGGAGACCTGCACCGCCTCGAGCTTCTCCGCGAGGCGCCGCAGGGCCAGCGCGGCCCGCAGGCCGACCCGCGCATCCGGGCTGCTCGCCGCAGCCGCCAACTGGGTGGCATCACTCATGCCGTCAACATTAGTTGACGACATGTCCCGCGTCAACCTACGTTGACACAGTGCGGCCGCTGCAGGCGGACGACGGGTCGCGCACTCCACCCGGAAGACTGTGCGGATGCGCAGTGACGACCTGATCGCCAGCCTCGACCTGGCGCCGCACCCCGAGGGCGGCTGTTTTCGGCGGGTCTACACCAGCCCGCTGAGCCTCGGCGACCGGGCCGCGGTGACGTCGATCTACTACCTGATGACGTCGGCCCAGCCCGAGGGCCGGCTGCACCGCAACCGGAGCGACATCCTCCACTATCACCTGGAGGGCGGGCCGATCGACTACCTGCTGCTCGGGCCCGACGGCGACCTCCGCCACGAGCGACTCCACGCCGACCGGCGGGACCTGCTGGTGCCCGGCGGCTGCTGGAAGGCGTCCCGGCTGCCCGCCGGGGTGACATACGCGCTGGTGGCGGAGGTGGTAACACCCGGCTTCGACTTCGCCGACCACGAGTTCGGCACCGAGGCGGCACTCGCCGGGTCACCACACCTCGACGAGCTGCGCCCGTTTCTCCACCCGTGAGCGCGGCGGAGCACGCCGCGACGCCTGGGCTGAGGAGCGCGGCGACGAGGAAGGCGCCGCACCGGGGCGTGCGGGAGCGGAGCGAACCAGAAACGGAGCTCTAGTCGGCGTAGCCGATCTTCTGCAGGTCGAACCAGGTGCGGTAGTGGCCCTCCCGGCCGAGCAGCTCATCGTGGGTGCCCTCGTCGATCAGCCTGCCCTCGTGCATGACGAAGATCCGGTCCGCGTGGCGTACGTTGGCGAGCCGGTGCGTGATGAGCACGGTGGTCCTCGTCCCCTGCCGGGCCCGGACCTGCTCGAAGAGCGCCGCCTCCGCGCGGGCGTCGAGCGCCGACGACGGCTCGTCCATGATCAGCAGATCGGCGTCGCGGTAGAAGCCCCGGGCTGCGCTGATCCGCTGCCACTGGCCGCCGGAGAGGTCCTGCCCGCCCTCGAAGGCGCGGTCGAGCAGGGTCTGGTAGCCGAAGGGCAGCTCGACGATCATGTCGTGCGCGACGGCCGCCTTCGCCGCGGCCTCCACCTCGGGCAGCCCGTCGTCCCGGCCGATCGAGCCGAGCCGGATGTTCGTCTCCGCCGTGAAGGGCCAGCGCCACTGGTCCTGGGTCACCGCGGCCATCGCCGCCCGCAGCGTCGTCTCGTCGACGTGGTCCAGCCGGTGCTCGTCCCACCACACGGCACCCGTGCTGGGCAGGCGCAGCCCGGCCAGGATCGTGGCGAGGGTGGTCTTGCCGGAGCCGTTCTCACCCACGAACGCCACCGTCTGTCCGGCGTGGATGGTGAGGCTCACCCCGTCGACCGCAGCGCGGGGCCGGTCCGGATAGGTCAGCGTCACACCGTCGAGCCGCAGGGTGCGAAACGGCGGCGGCGAGACGGGCTCGGGCGGCTGCGGGGGGACCCGGGCCATCGCGCGGTTCTGGAACTCGACGAGGTCGCGCAGGTGGCGGCCATCGGCGTACAACTCGTTGATGTAGATGGTGGTGACGTGGAGCGAGCCGCGCGCCGCCTGGAGCGCGACGATCGCGGTGATCGCGGCCGCTAGCGGGATCGCGCCGCTGACGAGCAGCCACGCGAGCAGGGCGTAGACCCCGGCGGAGCAGGCGCCGGCGATGATCGAGCCGATCGTGGTGGTCGCGGTGACCTCGCGCGCGAGCCGCAGCTGCGCGGCGGTCTCGGTCGCCATCACCCGGTCGTACTGGCCGAGCAGGTAGTCACGCAGGTGGTAGGCGCGCAGTTCGGTGGCGGAGTCGCGCCGTGCCATCAGGTCGCTGAGCATCCAGATCCGGCGCCGCCGCACCGAGCCCATCAGGTACTCCCGGTAGCGCTGGCCGCCCGCCCGCAGCGCCGCCCATGCCTCCGGCACGATCGCCGCGAGAAGAGCGACGGGCAACAACGGGTGGAGTACGCCGAGAGCCGTCCCCGCCGCCAGCACCCCGATGGCGCCCGCGAAGAGGTTGATCACGTTGCGGACGACGTCCCAGACGGCGTCGATGCCCCGGCCGCTGGCCCGTTCGAGCTCGTCGGTGAAGCCGTCGGAGTCGTAGGCGGCGAGCTCGACCCGGCTCGTCACCTCGAAGAGCCGGCGTTCGGCCTGCTGGCGCAGCCGGGGCTCCAGGCGTGACTGGGTCCAGCCGGAGGCGATGCCGAGCCCGGCCCGGACACCGGTGACCACGGCGAGCAGGATCAGCGCGGGCAGTGCGGCGGCGAACCGGTCGACGGTCGGCCCCTCGGCGAAGACCTCGATCAGCACCCGCTGTGTCGTGAGCAGGCCGAACGTCGACATGCAGCCGGCCGCCACCGTGACGGCGATCGTCGCGATCGTCCCCGCCCGGTCCGCGCCGTAGGCGAGCCGCAGCGCCTCGGCGATGAGCCGCGGCAGCGCTTTCGCCACTCCGCGCAGGCCCGCCTCGATGCGGGCCTGCATGCCCGTCTCCCACCACATCGTCCGGAGCCTGGGCAGCCCCTCATCGGTCTCGGCCGGCGAAGTCGTCGTCACCCGTCCCCCTCACATCGACGCTTGAAACTATCGCTATCGTCGATGCCTGACGGACGGTTGTCGATGTGTTTGCCGGTGTCACCCGATAGAGCAGGGCCGGGCGGTGTGCTCCGCCTGGCCCTGCTTCGCCCTCGGGGAGGAGGGAGTCCTTACAGCCGTACGTCGCCGTCGTGGCGCGTACCGCCCTCGTAGTAGGAACCGAGGTCCTTGCGGTAGATCTCGTCGTCACGCGACTCCGGGTCGTAACGCGGAGCGTCCTTGATCTGGTCCTTCGTCCGGTGGACGAAGACCTTGCGCTCGACGACGTCGATGTTGTCGATCACACCGGCGGGCAGCATCACCTTGGTACCGAAGATCCACGGACCGGTGTCGACGACGACATAGCTGCTGTTGGTTTCGTAGGTGGCCTCATCGATCTTGCCGATGCTGCCGTCGGTGGCCTCCACGTGGAAACCGACGAGGTCGCGCTCGCCCTGCTCGCCATGGGCGTCGTCCTTGTATTCCGTGAGGTCCCGGTAGTTCCACGGATCCCAGGCGGGGATGGGGTTCATCGTCATGTCAACTCCTCGTGTCGTGGTTGCCTTGACACAGGTCCCATACCCCTCGCTGCACAACTCAACACATACTGACGCCATGGTTTTGCAGATCGAACTGGTCCAGGGCGACATCACCGCGCAGGAGGCGGACGCCATCGTCAACGCGGCCAACTCCTCGCTGCTCGGCGGCGGCGGGGTCGACGGCGCGATCCACCGCAAGGGCGGACCGGCGATCCTGGCGGCCTGCCGGTCGCTGCGGGCCTCGCACTACGGCCGGGGCCTCGCCACCGGACAGGCGGTCGCGACCACCGCCGGCAACCTGCGTGCCCGGTGGGTCGTGCACACCGTCGGTCCGGTGTGGAGCGGCACCGAGGACCGCTCGGAGCTGCTGCGGAGCTGTTACGCCACCTCGCTGCGCGTCGCCGATGAGCTCGGGGCGCAGACGATCGCGTTCCCGCTCATCTCGGCCGGGATCTACGGCTGGCCGGTCGCCGACGCGGCGCGGCAGGCGCTGACCGTGCTGCGCGCGTCGACACCCGAGCACCTGGTCGAGGCCCGGCTGGTGCTCTTCGGTGCGGAGACCTACCGGATCGCGGCCGAGCAGGCCGGTTAGCGGAAGAGGCTGACCACGATCTGCTCCGGACCGGCGATCATCGCCATCTCGGTGCCCCAGTCGGTGTTCGTCGGCTCCAGCAGGACCGTGGCGCCGGCCGCCCGCAGGCGCTCGACCTCGGCGGTGACATCGTCCACGGCGAAGTGCACCGCGACTCCCCGGGCCGGCTCGCTCGGCACCATCAGCTCGGCCGTGAGCATGATCGTCGCGCCACCGGCCTCCAGCTCGGCGAAGGCGTCATCGGCGAACCTCGCCTGGAGGCCGACGACCTCGGTGAAGAACCGGGTCGCGGCGGGGACATCGCGGACCACCAGGTCCATGGTCATGAGCTGCATGCCAGGGACCTTATCAACTCATGATTAGCACTGGCGTACTATCCGGGGATGGCGCACGCACCCCACCAGCCCTCGATGCTGGACCTCGCCGACGAGGCGAGCCTCGGCTCGCTCGGCGGGCTCCGGCGCCACGAGCTCACCATGGGCGCCTGGGTCGACCACCTGCCCGGCTGGGTGCACGGGTCCGACCTCGTCCTGGAGACGCTGCTGGACGAGGTCGACTGGCAGGCCGAGCGCCGCGAGATGTGGGATCGCGAGGTCGACGTGCCCCGGCTGCTGCGGTGGTACGCGTGGCACGAGACGCTGCCGCACGAGCTGCTGACCAGCGCTCGCTCGCGACTGAGCGCGCACTACGCGGCCGAGCTCGGTGAGGAGTTCGCGACGGCGGGGATGTGCCTCTACCGGGACGGGCGCGACAGCGTGGCCTGGCACGGCGACACGATCGGCAAGGGTGCGACCGTCGACACGATGGTGGCGATCGTGTCGTTCGGCTCACCTCGGTCGCTGCTGCTCCGGCCGCGTGGCGGCGGGTCCAGCCTGCGGTTTCCCCTCGGACACGGCGACCTGATCGTGATGGGCGGATCGTGCCAGCGGACCTGGGAGCACTGCATCCCCAAGACCGCCCGCACCGTCGGCCCCCGCGTCAGCGTCCAGTTCCGCCCCCGAGGCGTCTCCTAGTTTCCCGCCGGGCCCCGCGCCGCCCCAGATAGCCGCAACTCCTCAAGAGTTGGTCCTATCGACGACCTCGGCCGTTGGAATGACTTAATGTCAGAGCCAGGGACAACCTCCATCCAAAGCTGTTCCACTATCGGAGCTTTCGATGAATTCGATCTTCATGTTGCTGGTCGGCGTCGTCGCCGTCGCCTATGGCGTTGCTCGGCTCATACGCAGGAAGACCAGGTCGGGGATCTTGATGACGGTCGCCGGAGTCACCTGTGCCGTGATCGCCGCGCTCGACGTCGGCAACGCGTCACCCCGGGTTCAGCGGCACGCCAGCCTCGCGGGGTTGGCCGCACTCGCCGCGGTCACGTTCGCCCTGACCGTCCACTGGGCGATCACCGCGTACAGGTCAAACCGCGACTAGGCTGTGTTGCGAAATGGGCCTCCTGTCGGTTGTGTGGCAGGGTGCGGTTTGTGGCTCGTTTTACCGCGTTCCGGTTCACTGTGGACCCGACACCCGGGCAGGATGCTCTGCTTCGGCGGTATGCGGGTGCGTCGCGGTTCGGGTACAACCAGTGCCTGCGCCTGGTGAAGGACGCCCTGGACGCCAAGTCCCGGGGCGTTGTGGTGAAGGTCCCGTGGACGGGTTTCGACCTGATCAACGCGTTCAACGGGTGGAAGCGGTCCGCGGCTGCGGGTCGGGTGATGGTCGCCGCCGCGGACGGCACGGTGACTGTCGAGGTGACGGGTCTGGTGTGGCGTGCCGAGGTGCGGCAGCAGGTGTTCGAGGAGGCCGCGGTCGACCTCGGGCGTGCCCTGGCCGCGTACACGTCGTCGAAGGCCGGTGCGCGGGCGGGTAAGCGGGTCGGGTTCCCGAGGTACCGGTCGAAGAAGCGCACACTCCCCGGGTTCCGGGTCCGGTGCAAGACATCACGTTCGGGCCGGGTCGATGTCCGCGTCGGCGACGACGGCGGGCCGAGGTCGGTGACCCTGCCGGGTATCGGTGTCCTGGCGGTGCGGGAGGACACCCGGCGGTTGCGGCGGATGCTGACCAAAGGCCGGGCGAAGGTCATATCCGCTGCGGTGAGCTTCCGGGCGGGCCGCTGGTCGGTGTCGCTGACCTGCGAAGCCGCCGACCTCCACGACGCCCACCGGCACCAGGCCGACGTTCCCGACACGGCGGAACACGGGTGGGTCGGAGTCGACCGCGGCCTGACCGCGTTCGTCGTCGCCGCCCGCGCCGACGGCACCCCGGTCCTGCGTGTCGACGACCCGCCGCGTCCCGCCCGCGCAGGCATGCCGCGTCAGCGGCGCCTCGCCCGCGCGGTGTCCCGCAAAAAACCCGGCTCCGCAAACCGCCGCCAGGCCGCCGCCCGGCTGGCCGCCCACCACGCCCACATGCGGGCAGTGCGCCAACGGTTCCTGCACCACGTCTCCCACCAGCTGGTCAAGACCCACGACCGGCTCGTCCTGGAGACCCTGAACATCACCGGCATGCTCGGCAACCACCGGCTCGCCGCCGCGATCGCCGACGCCGCCTGGACCGAACTCGCCCGCCAGACCACCTACAAACAGGCATGGCGCGGCGGCCGGCTGGTCCTGGCCGACCGGTGGTACCCGTCCACGAAAACCTGCTCCGCCTGCCGCACCATCACACCCGCCATGCCACTCAACCAACGGGTGTTCACCTGCGGCACGTGCGGATACCAGGCGGATCGGGACCACAACGCCGCAGTCAACCTCGCCGTCTGGGCCGAGCAGCACCACGCCCGGACCCGGGACCCCCACGCAGGAGGCCCGGACACCAACGCCCGCCGAGGGGAAGGCACTGGCCCGCGCACCCGCGCGGACGAAACCAGCCCTGATGACGCGGGAACCGCACCCACCCCCACCGGAGTGAGGCGCGGACGCCCGAGAAGGGCGCTGCCTCAAGATCCAAACGGACTTCGAGACAGGCCGTAGACGGCTTCACACCCGAACGCTCGGCTGGTCGACGACCGCATCCGCCGGCCGGGCCTGGGTCGGAAGCACCTTGACCTCGCGCCCCTTGATCCGCAGCAGCCCGTTGAGCAACCGCTGCGCGGGCCGTTCCACGAGGAAGTGGCACACGATCGCCACCACCGTGATCAGCACGACGATCAGCGCCATCTTCCCCAGGTAGCCGGCCGCGCTCCCCGCCCCGAACCGCTCGGCCTTCAGCGCGTACATGATCGGCCGGTGCACGAGGTAGAACGCGAAGGACACCTCCCCCAGGAACACCACCGCCCGCAGGCTCAGCAAACGCCCGAGCAGCGACCGCGGATAGAGCCCCAGCCCCAGGCAGAGCACCACCGCCGGGACGATCCACATCGCGTCGAGGCTGGCGTAGTAGCTCGGCCGCCCCGGCCAGGCCATCAGCGACAGTGTCAGCGCGGCCGGAGCGATCGTGAGCAGCGGCGACAGCACCCGGTCCCGGCGGGCCGAGGGTGTCCAGGTCTGCCGGGCGTGGCGCAGCAGCAGTGCGGCGATCATGCCGAGCGTGAAGTCGCCCAGGTGCGTCACCGGCATCCGGTAGAGCCAGCGGTGCGCGCTGTCGGGGTTGGTCGGCGGCAGTCCCGCGCGGTAGAGCTGGAACGCCGTGGCCAGCGCGAACACCAGCACGACCACGCCGAACCCCAACGCGAACAGCGCTCTCGACGGCAAGTGGGTAATCCGCGGTTTCAACAAGTGGTGGGACAAGCACGGCGGAACGGTCAACACCATTGCGACCGTCGTTTCGTTCATGCCGATTCCCGGGCTGCAGCAGGTTGCGGCAGTCGTCTCCATCGCCGGCAGTGGCTACTCCGCCTACCGCGCTTACAAGCAGGGCGACCGTTGGGGAGTCATCGAGAACGGCGTCGGCGCGATTCCCGGTGTCGGCGCACTGGCGAAATCATGGAAGATCTATCGGGCGCTCAAGGTGACCAAGGGCGCCCGGTGCCCCTACTGCGGCCAACGCGGCCTTCGTAGCGGACCTCGATCGATACTGACCGGATATCGTAGGGCTGTGACGTCGTACAAACGCTGGGACGCTGTCGGCTATGTCTCCGGAATGTATTCGGTGGCTCGTTATGCGCAGTCGAAACGGCACTGGAATGACTAAGGACAGGGATCCTGAGGAGATCTCCGCCACGGATGTCCTCAATCCCAGTTCACTCTGGTTGGTGACGATGTCGCCGATCCTCCGGATGGTGATCAGGCGGGAGGTCGGACCTGACGACAGGAGGATCGGAGTCAGGCAATTCCTGACCAGACCGACGACGGCGATGGAGGCGCTCGCGAATCATGGTGCACGTTCCATCGCATGGATTTTCACGCTGCTGCCCTACATCGTCGCCTTAATCGTCGATTCCTTCACAGGATATAGAGCAAGCAATGTGCTCGATATCCTGGCGCCCTTTGCCTTCATCGTCTCCATCGGCATGTCCGTTTGGCACGGTGTGCTCGCGGGAGCAATGTTCATAGTCGACTCGACGCACCGCCCCAGCGGCCGGGTCCAGGCGAAGTTCTACGGCGGCATGCTGGATTGGCTTCCGTTTATTGCGCTCGTTCTAGTCGCGCTACAGGTGTAAATGTTCGTCGGCCGGGTGGTGGCGTCCAGCATTTGCTGGACGCCACCACCCGGCCGGCGAACCATAGGACCAACTCTTGAAGAGTTGCGGTGATCTTGTCGGGCGGCCTGGCTACGACAGGGTCAGGGGCCAGGGGCGGGCTGTCGCGCCGAGGCGGTTCCAGGCGTTGATCACGGTGATCGCCCAGATCAGCTCGGCCAGCTCCACCTCACTGAATTGCTCCGCCGCCAGGGCAAAGACCTCATCGCCCACCGGACCCTCCGTCAGCCGCGTCGCCGCCTCGGTCAGCTCCAGCGCCGCCCGTTCGCGCGGCGTGAAGAACGGCACCTCGCGCCACACCGGCAGCGCGTAGAGCCGCTGCTCCGACTCGCCGCCCTTACGTGCGTCGCGGGTGTGCAGGTCCACGCAGTAGGCGCAGCCGTTGAGCTGCGATGCCCGGGCCCGGACGAGGTCCAGCAGGGCGGGCTCCAGGCTGACCTGCCGAGCGGCGGCGTCGAGTGCGTTCATCGCCTTGTTGATGTGCGGGGCCAGCGTGTCGACCGCGAGCCTGACGGAACCGGGTGCGGATGTCTCTGTGCTCATGAAGATCACGGTAATCGGATAGTGGTTCGATGCTAAGGTCCAATTCGATGGCACAATCTTGGACCACTTTCGGGATCGACCTGCATCTCGACCTCGACACCGCGCACGGCCGCCGCACGGGGCTCGAGCAGGGGCTGCGCGACGCCATCCGGGACGGGCGGCTGGCTCCTCGGACACGGCTGCCCTCCACCCGGGCGCTCGCGGCCGAGCTGGGGCTGGCCCGGGGCACCGTCAGCACCGCTTACGAGCAGCTCATCGCCGAGGGCTACCTCGTCGCGCGACGCGGCTCGGGCACGGCGGTCGCGGTCCTGCCACGGCAGACGAGCGGCGGTGGGCGTACCCCCATGCGGGTTGACGGGCAGCGACGGCCTGGCGACCCGGACCTGACCGCCTTCCCGGTGGCGGGCTGGCTGCGGGCGACCCGGCGGGCGCTCGCGGCGGCACCGGCCGAGGCCTACTACTACGGCGACCCGCGCGGGCGGATCGAGCTGCGCTCGGCGCTCGCGGACTACCTCGGCCGGACCCGGGGCGTGCTCGCGAGCCCGGATCAGATCATCATCACCTCGGGATACCTGCAGGCGCTGGCGCTGCTCGCGCAGGTGCTGCGGGAGCGGGGCACGACGGCGGTCGCGATGGAGGACCCCGGCGTGCGCTTCCACCAGACCGTGGTCGCGCGGGCCGGGCTGCGCGTGCTGCCGCTGCCGGTCGACGAGAGCGGAGCACGAACCGACCTGCTGCGCGACGGCGAGATCGGCGGCGAGGCCGGGGCGGTCGTGGTCACCCCGGCGCACCAGTACCCGACCGGGGCGACCCTGCACCCGGCGCGGCGCCACACGCTGGCGCAGTGGGCACGGGCACGCGGCGGGCTCGTGATCGAGGACGACTACGACGGGGAGTTCCGCTATGACCGCCAGCCCGTCGGCTCCGTGCAGGGCACCGCTCCGGACCAGGTCGCCTATGTCGGCAGCGCCTCCAAGACCCTCGGCCCGGCGCTGCGGCTGGGCTGGCTCGTGCTGCCGCACCACCTCGTCGACGCCGTCGCCGACGCGAAGCTGCACCACGACCACCACACCGAGACGATCGGCCAGCTCACGCTCGCCGAGTTCATCACCGGCCACGATTACGACCGGCACATCCGCGCGAGCCGGTTGCGCTACCGCAAGCGGCGCGACCTGCTGCTCGCCCGCCTCCAGCCGACGACGGCGGTACGCGGCGCAGCCGCCGGCCTGCACGCCATGATCAGCTTGCCGCCCGGCGGCCCCGACGAGGCGGCCGTGCTGGCGCGGACCGCCGGATCGGGGCTCCCCGTCACCGGGCTCGCCGAGCACTGGCACGATCCGGGCGCGGACCATCCCCCGGGTGTCGTCGTCGGCTACGCGGCCTGCTCCGACGGCGCCTACCCGGCGGCGCTCGACACGCTCGGACGAGCGCTAATGAGTTGACGCGGCCCGGGAAGGTCCGTAGAAACAGCGGCATGCTGCGTGGTGACAAGGTCGGGCTCCGGGCCCGGCACGCCGAAGATGTGCCCATCCTGCACGAGGGGCTCCAGGACGACGTCTACACGCGGCTGCGCGCCGACACCCGGCCCTGGCTGCCGATGAGTCTGCAGGAGTCGCCTTACGCGCCCCGGCCGAGCAAGGAGAGCGTGATCTGCTTCTCCGTCGTGTCCCTCGCCGACGGCTCGCTCGCCGGTGAGGCGCTGCTCTGGGGCATCGACACGCACAACCGCTTCTCGCACATCGGCATCTCGATGCTGCCGCAGTCGAGGGGCAAGGGCTTCGCCACGGACACGGTCCGGGTGCTCTGCCAGTACGGCTTCATGGTGCTGGGCCTGCAGCGCATGCAGCTCGAGACGCTCTCCGACAACCACGCGATGCGCCAGGCCGCCCTCTCGGCCGGTTTCACGGTCGAGGGGACACTGCGGCGGACCGCGTGGGTCAATGGAGAGTTCGTCGACGACGTGATCTTCGGCCTGCTCCGCGACGAGTGGTCCGGCGGGCCGATCCCGCCCACCGCTAGCTGAGGTCGCAGGCCTTGAGTCCGGTGTCGTAGCCTTCGAAGAACGCGTCCGTGCGCTGCTTGCCGGTGCCGTGCGACTCCGGGGCGAACCACGGCTGTCCGGGATCGTCGGCGACCGCCAGCAGCCCCGCCTGCAGCTCCCCCAGGTCCCCGCTGTCCAACCGCAGCGCGTTGACCCTGACGGTGTCGCCGAGGTAGGCGCCGGCCATGCAGTCCGCCTGCAGCTCGTGCTCCACGGTGTAGCGGTGGGTGATGCCGAGGCGGTTCTGGATGCCGTGGGCGTACTCGTGGCCGAGCAGGTAGTAGACGAAGGCGTCGCCGATCTGCCGGAACGCCTTCAGCGCCCAGGCCGAGTCGTAGGCGATGAAGTCACCCGCCGGGCAGTAGGCGGCGTTGTTGGCCGGAACCGGCTCCGAACCGCAGGCGAGCCGCCCCGCGCCCCGGTAGGGCACGAGCCGCGAGATCGGCTCGAACGGCTGCCCGCTGTCTTCGAACCGGGCCTTCCAGTACTCCTCGGCGACCGACATCGCGCCGGTCAGATCCCGCTGGAACTCCTCCGCCGTGGTCGTGCCGTCGACCTCACCGCTCGGCGATGCCGAGGGAGAGGCCGGCAGGGAGGCGACCGGCGGTGCCTCGCCGTCCCGGCCACCCCGGTCGCGGACCGAGACGCAGGCGGCGAGCACGATCACGACGGCGGCGCCGGCGAGGATGCGGGTGAGACGGTTGTCGAGGGTCATGAGCGGCGGCCTTTCCAACAGGGGTGTCAGCGGACCGGGAGCGGGACCACCGTCCACGGCAGCTGCTTGCGGGGGTAGTTCTCCCACTCTCTTGGGTACCCCAGCGCGGGCTCGACGAAAGGCACTCCGTCGCGCCAATTGATGCCCGGCATGTGCCGGTGGCCGGTGACGACGACGGCGGCGTTGTAGCGCACATGCCAGTCCTCGGTGCGGTCGGTGCCGCACCAGAGCGAGAACTGCGGGATCCGCGGCAGCACCGCCAGGTCGCGGCGCATCGGGAAGTGTCCGACCAGGACGGTGGGCACGCCGGGGTCGAGCTGGTCGAGCCGCGCCGCGGTCTGCGCGACCCGGGCATGACACCACTCCACGATCGACGGGTACGGGTCGGGGTGCAGGTAGAACTCGTCCGTGCAGACGATGCCGTTCTCGGCCGCGGCCTCCATGGCCTGCGCGGCGGTGGTCCCCGGCGGCCGGAAGGTGTAGTCGTAGAGCAGCGTCATCGGCACGACCGTGAAGGTCCCCGAGTCGAACTCGACCGTCTGGTAATCGTCCTCCGGCGTCAGCACCCCGAGGCTGCGGCAGATCTCGACGAGGTGGTCGTACCGCGCCTCGCCGCGCAGCTGCACCGGATCGGCGGGGGTGGTCCAGAGCTCGTGGTTGCCGGGCGTCCAGACGAGCTGCCGGTAACGCCCCCTGAGCGTCTCCAGGGTCCAGGCGAGCTGGTCGGGGGTCTCCCCGACGTCACCGGCGATCAGCAGCCAGTCAGCGGGACTCGCCGGGAGCTCCGAGACGATGTCCTTGTTCTTCGGATGCGAGACATGTAGATCGCTGACGGCGAGAAGCTTCACCGTCCCATCCTCCCCTGTCCCGGCAACGTTTTCTCCTCCGACCCTGCGCCCATCGCCTATGCTGCTCGACGATCGGTACCGGTCCGGCTGGCGGGAGGTTGCGTGACACCGGAGGAGTGGCTCGACGGCGAGATGCGCCATCACCTGGAGGAGTTCGGGCAGATCGGGCTCTATGAGCTGCTCTGGCTGCTCAACGAGACCGAGCTGGGCCTGTCCGACGAGGCGGCGATGGGCCTGGCCCGGCGGGTCGCCACCACCGGCGTCACCGAGCGGCTGGGCGAGCTACGCCGGTTGAGCTGGGTCTCCGCCGACGTGCTCGCCGGTCCGCTCGACCCGGCGGTCCTCGCCGACGACGAGGCCTGGCTGGAGGACGCCGACTCGTCCTACGTCGCACTGGTGCAGCCCTGACGCCTGCTCGAGTCGACCCGGACCGCCACGCTGCCATGATCGTGCATGTTCCCGGAAACAACCCCCTGGGCTCATCCGTAGGGCCTACTTCCGCGAAGAAGCGCGATCATGGAGGCCGACGGGACCGGCCGAACGCGCTGCCGGAGGTCCGCGTCCAGGAAGGCCTCGGCCGCCTGACGCGCATCGTCATACGTGATCACGATCGCCGTTCTCCGTCAGGGCCGGTACCGGGCAGTGGATCATCGAGCAGATCGTCCGCAGCAGCTCGAACTCCGCGTTCGTCATCGTGCCGTCGCTGCCGATCACCGCTACCATCGCCTCCACCAGCACCGACTTGTCCCGAGGGCTGAGCCCGTCGAGATCAGGCCATACCTGCTCCAGCGCCAGCACCCCCTGCGCGGGCGGCGCATAGCCCACGTCCAGCCGAGGCGCGATCCCCGCGACCCCGGCCGCGAACGCACGCTGAGCAGCAGCCGGATCGGGTGTCCCGACGGACGCGAGGATCGCAAGGAGCATCGCGATCGAGTCCCGAGCCGTGGCGAGGTTGCGCTTGCGCTCCGGCCACGGCGGGTTGTCGTAGACGGACTCGTAGAGGTCCCGGTGCAGCAGCCGGGAGAAGCAGTACTCGAAGACGTCGACCCGCCCGTCGGCCATGATCAGCTCGTTGATCGTCTCGATCAGCTCCTGCTTGCGGGGCACCGGATGCATCCGCAGCACGGGGAAGCTCAGCTGCGCGATCGGCAGGCGGAGCAGCGGGTGCAGCCCCCAGACCTCGACGGCTTCGCCGACCGCCGCGTCGGCGATCCCGGTCCCGTGCTTGGCGGCGAGGATCGCGACCTGCTTGGCCCGCACGTCGGGCTGCTCGGACAGGAGCAGCCCGTAGACGAGCGGCGTCACCGTGTCGCCCCGCCGCGCCCGGGCCAGGATCTCCGGCGGGATCTGCCCGAGGATCGATTCGGCCCGCCGATAGGCTTCATCGCCGGGTGCCCCCACCTGCGAACTCACCTCGCCGGGCCCTACGGAGACCGTGGCGTCCGGGTGCGGCAGCGGCTGGGCGGGCGCCCCGGCGAGCCCGAGCGCCACGTCCTCGGCCATGCCGGAGGGCGGCGATTCGCGCCAGCGTTCGGTGAGCGCCTGCAGCTCGGCGGGGTTGAAGTCCGGCTCCAGCACCTGGATGCGCTTGACCAGCGGCGGGTGCGTGGCGAAGAGCGAGCTGAACCCCTGTCCCGACCCGAAGAGCAGGTGCCCCACCTCCTCGGTCTTGGGGCTGATCAGCTTCGATCCGCCCTCCAGCCCGCCGATCTTCTTCAGTGCCCCGGCGATCCCGGCGGTCTGCCGGGTGAACTGCACCGCCGAGGCGTCCGCGAGGTATTCGCGCTGCCGGGACACCGACGCCTTGATGATCCGTCCGGCCAGCACGCCGAGGAACCCGGCCGCGATCAGTGCGAGCCCGATCAGCGGCAGCGGGTTGCCGCCGTCCTTGCTGTCGCGGCTGCGCCCGCCGATGATCCCGGCGTTGACGAAGGTCCGGCCGATGACGGCGAGGAAGAGGATGCCGAAGAGCAGGCCGATGAGCTTGATGTTGAGCCGCATGTCGCCGTTGACGACGTGGCTGAACTCGTGCGCGATGACGCCCTGCAGTTCGTCGCGGTTGAGCCGGTCCAGCGCGCCGCGGGTCACGGCCACTGCCGCGTCCGCCGTCGACCATCCGGCCGCGAAGGCGTTGATCGCCCGCTCGTCCTCCAGGACATACACCTCCGGCACGGGTACGCCGGAAGCCAGCGCGATCTCCTCCACGACGTTGCGCAGGCGCCGCAGTTGCAGGTCGGTGGTGTCCTCCGGGACGAGCACGCCGCCGAGCTCCAGGGCGACCTTGCCGCCGCCCCCGCGCAGCCCGACGGTTCGGAAGAGCGACGCGAGCCCGATCACCACGACGGTGGCGATCGCCGTGAAGATGAGCAGCCCGGGGAGGTTGTCGACGGTGCCGCCGACGAGGTTGATCGCGACGACGACGGCGAGGCAGACGGCGGCGACGAGCGCGACGACGGCGAGCACGAAGAGGAGGACCAGGCGCGCCGAGAGGCGCTTGACCTGCCGCTGGCGCTCGAAGAAGTTCATCCGATTAGAAGGAGACCTGCGGTGCCTGGCGGGCGTCGGGGTTCTCGAGTTCGAGCAGCGCCGCCGAGGTGAAGCCGAATGCTCCGGCGACGACGCTGGACGGGAACGTCTCCCGCTTGTTGTTGTAGGTCATGACCGAGTCGTTGTAGGCCTGCCGCGCGAACGCCACCTTGTTCTCGGTGGAGGTCAGCTCCTCGGAGAGCTGCATCATGTTCTGGCTGGCCTTGAGGTCGGGGTAGGACTCGGCGAGGGCGAAGAGCCGGCCCAGCGACTGGGTGAGGATGCCCTCGGCGCCGGAGAGCCCCTGCATCGCGGTCGGGTCGCCGGGGTTGGCGCTGGCGGCGGCCTGGGCGGCGATGGCGCCGTTGCGGGCCTGCACGACGGCTTCGAGGGTGCCCCGCTCGTGCGCCATGTAGCCCTTGGCGGTCTCGACGAGGTTGGGGATGAGATCGTGCCGCCTGGTGAGCTGCACATCGATCTGGGCGAAGGCGTTCTTGTACCCGTTGCGCGCGGTGACCAGGCCGTTGTACATCCCGACGACCCAGGCGGCGAGGACGCCCACGATCAGCAGCAGGCAGACGAGTCCGATGATCCATTTCACGAATTCAGACTAGGAGGGCAAACCGGTTGATGTAGGCAACTTCGAAAAGCCGGGGCATGGCACGGGGGCGATAGGCTCGCCTCGCTCGCATCGATCAGACCCGGGGGCACCCATGATCCGCCGATCCGCCGCGCTCCTCGCCACGCTCGTCCTCGCAGCCGGGTTGGCTGCGTGCACCCGTAGCACCGCGACCGCCGAAGGCCCGAGCCGGCAGGAACGCGTGCGGCAGGCCTTCCAGCGGCTCGGCACGGAGATCGCGGCCAAGGACGGGTTGCCGACCGGCCCCACCGGCTATCTGAGGGCCGGCATGAACACCCTGCCCAGCGGCACGGAGCTGACGCTGTGGGTGAGCGACCCCGGCGACCCGGTGAAGGCGCGGTCGCGCTGCTTCTACCTCGACGAGCAGCATCGTGACGGCGTGGTGAGCGGCTACACCGGCTGCGGGGTTCCGGGCCGGGAGGTTTCGCTCAGCGGCGACACCGCCACGCTGGTCGGCTCCACCGGTACGTGGGGGGCCACGGCGGTGAAGATCGAGGGCAACGGCACCAGTACCGAGGTGCCCGTCACCGCGGGCTACTTCCTGGTGCCGTCGACCTTCACGAAGGAGGTCGATGTGCCGCTGACCCTGACCCTGCTCGACGAGGCGAAGGTGCTCGGCACGGTGACCGAACTGATGCCGCCGGGCAGCGCCGTGCCGCAGCCCCCGTCCCTCGGCGCCCAGTAGTCCTCAGCAGTCCTCAGCGCAGGTCGACGACGAGGCGGAACCGCTCCAGGATCACCGGCGTGGCGTCGTCCACCGTGAACTCGGGGTCGCCCAGGGCAGCGCGCATCTCCTCGCCGTGCCAGAACCGCTCGTGCCCGGCCCGCCACTGCTCGACGGTCGCGTAGCCCTCGCCCTCGTCCACCGCGTGTGCCAGGTCGACCTCGGCGAGCGGGACCACGCTGACGTCGGTGACCTCGATGATCGCCACCGGCTTCCCCTGCGAGTCGATCACGACCGACCGCTCCCCCACCTCGGCCAGCGGGGTGCCCTCGTGCTCGTAGTCGGCGAGCAGGCCGGTCGTGCTGGTCTTCGCGCCGGACAGGACCGCCTCGACGAGCCGGTCGCGCAGCGGGCCGGGGAAGGCGAACTCGCAGATCGGCAGGGCGCTGAGGTCCTCCCAGAGCGGCTTGACCAGCAGCTCGAACTCGAGATCGTCGCGCAGCGGCAGGCCGAACCGCTCGTCGCCGTAGGGGAAGGGCTCCAGCTTGCCGGTGTGGGCGTAGCCGCGCCGCACGTACCACTCCAGAAGTTCTTTTCGGAGGGTGATCACGGTCATCCGCATCTCGCGGACGCCCCAGATGTCGCGCGCGTGGCGCTCCGCCTCGGCGAGCACCGCCTTGCCCAGGCCGCCGCCCTGCTCCGACGGGCGGACGGAGAACATCCCGAAGTAGGCGTAGTCGCCCCGGTGCTGGAGCTGGCAGCAGCCGACGAGCAGTCCGTCGCGCTCGGCCAGGATCAGCCTGGTCAGCGGATCCGCCACCACCTCCGCGACGGCGGCGGGGTCGGTGCGCTGCCCCCCCAGGAGGTCGGCCTCGGTGGTCCACCCCACCCGGCTCGCATCGCCCCGGTAGGCGGACTGGACCAGCTCGACGATGGCCGGCACATCGGCGGCGGTGGCGGCGCGGAAGGCCAGCGGCAGGGCGGTATTCACCGGGGTCCTCTCTGAACGGGAATGCGAAGGCGATCAGTCTCGCAGGCGCCTTGGTAGGACGGTCCGGGCGACACCCCGCTGTGCCGTTTTCGCGTACCTCATCGACGTCGTCAATAAATCAATTAGTGTCAATTTAAAACTCACCCCCGAGCAACTCACCCTGCGGCTCGGCGTATTGTCTGTACAAAGTAGACTATCAGCGAAATATACACCTCGGCGAATAGAACATATTGGGTCAGTTTCTTTTAGGGACTATCTTTTCATCGACATGCGTCGGTACGATTCCCGCGGTATGAAGGCAACCGCAAGGAAGGACCACACATGCCCATTGATGTAGCATCCGGCCGGCGCCGTCTCCCCAGGCCGGCCCGGTTGATCACCGCAGCGGCCACCGCCGTCATCGCACTGCTGGCGGCCGGCGCGACCGCGGCCGACGCCGTCACCCCCGCGCCCAGCGGAGTCCGGCTCGCCGACGAGCCGACCGTGGGCCGCGCGAAGTTCAACGCCGCCTTCACCCACGGCATGGTCGCCGTCGAGGGCACCAACATCCACTACGTCAAGGGCGGCTCCGGCCCCGCGATCCTGCTGATCCACGGCTGGCCGCAGACCTGGTGGGAGTGGAACACCGTGATGCCCGGACTGGCGCAGAACCACACGGTCATCGCCGTCGACCTGCCCGGCCTCGGCGCCTCGACCGCGCCCACCAGCGGCTACGACAAGAAGACCACGGCGCGCCGCCTCCACGAGGCCGTCGTCAAGCTCGGCTTCTCGAAGGTCACGGTCATCGGGCACGACGTCGGTACGCTGGTCGCCTACCCCTACGCCCGCGACTTCCCCAACGATGTGGACCGCGTCGTCGTGGTCGAAGCCCCGCTGTCCGGCTTCGGTCTCGAGGACGTCTACAACATCAGCTTCCACTTCCTGTTCAACATCGCCCCGAAGCCGATCCCCGAGACCATCCTGGACACGGCCGACGTGCCCACCTATCTCGGCATGATCTTCGACTCGGCGGTCGTCCCGAACTCGATCGACCGGGAGCGGTTCTACCTCGCCTACTCCGACCCCGCCAAGCGCAGCGCCGGCTACG
Organism: Allocatelliglobosispora scoriae; assembly: GCF_014204945.1. Lineage (NCBI taxonomy): Bacteria > Bacillati > Actinomycetota > Actinomycetes > Micromonosporales > Micromonosporaceae > Allocatelliglobosispora > Allocatelliglobosispora scoriae. The sequence continues at coordinate 389,259 of NZ_JACHMN010000002.1, forward strand.
AGTACTACCGCGCCTACGCCGCCGACGCCGTCGACAACCAGGCGCACGCGACACCGAAGATCGGCGTACCGGTCATCGCGATGGGCGGCGAGTTCATCTTCGGCGCCGGCGTGGCGGCCTCGTTCCAGAACGTCGCATCGGACGTGCGGACGGTCGTCGTGCCTGGTGTCGGCCACTACCCGCCGGAGGAGGACCCCGCGTTCTTCGTCAACTGCGTACGCTACTTCCTCGGGGACACCCCCGGTACGCCGACCGGAGCCCTCGCCGGCTGCGCCCGCTAGCCGGTAACGCACCACAGACCCACTGGGCGGAGCCAGACTCGCAATCAGCACCGCCAGTGCACCACTGATCCCCCGCGGCTCCTCCCTAGCCGCGGGGGATCAGTGCCGTCACGGGGTGGCGGCGGGGAAGTTCTTCACCGGGCACGTGTTCGGCGTCGCCGGGTCCACCAGCTTCAGCGCGTGCGCGATGCCGTCCGGGGGCGTCTGCGGCAGCTCGGGCTCGCGGTCGTCGACGAGCACCAGGGCATGCCACCCGGTGACGGTGGGCGTGTACTTCGTACACCCGTCGATGACCGCCACCGACTGGCCGGACGCGGCGGCGACCCGGTTGCGGACGTAGGTCGACGGCGTACCCGCCGTGCTCTTGATGAGGTAGAGGTGTTGGCCCGCGGTGGGCGTGGTGGCCCAGAAAGCCTGACCCGCGGTGAGCCACATGTCGGCGATCGAGACGATGTCGTGGTCGGCGAGGACCGCGAAGGCGAGGTCCGGATCGGACGCTCCGGAGCTGCCCGGATGTGTGATCGCCGGCAGCACGATCGTGTTCGTCCCGGTGCTGCGCTCGATCGTGTATGTCCCCGAACCGCTGTAGTTGGTGACCGTCGCCAGGTAGCGGCCGATCGGCCGGTAGCCGCTGTTGGAGTTGACCGCGATGAAGTCGGTGCGGCCGGTGCCCTGCGTGCTGGTGCCCAGGGCGACACCGTTACCGGAGAGCGCCAGGTCGAAGTCGCCGGTGGTCGGCGACTGCAGCGCAACCACCGACCAGTAGGTATTGGTCGTGCTGTAGGTGTAGGACTGCGGCGTGGTCGAGTAGGTGGTGGAGTCGTTGGAGAGCGGCACGGAGGCTGCGGCGACGCCCGGGATGGCGAGCACCATCAGGCCGGCGGTGGCGGCGGCGAGGATGGCGAGACGGCGAGGGGACATGGTTCCTCCACAGGGGGTGATCACCGCGACGGTAGCCCCAAAACGATCTCCAAGCTGTCGGGAAACAGCACGTTGCAACGAAAATCGGAGGTCGGCGAGTCCGCTGTGGGTACTCCACGGAGCTGCTGTCCAGCCTCCGAGCGCATGATCGCGTTGTTACCCGGAAAGAGTCCCCTTCTCCGCACCCTGAGGGGCCTGTTTCCGGGAAACAACGCGATCATGCCGGCGGGGCGGCGTGGGGGCGGTGTGTTACGGGACCATGGGGCGGACCTGCTTCGCCACGAAGCGCATGAAGCCCTCCGGGTCCGGGTCGTCCGGGGTGGGCTGGAGCACGACCGTGTCCGCGCCCGCGTCCGCCCAGCGCCGCACCGCCGCCGCGACCGCGGCGGCGTCCCCGGCCACGCCGACATCCCGCATCGAGTCGTAGCCCCACACGATCCGCTCGCGCTCCAGCCGAGCTTCGGCATCCGGGCCGGTCGCGGCGTGCACGTAGACGACGATCGGGTGCGGCTCCTGACGCCCACCGGCCGCCCGCCCCTCCTCGACCAGCGCTCGGGCTTTGACGAGCTGCTCCGGTGACGTACCCCCGGTGAGGATCGTGCCGTCGGCCGCCTCGCCGCAGAGCCGGATCGAGCGCGGCCCGACCGCTCCGGCGAGGATCGCGGGCGGCGCCGGCGGCGGCCAGTCGAGCTTGACCCGGTCGAGCTGCACGTAGCGGCCGGTCACGTTCACCTCCTCGCCGCGCAGCAGTGCCCGCAGCGCGTCGAGGTGCTCACGCAGCAGCGTGATCGGTGACTCGACGCGTGCGCCGACCTGCCCCATCCAGTCCTGCACACCGTGGCCGACTCCGGCGATCACCCGGCCGGGGAAGAGCCGGTCCATGGTGGCGAGCTCCATCGCGGTGAGCGCGACGTTGCGCAGCGGCACCGGCAGCAGGCCGACACCGACGCGCAGCCGCTCGGTCCAGGCGAGGGCCGCCGCAGCGGTGGCGATACCGCTCTCGCGGAAGCAGTCCTCCCAGACCCAGAGCTCCTCCAGTCCGGCCTCGTCGGCGGCCTGCGCGACGGCGCGCAATCGCTCGGGCGGCAGTTGGGGCAGGAAGACAGCACCTAGGGTCGTCACTTCTTCATCTTCCCCTGCTCCGGCGCATCCCGCTGCGGGATGACCGTCGCCGCCGAGCCGGCCGCGGAGACGGAAGCAGCGGCGGGAGCAGCAGCGACTGCGGAAGCAGCCGGCGGGCGCAGGGCCTCGGCCGTGACGTCGGCGACGAACTCGATGACGCTGTTGCCGTACGCGGGCGGGTCGACGATCCGCAGCATCAGGCAGAAAGCCCGATCGGCGTGGTCCCGGGCGAGGCGGCTGTAGCGTTCGGCGAGGTAGCGGGCGGCAGCCTGGTTCGTCGGCGCCGTCTGTCCATACAGGATGAAGACGGGCAGGCCGCCGTTGGGCGGAAAGACTCTGGCGAGCAGGACGTACTCGTAGACACCGGCCTCGCGGGAGAACGCCCGATCGCCCACGTGAATGGTGAGCAGCTCCTTGCCGTCTTCACCCGCCGTGACGCCGGGCAGCAGCCAGCGCAGATGCTGCGAGGTACGCGGGTTGGTGCCCGGCCCGCCGACGGTGAACTCGGTCGCGGCGCCGATCCCGCTGGGCGGATCGTCGAAGGACGCGATCTCCGGTCGGCTGCCGCAGTCCCCGGCGATCATGGACAGCTCCATCAGGGCCGCCATGTCGAGCCGGTGCACGCTGTTGACGCGCGGCGACGAGGCGTGCCGGGCGACGTAGAAGGTGCACTGCGCGTCCTTGGCGAGGCCGAAGAACTTCCGCTTGCGTTCCAGCCGGCGGCGGCGCAACGCGTACTGGGCGAGCCACACGGCCAGACCGGCGATGGCGCTCGCCGCGAGGTTGATCGTCAAGTCCCACACGCCGGTCATCCTCGCCGATCCCCGCCACCGGCGCCACGACGGGGCGGGGGCTCAGCTCAGTTCCCCGCCGTCTCCGGCTCCTTCACCTCGAAGCTCTGGATGAAATCCACGAGCTCGTCCTCCGACGCCAGGCGAACGCCGAGCTCGTCGGCGACCGACTGGACCAGCGCCTTCGCGGCACGCACCTCGTCGGCGCCCGCGGTGTCGGGCAGCGTCACCCGGAGCTCGGCGTGGTGTGCCCAGGCCTGGCTCCACATGACGGCGATCTGCACGCCCCGGTAGCGCCAGTTGTGTCGGGTGTTCTGCGTCCGGTGGACATACTCCGCGAAGCCCAGGGAGTCGAAGATCTGCACCGCGATCGAGACCTCGTCGGTCGCGATCGAGAGCTCGATGTCGGGGGTACCTGAGCCGATGTGGCTGGTCTTGACCACGATCATGGCAGTGTCGCGCGAGACGCTGTGCACGACCTCGATCGCCTTGTCCGGCATGACGTAGAACCAGATGTGCCTGTCGTCGGGGCCGAGGTCCTCGCCGCACTGCTGGAGCTGGGCGACCAGCTCGGCGGACTCGGGCTCGGAGAACTGAACGCGGTGCTCGATATTCATCGCCATGGCGGACCTTCCGGCGCTATCACGTCATTCGGGGGATCTTCAGCTCGCCCGGGCCGACACGGCTGCGGGCGGACACACCGGCTCCGGATCAGCGGCAGTGCGACGAAGGCACGCGCGCGGAGCGGCGGTCAGGGGTGGAGCGGAAGGCCGCGCCCGGCGAAACCTCGGGCACGGGCAGGGAGATCCCCTATGTGCGAGACAGGCAGAGCTCGGTCAGGCTCGGCGAACGCCGATGGGCCCGGCCGGGCAGGGCGAGCAGGAGCAGGAGCAGGATCACGCCGATGAGCAGCGCCTCACCGGCGGGCACCTCGACGGAGCCGAAGTCTTCGAGCAGGCCCGCGAGCATCGCCAGGCAGGCCCACGGCGGGCACTCCCCCGGCACGTCGCCGGTGTCGACGAACGCGGCCGTGTGGTCGAAGCCGACGACGGCCGGACCCGCACCCACCAGGTCGACCTCGTCGTGGGAACCCTGCTGATAGGCGAAGACGGCGCCGGAGAGAATGGCGGTCACGAGCACCACGACCATCGGGAGCAGCCAGCCGCGGCCGATGACCAGCAGCCGGGCGGCCGAGGACCGCAGGGCGTTCGTCACCGTCCCCCGACTCATTACGCCCGCTTCCTGCGCTCAGCCCACCACGTATGACCAGTTCAACACGACAGTACAGATCAATCCAGGGCGGCGACCATGTCGCATACTCGACAAATTCTCCCTGGCCCGGGGAGCATCGACGGGGTGGGGAGACGATGAGCGGATCCGAGTGGGGCCTCACCCCGCAGCAGAGCATCGGCCTCGAATGCGCACGCCGCGGCAAGGATGCCGTGATCACGGGGTGCATCAGATTGATCTATGGCGATGACGTCGACAGCGCACTGATCATGGCTCTGGCCGGCCCGGCGGCCCGGCGGCTCCTCGACGGCGAGCCGCACGACGATCTCTACTGGCTGCGGGTCTGGGGCACGCGAGGCCTGCTGTGGGCATGGGACGACAGCGCGACCGGCGCCGTCCTGCTCGCGCTCACCGACGAAGCCTGGCGGGTACGCGAGATGGCCGCCAAGGTCGTGGCCCGGCACCTCGTCGGCGATGCGCTGACCGTGGTCGCCGCATTGCGGGACGATCCGGTGCCCCGGGTCCGAGCGGTCGCCGCCAGGGCGGTCACCCGCCTCACCGGGGCCGCCGCCTGACCCCGGGTCACGTTTTGCAGCAAACCGTGGCATCCCGGCGCCGGAAGGGCACGGTTTGCTGCAAAACGTGACGGGGTGAGTCCGTGCCCGCGCCACAGGACGGGGCGGGGCTCAGTCGAGGGCGGCGACGAGGTCCCGCTGCGGGGAGGTGCCGGAGGCAGCCGTGGGGGCCGGACGGCGTACCAACCAGAAAACGATCACGGCCGCGACCGCGCCGACGATGCCGGAGACGACGCAGACCGCGTTGACCGCGTCGGCGAAGGCGGCGCGCCGCGAGCCGGTCCCGGTGAGGTGGTCGGCGAAGACCGTGCCGAGGACCGCGATGCCGAGGGCGTAACCGAGCTGCCGGAACGTGTTGACGGCGCCCGACGCCATGCCGCCGCGCTCGATCGGGACCGACGACATCGCGGCCGACGCGAGCGGCGGGGTGGCGAGCCCGACGCCGACACCGCTGACGATGAGGCCGACCGCGATCGCCCAGCGGCCCGACGACGCGTCGAGCGAGGTCTGCAGGAAGGCGCCCGCCGCGATGAGGGCGAGCCCGGCGCTGATGGTCCAGCGCGGCGAGACGTCGGCGAGGCGGCGCCCGGCGATCCCGGCCACGACCAGGGCGGTGAGGCTCATCGGCAGCAGGGCGAGACCGGCGTCGACGGGACCGAAACCGAGGGCGATCTGCAGCCAGATCGAGGTGAAGGCGAGGTAGGCGAAGGCCGCCCAGGAGATCAGCAGCGAGCCGACCATCAGGCCGACGAAGCCGGGGCGGCGGAAGAGCGCGAGGTCGAGCATGGGCTGCGGATGGCGGACCTCGATGAGCAGGAACGCGACGAGCGCGGCGGCGCCGACGCCGAGGCCGGCGAGGGTGGTCGGGTCGGACCAGCCGTCCTGGCCGGCGTGCACGAGGCCGTAGACGGTCGCCGCGGCGGCGAGGGTGAAGGTGAGCATGCCGCCGACATCGACGCGGCGGTGGGCGTCGCCGCGCGACTCGCGCAGCACCCAGTAGACCATGATCACGGTGATGATGCTGACCGGCAGGTTGACCAGGAAGATCCAGCGCCAGCCCGCGTGCTCGGTGAGCAGGCCGCCGACGATGGGTCCGGTCGCTGCGGCGGCGCCGTTGATCGCACCCCAGACACCGAACGCGATGCCCCGGTCCCGCCCCTGGTAGTGCTGGTTGAGCAGCGCCATCGTGGTGGCGAACATCGCGGCGGCACCGATGCCCTGCACGCAGCGCGCCGCGATCAGCACCTCCGCGTTGGGCGCGAGCCCGCAGGCGGCCGACGAGACGGCGAAGATCGCGAGCCCGGCGGCATAGACGCGGCGGCGGCCGATCCGGTCGGCGATCGTGCCCGCGCCGAGCAGCAGCGCGGCGAGGGCCAGCGCGTAGCCGTCGAGGACCCACTGCAGGTCGGCCATCGAGGTGTCGAGGTGGTCGGACATGGCGGGAAGCGCGACGACGACGATCGTCACGTCGACGAGCAGCATGAAGGCGCCGAGGCAGATCGCGATGAGAGGTGACCATTTACGCATGCCGCCATCCTGGACCACGCCTCCGACAATCTCCATCCAGGCCAGCATTCCTGACGGATTTCGACATTCGACTAGGGTAGGATGATGGAAAACCTCACCCTGGATGGTCTCGATCGGAACCTGCTGCACGCGCTGCAGGTCGAGGCTCGGGCGCCCTTCGCCCGGATCGCCACGGTGATCGGGAGCTCCGACCAGACGGTCAAGCGCCGCTACCGGCGGCTCGTCGACACCGGCATGCTGCGCGTCTTCGGGCTCCCCGACACGATCCGGCTCGGGCACCTGGCGTGGATGCTGCGCATGCAGTGCACACCCGACGCGGCCGCGCCGATCGCCGAGGCCCTGGCGCGCCGCGAGGACACGTCGTGGGTCAGCCTCTACTCCGGGGGTACGGAGATCGTCTGCGTCACGCAGGGGCCGGACCGGGACGCCTACGCCTCCCTGCTGCTGCACAAGCTGCCCCGCACCCCCAAGGTCGTCAACGTCAGCGCGCACTACCTGCTGAAGAACTTCGACTGCGGCCCGAAGGAGTGGCCCGCGCAGACGGCCACCCTCACGGGCGACCAGATCGCCGCGCTGGAGCCGCTCGCCGTCGACCCGTCCCTGCCGGCCGCCATCTCCAGCGCCGACGCGCCCCTGCTCACCGTGCTCGCCCGCGACGGTCGGGCCAGCCTCACCGAGATCGCGGCGGCGACCGGGTGGTCGGAGTCGACCGCTGGACGCCGCCTGGACCACCTGCGGACCTGCGGGGCGATCTACCTCGACGTCGACATCGATGCCACCCTGCTCGGGTACGCCGCCGAAGCCATGCTGTGGCTGACCGTCGCACCTTCCGCCCTCGACGCGGTCGGCACCGAGCTCGCGAGCTGGGACGAGGTCTCCTTCATGGCCGCCACCACGGGAAACACCAACCTCGTCGCGGTGGTGGTGTGCCGGGACACCGCTGCGCTCTACGACTTCCTCGCCCACCGGATCGGCTCGATCGAGGGCATCCGGCGGATGGAGACCGCTCCGCTGATCCGGCGCGTCAAGCGCGCGGGCGCCCTGCTCGCCGCTCCTTAGCGAGCAGCGTCACACGCAGAGGCAGAACGGATGGCCGGCCGGGTCGGTGAAGACCCGGGAGTGCGCGGGATCGGGCTGGTGGCCGAGCTTCGTGCCGCCGAGCGCGAGCACCATGGACTCCGCCTCGTCGAGGTTTTCCACCCGCAGGTGCAGGTGGAACTGCATCGACGACGCCGGGTCCGGCCAGCTCGGCGGCTGATGCCCCGGCGCACGCTGGAACGACAGGTGGAAGCCCGCGTTCGCGTCCGCGCCGATCGAGATCCAGTCAGGGTCGGTGAAGACGACCGCCCAGCCGGTCAGCCGGGCGTAGAACTCCGCCAGGACAGCTGGTTCCCGGCACTCCAGCGCTACGCCGCTGAGCTTCGCCACTGCGCTCACTCAGTCATTGTCGCCTGTCCCGGGCGAAGAATCTCCACACCGGGGCAACCTTCCCCGGCGCCGTCATCGGATTCACAGGGTGATCACGATCGCGTGAGGTCCGGTAGATTTCTGGGCATGACTGAGCAGTGGCGGGCGGGCTTCGATGCCGTCGTGACCTTCGTCAACGGCGGCGACCTGCGGGTGCAGGGGTTCCGACTGGACATCCCCGGCACCGGGATCACCGACGACGAGCTGGGTGAGCTGCTCGTTCGCCATCTGGGCCTGCTGATGGTCGGCTCGGTGGAGATCAGTGCCAAGGAGCTCATCCCGGAGGCGCACAAGGGCTCCCGGGAGGTCCCGGCGCAGGCCGCGGACGGTCCCCGGCTGGTCGAGCTGAGCCACGTGATCCGCGACGGGATGGTGACCTACCCCGGCCTGCCCGGGCCGGAGATCACCGACCACCTGAGCCGCGAGGCGTCGCACGCCGCCTACGCGGCGGGGACCGAGTTCCAGATCGGCCGGATCTCGATGGTCGCCAACACCGGCACATACCTCGACTCGCCCTGGCACCGCTACTCCGACGGCGACGACCTCTCCGGCCTGCCGCTGTCGAAGCTCGTCGACCTCGACGGGCTGGTCGTGCGGCTGCCCGCCGAGACGCGGGAGATCACCCCCCTGCTGCTCGCCCCCTACGACGTGGCGGGCAGGGCGGTGCTGATCAGCACCGGCTGGGACCGGCACTGGGGGACGGCCGGCTACGGCGATCCGGACCACCCGCACCTCACCGAGGAGGGCGCGGCCTGGCTGGTCGAGCAGGGCGCGACGCTGGTGGGGATCGACTCGGTCAACATCGACGACACCCGGGGCGGCGTTCGCCCGGCGCACAGCACCCTGCTCGCCGCGGGCATCCCGATCGTCGAGCACCTGACCGGCCTCGACGCGCTCCCGCCGCACGGCTTCCGGTTCCACGCCGCGCCTCCGCTGGTCGCGGGGATGGGCACCTTCCCGGTCCGCGCATACGCGATCATCACCGGCTGAGGACGCCCCCTGGGCGGAACGGTCCGAGCAGCCTTGATCGCGCTGTTTCCCGGAAACAAGCCCCTCACCACACACCCGAGGGGACTCTTTCCCGGAAACAACGCGATCATCGCGGGCAACGCGGGCGACGCGCGTGCGGCAGTGCACTCACCCATTCGAGTGAACCTCGCCGCCCAGGTGACGATCCAGCGTTCACGTCGACCTTTTCATCCCCGGACCCCCGCATCGCGCCTGCCCGATCCCGCGATCCCGGCTCGCACCGGCGTGAGCGGTCCGTGAATACCGGTATCGAGCGGTGCCGAGGCCCGCGCCCCGCGTACGCACCGCAACATCATCAGCATGGTCAGCTCGGTCGCTGCACTGACCTCAGAGAACCAGGCCCGACGACCGTCCACAATTGATGGATAGCGGATCTTAGATCACAATGGCTGCTGAACAACCATTAAGGCTACCTATGGGTATTGATCTAGCTCAATACTCTCCTAACGTTCATCCATTCATTCAGCTTATCCACTTATGATCATCAATACGCGCCGCTAACGTTCGGCCCTATGTCACAGATGCTCCAGCGCGTCCTGGTCGCGGGAACGGCGGTTGTCCTCACCGTCGGCGGCCTGAGCGCACCAACACCTGCCATCGCGCAGGCACCGGCAGCCTCGGCCGCAGCCTGCAACCTCCGACCCAACCCGCACCTGGCCGCCGCGAACGAGTGGGCCAGCTGCCTCTCCGTCGCCACCGACCTGGCCAAGGCACCGGCCATCGGCGAGACCGTCCCCTTCACCTTCGAGGTCACCTCCCAGCGCTCGCTCAGCGGCATACGCATCGAAGCGGACCTGCCCGGCAACCTGCGCTGGGTCGCCGCACCGGCGAAGCTCACCGCAGCGAAGCAGACCTCCATCAGCCCGCAGAACTACGGAGCGATCGACCGGGCCAGCGGCACCCTCAACGCCGCCGCCGGATCGACCACCCGCTTCGCCGGGATGATCACCGCGGTCGAGGCCGGACCGGCCGAGATCCGCGTCCGGGCTCTCTCCTCGCTGCCCGGCAGCGACGGCGCCGCCGAGGACAGCACGTTCCTCACCGTCGGCGACGGCAAGGGCACCGCCTCCATCACCGGCATCACCACCGCGCAGACCGGCACCACCGCAGCCGTCCCCGCCGGGACCACCCTGACCCCGGCGAAGAAGGGCCGCAGCCTGACCGGCGACAAGTCCACCGAGAGCAGCACGCAGGCCACCTCCTGCGTCACCGGCGGCTGGTTCTACATCGACAACCTCGGCGTCACCCGCGCCGCCGTCTTCGAGACGGTCGAGGCGTGGGAGGGCGGCACCAAGCTCGCCACCGGCTCCGTCGGCTCCACCGGCCGCTACACGCTCTGCTTCACGGGCACGCACAACGTCTACGCGCGGTTCGTGACGAGCAACTACCTCTGGCGTGTACGCCAGACCGGCACCAACAACGACTTCGCCTTCGTCTCCGGCACCGTGGCGGTGGCCGACGGCGCCACGGTCGAGATCGGCAACCTGCAGCCCGCCGACACCACCCTCATGCGCGGCCTGCACGCCTTCGACTCCGCCTACAAGGCGTGGCTGTGGCACCCCGGCATCTGCTGGGACCCGCTGGACGGCACCTGCCGTCAGCTCGTCATCAACTGGGCCAACAACTCCACCGACGGCACCTACTACTCGCCGGGCAGCAACGACGTGCACCTCGCCGCCGCCGACCCGGACGCGCCCACCACGGTGATCCACGAGATCTCGCACGCGATGATGGACGACATCTACGAGGACGCGATGCCGCCCTCGCCGAGCTGCAACCCGCACAGCATCCAGGGCGCCACGTCGGCCGGCTGCGCGTGGGTCGAGGGCTGGGCGGAATGGTTCCCGGCGTCGGTGCTCAACGACCCGTTCTACCGCTGGCCCAACGGCGCCTCCCTCAACCTGGAGACGCCGACCTGGGGCACGGCCGGCTGGGGCACCGGCGACATCACCGAGGGCCGCGTCGCCGGTGCGCTGATCGACATCTCCGACGCCAACAACGAGGGCTACTGGGACGTCTACGGCGAAGGCGCCCCCGGCAACGTGTGGAACACCTTCGTCAACCACGTCGCCAACACCTTCGCCCAGTTCTGGGCCTGGCGCGTCGCCGACGGCTACAACGTCGCCGACGCGGGCGCCCTGTCGTCCGTCTACCAGAACACGATCGACTACACCTTCCGCAACCCGCTCGGCAACTACGCGGAGCTGACCAGGCCGACGCCGACGCCGCACAACTACGGCTACAACACCGGCTCGAACTACTGGTCGGTGGTGGCGGTACGCAGCACCGGCGCCGACTACGACCTCCAGCTCTTCGACGACCGGGCGCAGACGGTCAACCTCGGCACCAGCACCTTCGGCGGCACCACGATCGACTTCGTCGCGGTCGACTCCAACCGGCGACCGCTGGGCGACTACTACCCCAACGCCTTCGCCTACTCCGGCACGGGCAACTACCAGGTCGAACTCGCCCAGGGCTTCGACGTCCTCGGCGCGGCGACCAGCCAGGCGATCGCCATGGGCACCAACGACGTGGTGACCGTCCGGGACGTGTCGCTGACCGCCGGAGTACCGGTGACCTTCACCGTCAGCGGCGCCGGTGACGCCGAGCTCTTCCTGATGTCCTCCGACGCCGCCACCCCGGCGACGTGGGTCCGAGGGCGTCCGTCGGCCGTCGCCACCGCCTCGGCGGCCGGTGCGGGCGGGACGGAGACCTTCACCTTCACCCCGACCGTCACCCAGTGGTACGGCCTGGTCCTGATCAACAAGGCCGGATCCGGCACCTACACCCTGTCCCGTTCCTGACAATTTCGGAGAAACCCGGGTGGCCTGCGCGCAAGTGCGGGCCACCCGGCCCATCATATTGACATGCGCCGAATGTCCGCCGTGCTGCTCGCCACCCTCACGCTGCTCACCGGCTGCCAGGCGGAGGTGGCCCCGCCGTCGGTCGGCTCGCCGCCGGCAGGCGCGGACGCGCTGGTCCTGCGGGTGTCGCGTACCCCCGGTTTCGGGCCGCCCGGCGCTCGCTTCGCCGCACCGGTCAGCGCGCTCGTCGGCGACGGCCGCTTCATCGTCCTCGCCCCCGCCGACGGCACCCCGCCCGCGCCGGTTCAGCGGCAGCTCACAACGACCGGAGTGACGAAGGTGGTGACCGCCGCCGCCGGGGCCGGGCTGCAGGAGCAGACCGACTACGGCGACCCCGGCGCCCCGGACGCGCCGGTGACGACATTCACCCTGGTCACCGATGGCATACGGCACGACAACACGGTGATCGCCTTCCCGACCGACGCCGATCGCGGCCTCAACGCCGACCAGCGCGCCCGGCGCGAGCGGCTGCGCGCCTTCCACGACGACCTGGCCGACCCCGATCGCTTCCTCGGCGGTGAGGCCGGCGGCGGCAAGCCCTACGGGTACGCCCGGCTCGCGATCTTCGCCCTGCCGACCGAGATGGCCGCCGACACCCGGCCCTGGCCGCTCGACGACCTCGCCACCGCCGGGACGCCGCTGGAGACGGGGCGCTGCTCGGTGGTGAGCGGGGCGCAGCTCGCCACGCTGCGCGACGCGGCGACCGGCGGTAGTGCCACGCAGACCTGGCGCAGTGGCGAGCGCGCCTACCTGGTCATCCTCCGGGCGCTGCTCCCTGACGAGGATGCCTGCCCGGTCTGACCCTCGGTCCCGCCGACCGGGTAGGCACGACTCCGCCGACCAGGGCGGTCTTCCGGAGTCGAGGATGAAGACAAGATCACGCCGTCTTCATAGGATCCATTTGATTCCCTGACTCTGGAGCTCGCTTTGTCCGATCTGCCCGCCTTGACCGCCACGCCGACCGAGCCGGTCCCGGTTCCCGGCGGGGCAGCCTCCACCCACCGGCTCCTGTGGGTCATCCTCGCCCTGGTGCTGGTTCTCGTCGCCGGTGGAGCCGTCACGGCCGTGATGCTCTCGTCCGCCAACACCGGCCCGGTGGCGGCGACCCTGACTGCCTCGCCCCCGACCACGGCGTCGCCCTCGCCCTCGGCCACAGCGCCGACCCTGCCCAGCGTGCAGGGCGTGCCGGTGCTGGCGATGCCGAAGACCCTGCTCGGCCGGGCGCTGTCGACCGGCGGCTACAAGGCCACCGCGCAGAGCATGCTCAAGGACTACACCTTCAATCCGCCGGCGCTGCGCGAGGTCGGCGCCGCCTACGGCTCGACGGCGAAGAAGACCCAGGTCATCGCGCTGGCGTACGCGATCACGCTGAACAATCCGGCCGGGTTCCTCACCGAGAGCGGCTTCCCGCTCACGGGCGCGGAGCGGGTCGACGCCGGACCGGCGGGCGGAGCGGCGGTCTGCGGGACGGCGAAGAACTTCTCCCCGAAGTCCGCCTACTGCATGTGGGCCGACGAGAACAGCCTCGGCATCCTCGTCTTCGTCGGAACGACCCCGGCCAAGGCGGCTCCGCTGCTGGTCACGGCACGTGCGGAGATCCAGATCCAGTCCTGACGTCGCCGGGTGCGGCGGACCCGAACGGTCCTCCGCACCCGGCGACGAGCTGGTCTACGTCAGCCGTAGACCTCGAACTCCCACAGTGAGTAGCCGTACCCGGTGGCCCGGGTCGTGCCGTTGATCCGGACATACCGGCCGGTGGCGGTGAGACCGGTGTTGTCGTCGACCCCGCCGTCACCACCGGTCACCGAACGCGCCGTGGTCCAGGTCACGCCGTCGGCCGAAGTCTGGATCTGGTACGCCGACCCGTACGCCGCCTCCCAGGTCAACTTCACCCTGCTGATCGCGTACGACTGGCCCAGATCCACCTGGATCCACTGCGGATCGGCGAACGCGCTGCCCCAGCGGGTGGTGCCCGAGCCGTCGACCGCGTTCGCCGCCACGTTGGGCGCCTCCACGCTGGATGCGGTGGCGGGCTTGTTCAACGCGAGGTTCCCCGTCGGCGGCTGGGTCGGACCGCCGGCACCGTAGACCTCGAACTCCCAGAGCGAGTAGCCGAATCCGGTGGCCCGGGTCGTGCCGTTGATCCGCACGTACCGGCCGGTGGCGGTGAGACCGGTGTTGTCGTCGACCCCGCCGTCACCACCGGTCACCGAACGCACCGTGGTCCAGGTCAGACCATCAGCAGACGTCTGGATCTGGTACGCCGACCCGTACGCCGCCTCCCAGGACAGCTTCACCCTGCTGATCGCGTACGACTGGCCCAGATCCACCTGGATCCACTGCGGATCGGCGAACGCGCTGCCCCACCGGGTGGTGGCAGAGCCGTCGACCGCGTTCGCCGCCACGTAGGCGCCCTCCACGCTCGACGCCGTCACCGGACGGTTCAGCGCGAGGTTGCTCCCCTGCGGCGGAGTGGTGCCGCCGGAGGTGAAGGTGAAGTCGTCGATGTCGAACAGCGAGCCGGTGGCACCGCCGGTGAACACCAGGTAGAGCTGGTGCGTTCCGGCCGGCACGGTCACCGTGCCGGTCACGTCGACCCAGGTCTCCCAGCCGCCGGTCGGGGCGACCGGCACCGTGGAGACGACCGTGCCGGTCGGCGAGTCGATCCGCGCGGTCAGCGTGCCGCCGATGCCGGCCGAGGCGACTCGCGCCTTGAACCCGGTGACGCCGGTCAGGTTGTACGGCGTGAAGGAGATCCAGTCGCCGTTCTCGACGTAGCCGATGGCGTTGCCGCCGTGCGCGCTGGCCTTGGCGGCGAGCTGGACACCGTTCATCGTGGCGTAGTGCTCGGCCTGCCGGGTTCGCGGTTGCAGCACGTGCTGGTCCTGGACCGCGGGCCCGGTCGGCGGGGTGTAGACGGCGGCCAGCACCCCGAAGATGTTCGCGGACGCGTCGTGCTCACCGTCCACCGTGGTCTGGACCGACCCGGTGCAGCCGGTCTTGCTGGTGATCGGGTGACCGTGGCTGTCGTGGCCCAGGACGTAGTTGAGCACGACCCGGTTGCAGTCGACGGTGCCGACATTCGGATCGGTGACCCGCACCTCGTAGGGCACTAGGTCGCCGAACTGGAACACCGTACCGTCGGCCGGGACGATGATCTGGACCGACGGCCGGCCGACGCCGATGACGGTGCTGGCGGTCGCGATCCTGCCGCCGCTGTCGCGAACCGTCAGCGTCGCGGTGTACTCGCCGTTCGTCGGGTAGGTGAACGTCGGGTTGGCCGCCGTGGAGTCCGTGGAGCCGTTGCTGGTGAAGTCCCAGGCGAAGGTGATGGCATCGCCGTCGGGATCGTTGCTGCCGGCCGAGCTGAACTGCACGGTCAGCGGCGCTCCGCCGGTCGACGGAGTGGCGCTGGCCTGGGCGATCGGTGCCCGGTTGCCGCCGCTGTTGTACTCGATGCGGTAGAGGGCCGAGTTGGCGTCGCCGCCGAACCAGGTCGTGCCGTAGTCGAGCACGTACAGTGCGCCGTCCGGTCCGAACTCCATGTCCATGATCGCCGTTCCGGTCCACGGGATCGACTCGATCGCGCCGGCCGTACCGTTGGCGTTGATCGTGGCCGCCTTGATCCAACGGCTGGTGAACTCGCCGAGGATGGCCTTGCCGTTGAAGGAGACCGGGAACTTCACGTCGGAGACGAGCGCCGGGTTGAAGTTGTAGACCGGGCCGCCCATCGGACCGCCGCCGCCCAGTTCGGGCCGCCAGGGACCCGCCCCGCCGTAGGGCAGCCAGGCCGCCTGCGACGCGGGGAGGGTGGTGATGCCCGTGTTGTTGCGCGAGTTGTTCGTCGGCCCGCCCGCGCAGTTGAACGGACCGGCCGACGGACCGGTGGGGAACGTGTACTCCTGGTAGGGGGTGTTGTAGTTCGAGCAGTAGGGCCAGCCGAAGTTGCCCGGCTGGGTGATCCGCTCGAACGACACCGTGCCGGCCGGTCCGCGCTGCGCGTCGGCGCTGCCCGCGTCGGGGCCGTAGTCACCGAGGTAGACGACCCCGGTGGCCTTGTCCACGCTCATCCGGAACGGGTTGCGGAAGCCCATGGCGTAGACCTCGGGCCTGGTCTTCGCGGTGCCCGGGGCGAACATGTTGCCGGCCGGGATGGTGTAGCCACCCGTCGCCGACGGCTTGATCCGCAGCACCTTGCCGCGCAGGTCGTTGCTGTTGCCCGCGGTGCGCTGGGCGTCGAAGGCCGGGTTGTGGTCGGTCCGCTCGTCCAGTGGTGCGTAACCGCCGGAGTCGAACGGGTTGGTGTCGTCGCCGGTGGAGAGGTAGAGGTTGCCGGCCGCGTCGAAGTCGATGTCGCCGCCGACGTGGCAGCACTGCCCCCGGCTGGTCGGCACGTCGAGGATCGTGACCAGCGAGGCCGGGTCGATCGTGTTGTCGTCGCGGACGGTGAACCGGCCCAGCTTGTTGACGCCGTCGAACGGGGCGAACTGGGCCGGCGTGCCGGTGGCCGGAGAGTCGCCGCCCGGGGTGCTGAGCGGTGGCGCGTAATAGATGTAGACCCACCGGTTGGTGGCGAAGTTCGGGTCGGCCTTGATGCTCTGCATGCCCTCCTCGTCGTGGGTGTAGACGGGAAGGGTCATCGCGACCTTGGTGTTGCCGTTGACGTCGGTGAACCGGACGGTGCCGTCGCGGGAGGTGTGCAGCGTGCCCCGGTTCGGCAGCACCGTCATGCCCATCGGCTCGCCGGTCTCGGCCACGCCCTTGGCCAGTGTCACCTGGGTGAACGTGCCCGCCTGCGGGGTGCCGACCGTGCAGTTCCCGGTGCCCTGGGCCGCGTACCGGATGCCGCCGAGCAGGTGGGTACGGAAGTTGGCCTCGCTGAAGCTCTCCTGGGTGTGCCCGAGACCGGTGTACCACGAGCGTCCGCCGTCGTAGGCGCGGCACCAGGAGATCGGGTGGTCGGCACCCATCGTGCCACCGGTGTAGGTCGACTCGTTGAGGTTGGCCAGCACGTGCACCGTCGAGCGCGGGTTGGTGCGGTAGTTGTAGAGCTCGTCGGTCCGGACCCAGTTCGCCGGGAGGCCCGCGGTGGACGGGTGGGCCGTGTCCTCGATGCGGACCGTGGCCTGCTGGATCGCCGGGTGGCTGGAGAAGTAGGCGCCCACCAGGCCGCCGTACCAGGCCCAGTCGTATTCGGTGTCGGACGCGGCGTGCACGCCGACGTAACCGCCACCGGCGCGGACGTAGCGCTCGAACGCCGCCTGCTGGGTGGCGTCGAGCACGTCGGCGGTGGTGGACAGCCAGATCACCGCTTTGAACCTGGCCAGGTTGGCGTCGTTGAACTGGGCAGCGTCCTCGGTCGCCTCGACCGTGAAGTTGTTCTGCGTGCCGAGCTGCTGGATCGCGGTGATACCCACCGGGATCGAGTCATGCCGGAACCCCGCGGTCTTGCTGAAGATCAGCACCGCGAAATCAGGGGCGGCCTGCGCAGGGGTGACGTTGAAGCCGACCCCGGCCAGCACAATGGCGACGCAGAGCAGCACTCTGCGAAGGAACATGATCGGTTGACACCTCTCCCGTAGAGAAAATGAAGACGTGCGCCGATCACGCCTGGGCCTCAGGCCCGTTCCCGATGGGCGTGCGCGCCGCCGCCGCCAACCTCTCGGTTGACATTGCCAGAGAGCGCTCTCCCATCGATGTGGAGACAGTTAAGCAGACTCCCCCGCCGTTGTGAAGGCTCCTCATGTGCCACCGGCTCCGATCGGCCACGATCTCGACCTTGCGCAATTCCTACAACTCCTACAGACTTACTTCCGTGCGAGTTGTTGATCTATTCGAACGAGCGGCGCGGATCCTGCCGAAGGTCGCGGCGGGTGCCGCCGAACGCGAGCGCCTGCGCGTCCTGCCGCATGAGCAGATCCGGCAGCTCGCGAATGCGCAGCTCTTCACCTTCCGCATCCCCCGCGGTCACGGCGGTGCCGGTTCCACCGTGCGCGAGGTGATCCGGTTCGTCATCGACCTCGCAGCTGCCGACTCCAACATCGCCCAGGCGCTGCGCCCCGACTTCTCCTTCATCGAAGGGCTGCGGGCCAACGGCACCGACGACGAGCGCGAGCTGTGGTTCGGACGGTTCCTCGGCGGCGCCGTCGTCGGCAACGCGGGCTGGGAGATCGGCGGCGCCAACGGTGCCATCAGTGCCCGGATCAGCCGCGCCGGCGACCACTTCACCGCCAAGGGCAGCAAGTACTACAGCACCGGCTCGCTCTACGCCGACTGGGTGAGCGCGACCGCCCTCGACGACGACGACCAGCCGGTCTCCTTCATCGTGCCCCGCGACCGCGAAGGGCTGGAGCTCGTCGACGACTTCGACGGCATGGGCCAGCGGCTCACCGCGAGCGGCACCACCAACCTGCACGACATGACGGTCTTCGCCCACGAGATCCGCCACCGCGCCATCTCGCGCGACCGCCGGTCGCCGGTGACACCGTTCCTGCAGCTCTACCTGGGTGCCGTCCAGGCGGGGATCGCCCGCAACGCGCTCGCCGACGCCGTGGCCTTCGCCCGCGAACGGGCCCGGCCGATCCGGCACAGCAGTGCCGAGCGGTCCGTCGACGACCCCTACGTGCAGCTCGCGGTCGGCGAGATCTCCGCGCGGGCCTTCGCCGCCGAGTCGGTGATCCTCGCCGCCGCGAGCACGATCGACGAGGTCTGGGCCGCGGACTTCGACAACGATCTGCT
The DNA here is from genome assembly GCF_014204945.1 of Allocatelliglobosispora scoriae. Taxonomy (NCBI): domain Bacteria; kingdom Bacillati; phylum Actinomycetota; class Actinomycetes; order Micromonosporales; family Micromonosporaceae; genus Allocatelliglobosispora; species Allocatelliglobosispora scoriae. The sequence continues at coordinate 407,804 of NZ_JACHMN010000002.1, forward strand.
GACGACGGCGTCGGTGACGGTCGCGCAGGCCCAGTTCCTCGCCGCAGAGGCCGCCCTGCGAGCTTCGGAGCTCGTCTTCGACGTGGGCGGCGGCTCGGCCACGGCCCGCGAGCACAACCTGGACCGGCACTGGCGCAACGCCCGCACCGTCGCCAATCACAATCCCCGCCTCTGGAAGGCGGCAGTCGTCGGCGCCTACCGCCTGACCGGCGCGGAGCCCCCGACGAGCGGGCTCTTCTAACGTCGAAAGCGAGCACAACCATGGCGTCTTCACCTCGCCAGATGAGCATCGGCATGAACATCCTCGGCCTCGGCGGACACAGCTCCGCCTGGCGCTATGCCGAGGTCGACCCGATGTCCTATATAGACATCGACTACTACCGCAACATCGGCCGCATCTCCGAGCGCGGCACCCTCGACGCGATATTCCTCGCCGATGGTCCGGCACTCGCCGGCAACCCGGCGGGCGGTCCTGCCGGTCGGCTCGAACCGACCCTCGTGCTCACCGCGATCGCCCTGGCGACCGAGCGGATCGGCGTCATCGCGACCGCCTCGACCAGCTACAACTCGCCCTACAACCTGGCCCGGCGGATCGCGTCGCTGGACCACATCTCCGGCGGCCGGGCCGCCTGGAACGTCGTCACGACGGCCGGTGACGCGGCGGCCCGCAACTTCGGCCTCACCGGTGCGCCGATCCACGACGACCGCTACGGCCGCGCCGAGGAGTTCGTCGAGATCGCGGTGAAGCTCTGGGACTCCTGGGAGGACGACGCGATCATCGCCGACCGCGAGCGCGGCGTCTTCGCCGACGCCGCGAAGGTCCACTCCATAGATCATGTCGGTACGCACTTCTCGGTCCGCGGACCGATGAACATCCCCCGCTCCCCGCAGGGCCGCCCGGTGCTCGTCCAGGCGGGCTCATCCGAGCAGGGCAAATCGCTGGGCGCCCGCCACGCCGATGCGATCTTCACGACGCAGACCACGCTGGAGGACGGGCAGGCCTTCTACAGCGAGATGCGCGCCCGCGCCGCCGCCTTCGGCCGGGACCCCGACTCCATCAAGATCATGCCCGGCCTCTCGACCGTGATCGGCAGCACCGAGGCCGAGGCGCTGGCCCGGCAGGCTGAGCTCGACGACATCCAGGGCTTCGAATCCCAGCTCTCCCAGATGGCGCAGCGCCTGCAGCTCGACCCGAAGGACCTCGACGTCGACAGCGAGCTGCCGTGGCACCTCATCGGCGAGGTGGGCCGGGTGGAGAACGGCTCGCACGGCTTCTTCGAAGCGCAGATCAACCTGGCCCGCCGGGAGAAGCTCACGGTCCGCCAGCTCTCCGGCCGGATCCGCTCGGGTCACCGCCTGGTGGCGGGGTCTCCGGAGCAGATCGCGGACACGCTGGAGGAGTGGTTCCGCAAGGGAGCCGCCGACGGGTTCAACATCATGCCCGACATGTTCCCGTCAGGCGCGGAGATCTTCGTCGACCACGTCGTGCCGGAGCTGCGCAGACGCGGTGTCTTCCGGACGGAGTACACGGGCACCACGCTGCGCGACCACCTGGGTTTGAGCCGTCCCGCCAGCCAGTACGCGTAGAGCGCCGCCCGCCTACCATCGGCGCGTGGGTATATGGAAGTCACTCTGGGAACGGGACACCAGTTACGACCACATTCCCGGCATCGGGCGGCCTCCGGAGGACGAGCATCAGCGCGACCGCCGCCGCTGGCGCAAGGGCAACGTCCGCGCCCTGTGCGGCTTCGGCGCGGCCATGGTCATGCTGGGGGCGGCAATGGGAGATGTTCGTGCGATATTGATCGCCCTCATCATGATCGGGGTCGTCCTCGGTGCCCACCTGGCGTTCGACCGGCCACGGTGACGCGGACCCATGGGCATATGGAAGTCGCTCTGGGAGCGGGACACCCGTTACGACCGCCTCGACAGCATCTCCAGGCAGCGACAGCAGCACGAGCGCGACAAGGAGTCGTGGAGCTATCTCCGCGATCGATGGCTGATCCTCGTCCGGGTCGGCAGCGCGACGGGCGCTTTCGTGGCCGTCGTCGGTGCGCGCGACGGAAACGGCGTCCAGGTGCTGATCTCCGTCGCGGTGGTGGCGGCCGTCCTCGGCATCACCTGGGTGGCCAACCGAATCCGGTGACGCCATCGACGTATTGACGTTTCCCTCTCACGGCAAATAAGGTTTGCGCAATTGTAAAGCTTATTTAATGAGGAGGGCCATGAAGGCCACGAGGTTCGCGACTCTCCTGTCGCTCTGCGCCGTCGTCACCGCGGGCACCATCGCGGGCACCGCCACGGGCGCCGCCGCCGCGCCGACCGGCTGCACCATCACCTACGGCTCCAACTGGGCGCAGAGCATCTGCACCGGCGGGACCGGGCAGCACCGGATCAACATGCTCCAGCAGCACTTCATGCCCGGCGCCGGCGGCATCATCTGCAACGGCAACTGGGCCGAGGTCGGCCAGATCTCCTACACGCCCTGCGCCAACCACACGATCGTCAACGTCTGGATCACCACTCAGGGTTAGAACCCGTGTCACGTTTTGCAGCAAAGCGTGGCTGTTCCGCCGCGCGAGGGCACCCTTTGCTGCAAAACGTGACGCTGGATAGGACCAACTCTTGAAGAGTTGCGGCGATCTTCTAGGCCGGGACGCGCGGTGCCGGGAGGGCTGCCGCGAAGGTGGCGATCACCACGTCGAGCAGGGCCTGTGACGCCGGGTCCAGCTCGATCCCCGTCGCGGTCTCGATGATCGTCTTGTCGTGGACGAAGTACCCGGGCACGATGTGCGTCGCGCCCATGCTGCTCAGCACCGGCCGCAGCGCGTAGTCGATCGCGAGCACGTGCGCGATCGTCCCGCCCGTCGCGAGCGGCAGCACGACCTTGCCCGCCAGCGCGAACTGCGGCAGAAGGTCGAACAACGCCTTGAGTACGCCGCTGTAGGCCGCCTTGTAGACCGGCGTCGCGACGATCACCCCGTCCGCATCGGCGATCGCCGATGCGACGGAGAGGATCGCCGGGTGCCCCGGATCGGCACCGAGCAGCACGTCGGCGGGCAGATCCCGGACGGCGAGTTCGCGTACCTCCCAGGGCAGTGCTCCGGCGACGTGCCGGACCACCCGCGCCGTCTTCGACGTGGCCGAGGGCGACCCGGAGATCGCGAGAATCGTGGGCATGGCTTCCTCCTGAGCGACGCAACTAAACGAGGAGTGCGGCCGGGTCGCGATAGCGCGCACCGGGGTGTACGTCGGGCAGCCGCGACTGCCCCGCACCGAAGAGCCGCTCCCGCAGCGTCTCTCCGTCGTCATAGGACTCGCGGTACCGCCCCCGTTTGCGCAGCTCCGGAACCACGAGCTCGATGAAGTCCTCGGCCGTTCCAGGCGTGAGGAACTGCCGCAGGTTGATGCCGTCGATGCCGCCGGTGTCGACCCACTTCTCCAGTTCGTCGGCGACGACCTTCGGTGTGCCCGCGACGAAGAACGGACCCCGGTTGAAGCCGCCGATCCGCTCCAGCACCTCCCCGACCGTCTGGTCCGGAGTGAAGCCCCGGCCGAGCCGCTGGAAGCCAGGGTCCTGCCGCTCGATGATGTCGCCGACCCGTTCGGACGGGTCGTAGCGGGTCCAGTCGAGACCCGCCCCGGCGTGGGCGAGGTGACCGTCGACGCTGCGCAGCCGCCGGAACTCCTCGACCTTGCGCTCCACGTCGGCGTCGGTCTTGCCGACGATCACGGCCGCACCGGCGAGGAACTTGATGTGGTCGCGCTGCCGCCCGTACCGCTCGGCCCGGTCCTTGGTGTCGGAGATGTTGGCGCGCACCGCGTCGAGGGTGAAACCCCCGACGAAGACCGCCTCCGCGTGCTTCGCGGCGAACTCCCGGCCCGCGTCGCTCGCGCCCGCCTGATAGATCACGGGGGTACGCTGCCGCGACGGCTCGCTCAGGTGCGGGCCGGCCACGACGTAGTGCTTGCCGACGTGGTTGATGTAGCGCACCTTCGCCGGATCGGTGTAGACCCGGTTCGCCACGTCGCGGATCACCGCGTCGTCGTCCCAGGAGCCCTCCCACAGCTTGTAGAGCACGTCGAGGTACTCGTCGGCGATGGCGTAGCGCTGGTCGTGCTCGACCTCGTCGGCGAGCCCGAAGTTGCGGGCGGCGTTGGGCAGGTAGGAGGTGACCACGTTCCAGGCGACCCGGCCCTTGGTGAGGTGGTCCAGTGTGGACATCCGCCGGGCGAACGCGAACGGCGGCTCGTAGGTGGTGGAGAAGGTCGCGGCGAACCCGAGGTTGCGGGTGACCGCCGCCATCGCCGGGATGAGCAGCAGCGGGTCGTTGTTGGGGATCTGCACGGCTTCGCGCAGCGCCGTCTCCGGCCCGCCCCGGAACCCGTCGTAGGCGCCGATCACGTCGGCGAGGAAGACCGCGTCGAAGCCGCCGTACTCGAGCAGCTTGGCGAGCTCCGTCCAGAACTCGATGTCGTTGAAGCGGTGCCGGTTGTTGTCCGGGTGCACCCACAGGCCGTGGGAGATGTGCCCGACGCAGTTCATCTCGAAGAGGTTGACGTGGATCTTCTTGGGCATGGCCGTGCTGTCCTTACTTCGAGAGGGCGAGCGTCGAAACGGCACCGAGCAGCGCCCGGGTGTAGTCGTGGGCCGGTGCGTCGAAGATCTGGCGTACGTCGCCCGCCTCGACCACCTCGCCGTCCTTCATGACGAGGACCCGGTCGCTGACGTGGTGGATGACGCCCAGGTCGTGCGAGATGAACAGGTAGGCGACCCCGAGGCGTTCCTGCAGGTCGGCGAGGAGGTCGAGAATCTGCGCCTGGACCGAGACGTCGAGCGCCGATACCGGTTCGTCGCAGACGATCACCTCGGGCTCCGGTGCCAGGGCACGGGCGATGGCGATGCGCTGCCGCTGGCCGCCGGAGAGTTCCAACGGGCGCCGCTTGAGGTAGTCGGCGTCGAGGCTGACGAGTTCCAGCAGCTCGACGGTCCGGTCGCGGCGAGCTGAGCCGTTCAGGCCGATCACGCCGAGGGCCTCGCCGATGATCCGCTCGACGGTGTAGCGCGGGTCGAAGGAGCTGAGCGGGTCCTGGTAGATGACCTGGAGCCGCCGCCGCTCGGCGCGCTGCTCGACCGGGCGCAGGCTGTCCCAGCGGCGGCCGTGCAGGCTGACCGTGCCGCTGTCGGGCTTCTCCAGGCCGAGCACGATGCGCGCGGTCGTCGTCTTGCCGGAGCCGGATTCGCCGACGATGCCGACGGTCTCGCCGGGGTGCAGGTCGAACGAGACGCCGCTGACGACGGTCCGGGTGACCTTGTCGTGGCCCTCGAAGGACTTGACCAGCTCACGGGCGGAGATGACGGGGTCGCCGCCGTTCGGCCGGCGATCGTCGGCCGGGCGGAGCCGATCCGCCGCGCCGCCTCCCGCGTCCCGCCCGGCGACCGGCTCCAGCTTCCGCAGGATGCCCTCGCCCTCCTCCAGCAGCCGGTGCTGCGGCACGAGCGCGGCCGAGGAGAGCCGGGTGCCCTTGGCATGGGTGGCCGGCACCGCCGCGAGCAGCGCCTTCGTGTAGTCGTGCCGCGGGTCGTGGAGCACCTGCGCGGTGGTGCCCTGCTCGACGATCCTGCCGTCGCGCATCACCGCCACCCGGTCCGCGAGGCGCGCCACCACGGAGAGGTCGTGGCTGACGATCAGCAGCGATGTCGCCGCCTTCAACTCTTGCAGCAGCGCCAGGATCTGGGCCTGGATCGTGGCGTCGAGCGCGGTGGTGGGTTCGTCGGCGATGAGCAGCTCCGGCCCGCAGGCGATCGCCGAGGCGATCAGCGCCCGCTGCCGCAGGCCGCCGGAGAGCTGGTGCGGGTACTGCCCGGCCCGCAGTTCCGGCTCCGGTACGCCCACCGACGCGAGCAGCTCCAGCACCTTCGCCTGCCGGGCGACCTTGGTGAGCGTTGTGTGCAGCTTGAGCGGCTCGGCGATCTCCCGACCGACCGGGCGCAGCGGGTCCAGGGAGGACAGTGCGTCCTGGAGCACGAAGCCGATGCGGGCGCCCCGGATGCGGCGCCAGCGGCTCTCGGCCAGCCCCTGCAGGTCCTCACCGTCGAAGCGGAGGGACTCTGCGCGTACCCGCGAATGGAGGCCGGTGAGGCCGACCAGCGTGCGGGCGGTGACGCTCTTCCCGGAGCCGGACTCGCCGACCAGCGCGAGGCACTCGCCGCGCTCGATGGTGAAGGAGATGCCGTCGACGGCGGTGGGGCGGGCGGCGAAGCCCGCGTAGAGGTTCTCGACCTCGATCAGCGGGGTGGGCATCAGACGGCCCTTCCTTCGGAGCGGCGCTTGAGGTCGCGGCCGACGACCGTGACGGCGAGCACGGTGAGGGTGATCGCGAGGCCGGGGATGGCGACCATCAGCCAGTCGTTGGAGATGTACTGGATGCCGAGGGAGAGCATGTTGCCCCACTCCGGCGCGGGCGGCTTGGTGCCGAGGCCGAGGAAGCTGAGCGAGGCGCCCGCACCGATCGCGTTGCCGATGCCGATCGTGGCGAGCCCGATGAGCGGTTTGAAGGCGTTGGGCAGCACGTGCCGCCGGATCACCGTCCAGCGACGCAGGCCGAGCGCCGTCGCTGCCTCCACATAGGTCGAGCGCCGTACGACGTGGGCCTGCGCCCGCAGCAGCCGGGCATAGTAGGGGATGCTCGCGAAGGCGACCGCGAAGAGCGCGTTGACGGTGCCCGTGCCGAGCAGCGTGACGACGACGAGCGCCATGAGCAGGTCGGGAATGGAGAGCGTGACGTCGATCAGCCGCATGATCGTGCCCTCGACGAAGCGGTTGGCGAGTCCGGCGATCAGCCCGACCACCGAGCCGACGGTGACGCCGATCGCGGTCGCGCCGAGGCCCATGATCAGCGACGACCGCGCGCCGTAGATCATGCGGGCGAGGATGTCGCGGCCGGACTGGTCGGTGCCGAGCAGGTGCTCCCCGCTGGGCGGGACGAAGGCGCCGGCCGTGCTGATCTCCAGCGGGTCGTGGCTGGTGAGCAGGCCCGGCGCGATCGCCGCGACGACGAGCAGGACCAGGTAGCCGACGCCGAGGATCAGGCCCGGTCGGAACCGCCAGCGCCGGGTCGGCAGCGCGAGAGCCGGCAGGCTCCGCCGGGCGGTGAGCACTGTCATGACGTAACCACCCGGGGGTCGATGAGGCCGTAGACGATGTCGACGATGAGGTTGACCACGACGTAGACGGTGGCCGCGAAGATGACGACGCCGAGCACGAGCGGGATGTCCTTGGTCGTGGTGGCGGTGAGCATGAGCTGCCCGACGCCCCGGCGTACGAAGAGGGTCTCGGTGATCACCGCGCCGCCGAGCAGGCCGCCGATGACGAAGCCCGACATGGTGACGATCTGGATCAGCGCGTGCCGCAGGGCGTGGCCGAGGCGCACCGACGCCTCGCGCATGCCCCGGCTCCGCGCGGTGAGGATGAACGGCTGCTCCAGCACCTCCTCCAGCTCCGTGCGCAGCACCTGCGAGAGCGTCGCCGCGATCGGCAGCGCCAGGGTGAAGGTGGGCAGCACCAGCGCCGCGAACCCTTCGTTGCCGGAGACCGGGAACCAGCCCGCCTTGAACGAGAAAATGATCAGCAGCACCAGGCCGAGCACGAAGGTGGGGAAGGATGTGAGCACGAGCTCGATCCCGGATGCCGTGGAGCGGATCCACGGCCGCCGCCTGGCGGTGAGGATCGCGACCCCCACCGCCAGGACGACCGCCACGACCGCCGCGCTCAGCGCCAGCTGTACCGTCTCGCCCAGCTGCTCGCCGATCGCCTTCGCCACCGAGACGCGCTGCTGGTAGGACTCACCCAGGTCACCGGTGAGGAGCCTGCCGAGATAGTTCAGGTACTGCTGGTAGAGCGGGAGGTCCAGGCCGTAGTCGGTACGCACCCGGTCGAGGACCGCCTGTGTCGGGTTGGCCCCGTCACCGGCGACGGTCGCCAGGGCCGCGTCGCCCGCCGTCACGTGCAGCGCGATGAACGACAGCGTCGCCGCCCCCCAGAGCACACCGATCCCGGCCACGAGCCTGGTGCCGATCCTCTTCCAGATGCCCATGACTACTTCTCCAGCCAGGCGTAGGCGAAGTACGGCGTGCCGTGGGAGGTGTCCACGACGACGTTGTGCAGCTTCGAGCTGAACGCCCACAGCACCGAGTTGTCGTAGACCGGGAATCCGGGCGTCAACTCCGCGAGCCGGTGCTGCACCTTGCCGTAGAGGTCCGCCAGCTGCACCTTGTCGGTGGTCTGCCGGGCCTGGTCGAGCCAGCCGTCGAGCTGAGGATCGCTCAGGTGGGACGTGTTCTGGCCCAGCCGCGCCTTGTTCGGGATGCTGAACGTGGCGTACTTGATGTAGAGCACGTCGGGCGTGTTCGTGTGCCAGACGCCGGCGGAGAGGTCGTAGTCGCCGTCGTAGCGGCGGGTGGTGAGCTGCGCACTCGGGATGAGCTCGATGTTGACCTTGATGCCGACGGCCTTCACCTGCGCCTGGATGAGGTCGAAGATCGGGCTGATCGTCGCGGTCTGTCCGACCGGCCACTGCACGATGAGCTGCTTGCCGCCCTTGGTCCGGTAGCCCTCGGCGTCCTTGGCGGTCCAGCCGGCCTGGTCGAGCAGCTCGTTGGCGCGCTTGACGTCGAAGCCCGGCAGGGTGACCGTCGGGTCGTAGTATTTGGTGACCCGGTCGACGAAGCTCGTCGCGAGCTGCCGCTCACCGAAGCCGACCGTCTTCACGACCGCCTCGCGGTTGACCGCGGCGACGAAGGCCTGCCGCACCTTGATGTCATCGAACGGCGCCCGCGTCGTGTTGAACTCGATCGTGTAGGGCAGGCCGATCCGGTTGACGTTGGAGTAGACGAGCCCGGTGCTCGCCTTCACCGCGGCGGCGTTCTGCGCCGGGACGTAGCCGGTCGCCTGGTACTGCCCGCTGGTCAGCGAGTTGAACCGGACGGCGTCCTGGCCGACCCAGGAGACGTTGATCCCGTCGAGGTGCGGCTGGCCGGTGGCGCCGAGCAGCGGCGGCGCCCACGTGTAGCCCTGCCGCTTGACGAAGGTGGCGCCCTGCGTCTTGGTGTATCCGGTCAGCACGAACGGACCGGAGCCCACCGGCTTCTCGCAGAGCTGCGCCGGGGTGCTCTCCTTGATCGCCTTGGGCGAGAGCAGGCCGAGCCAGCCCTGGGCGAGCACGTCGAGGAACGGCGAGTAGGGCTGCTGGAGGTGCACCTCCAGCGTCTGCGCGTCGATGATCTTACTGTCCACATAGGGCGCGATGTAGGGCCCGGCGAGCGGCGAGCGGGTGTCCGGATCGAGCATGTGCTCGAAGTTGGTGACGACCGCCTGCGCGTCGAAGACCGCGCCGTCGCTGAAGGTGACGCCCGTGCGCAGGTGGAAGGTGTAGGTCTTGCCGTCCGGCGAGATCTCCCACTTCTCGGCGAGCCACGGCGACGGGTTGCCGTCCTTGTCGAGGTAGACGAGGTTGTCGGTGAGGATGCGCCCGAAGATCTGCTCCACATCGGAGGAGATCGCGTGCGGGTCGAGGCAGAGCGGGTCTGCCGACATCGACAGGTTGAGGGTGCCGCCGTCGGCCGGCGTTCCTTCGGCGTTGAGGGCGGAGCCGGCGGTGCGGGCACTGGAGTCGGCGTTGGCCGCGCTGGTCCCGTCTGTGGTGGCGCACGCCGCGAGCAGGCCGACCACGGCGGTGACGGCGAGCAGGCGCGCAGACTTGCGGATGGACACGGTGAAGCCCTTCACAAAAATGGGGGTGTACGCCGAAGGAAGCCCCGCATTGGGCGTTGGTTTCGGTCGCGGTGCGGATGAGAGTGGTGGGGTTCGCAGAACAGGGGCAGGCGGCATCAACAGCCGCAGCTGCACACCCTCAGAAAGTCCACATAGCGCCGTTGGACCAGGCGCAGGCTCCGCTTCATGGCGAGAAACGTAGGGCGCCGCGAGTGATCATGTCCAGGCAAAAGTGACCCGGATCACATACTTAATTGATATGTCCCATGGGAATTATAGGAATTATCCGCTCGATGGATTGCCTTGATCAGCATCGCCGTGCCAGCATCGCGGCATGGCACCACCAGCAAACCCTGATGCACCGCACGCGTACGTGATCCGCGACGACGCCGAGGCCCTCGCCGTCGCGGCCGGGCTCGCCGCCGAGTTCGCCGTCGACGCGGCCGAGCGCGACGCCACCCGGCGCCTGCCCCGGGCCGAGCTCGACCGGCTCAGCGACAGCGGCCTGCTCGCGATCACCGTCCCCGCCGAACACGGCGGCGCCGATGTCAGCGCGGCCACGATCGCGGAGGTGTTCCGGCTGCTCGCCGCCGCCGACCCCAACATCGCGCAGATCCCGCACAGCCACTTCGTCTACGTCAACGTGCTACGCCACCAGGGCGACCCCGAGCAGCGCAAGTTCTTCTTCGGCGAAATCCTCGCCGGCAAGCGCATCGGCAACGCCCAGTCCGAGATCGGCACCAAGAACCTGATGGACTACCGCACCCGGCTCACCCCGGTCGAGGGCGGCGGATACCTGGTCAACGGGACGAAGTACTACGCCACCGGCGCGCTGTTCGCGCACTGGATCGCGATCCTCGCCCGCGGAGAGGACGACAAGCTCTACGTCGCCTACGCCCCCGCCGACGACCCGGGCATCACCGTCGTCGACGACTGGGCCGGGATGGGGCAGCGCACCACCGCCAGCGGCACCGTCCACCTGCTCGACGTCGCCGTCCCGGACGACCGGGTGGTCCCCCAGCACCGCACCTTCGACGGTCCGCAGCTCTACGGCGCGTTCGCGCAGGTGCTGCACGCGGCGATCGACGTCGGGATCGCGGAGGGGGCGCTGGACGAGGCGGCGCACTTCGTGCGTACCAAGACGAGGCCCTGGTTTGAAGCCGGCGTCGAGACGGCCGTGGAGGATCCGCTGCTCGTGCAGCGCTTCGGCGAGCTGTCGCTGGAGCTGCGGGCGGCGCACGCGCTGCTAACCACCGCCGCGAGGGAGATCGACACGGCCGCCGCAGCGCTCGACGACGACTCGGCCGGGCGGGCGTCGCTCGCCGTGGCCGCCGCGAAGGCCTACTCCGACCGGGCCGCCAACTCCCTGGCCGGCGCGCTCTTCGAGGTCGCCGGGACCCGCTCCAGCCTCGACACCTTCAACCTGCACCGGCACTGGCGCAACGCGCGCACGCACACCCTGCACGACCCGGTCCGCTGGAAGGTCCAGCACCTCGGCCGGGCCGCACTCACCGGCACCCTGCCGCCCCGGCACGGGCTGCTCTGAACCGCCCCGCACAGGAGAAAGCACCATGACGCTCACGTTCCACTGGTTCCTGCCCACCTACGGCGACAGCCGGTTCATCGTCGGTGGCGGGCACGGCCTGCCCGCCGGAGTGGCCGGCGGTGCCCGGCCGGCGACGCTGGCCTACCTGGGCCAGATCGCGCGGACGGCCGAGCAGCTCGGCTTCGTCGGCGCGCTCACCCCGGCCGGGGCCTGGTGCGAGGACGCGTGGCTCTCCACCGCGATGCTCACCGAGGTCACCGAGCGGCTGAAGTTCCTCGTCGCGTTCCGGCCCGGGCTTCTCTCCCCCACCCTCGCCGCGCAGATGGCCGCCACGTTCCAGCGGCACTCCAACGGGCGGCTGCTGCTCAACGTGGTCACCGGCGGCGAAGCGCACGAGCAGCGGGCCTACGGCGATTTCCTCGACAAGGACGCCCGCTACGCCCGCGCCGACGAGTTCCTGCACGTCGTACGCAGTCTGTGGCGCGGCGGTGCCCCGGTCGACTTCACCGGCGAGCACCTGCGGGTCGAGGGCGCCACGGTGCCCCGGGTGCCGGACCCGGTGCCGCCGATCTACTTCGGCGGGTCGTCCAAGGCCGCCGGGCCGGTCGCGGCCAAGCACGCCGACGTCTACCTCACCTGGGGCGAGCCGCCAGCGCAGGTCGCCGAGAAGCTCGCCTGGATCCGGCAGCTCGCCGCCGAGGAGGGGCGCGAGATCCGCTTCGGCATCCGGCTGCACGTCATCGCCCGCGACACCGCCGACGAGGCCTGGGCGCAGGCCCGCAAGCTGCTCGAAGGCATCAGCGACGCCGACATCGCAGGAGTCCAGGCGGGCCTTGCGCGCAGCGAGTCCGAGGGGCAGCGGCGGATGCTCGCCCTGCACGGCGGGCGCCGTGACGACCTCCAGATCGCGCCGAACCTCTGGGCCGGCGTGGGTCTGGTCCGGGGCGGGGCGGGGACGGCTCTCGTCGGCAGCCACACAGAGATCGCCGACCGCATCGCCGAGTACGCCGACCTCGGCATCAGCGAGTTCATCCTCTCCGGACACCCGCACGTGGAGGAGGCGTACTGGTTCGGCGAGGGTGTGCTGCCGATCCTGCGCGGCCGCGGCCTGTGGCAGCACCCCGTCGGCGACCTGACCAGCGAGCGCCCCCAGATCCCCTTCGCCGCCCGCTGACAGTCCACCTGTCACGTTTTGCAGCAAGGCGTGGTGTAGATCGCGATCTACACCACGCCTTGCTGCAAAACGTGCGGGGCTCGGAGGGCAACGGATCGTGCGCGGATTGGCTATAAATGAGGTGTGGCGCCGCCGACCCGTCGGTCGGCGGCGCCACGTTCATCGGAGAGCAGCCCGGGAGTGACCCGCTCTCCGCGCGGCCGACGCCAGGTGCCGGCCGCACGATCGTGTGAATCTCCGGTGCCCTGCGCCCTCGCGCCAGCGTGGTAGGCCTCGGCCACCGGAGTCACCCGACCGCGTCTAGGTGTGGCTGACCCTGATCGGGTCGGCCGCCGCGATCGACTCGACCTCAGGGGGGTCGATGCGATCGGGCAGCTCGCGCCACTTCTCGGTGGGTATGCGTTCGGTCGCCATGAACCCCTCGCCGTTCGCACCGGCGACCGACAGCAGGTGGGTGGCGATGCCCGCCGGGGTGGGGCAGGCGAGCAGCTGCGCGACGTCGCGGAACGCCGACCCGCTCGCGTGTTCCAACCCCGCGAGCAGCCCCGCGATGGCGAGCGAGTCGCCGCCGAGGGTGAAGAAGTCGGAGTCCCGGCCGATCTGGTCGGCGGTGACGCCGAGGCAGCCCGCGAAGATCTCGACGACCCGCCGGGTCAGCACCGGATGCCGTGGATCCGGCTGCGGGACGGCGATCGGCCTGTCGTCCACCGCGGCCTTGCCTGCGGCGCTGCGCGGCAGCTCGTCGACGATGCTGAACGCCGCGGGCACCATCCCGCCGTGCAGACGCGCCGCGAGGTGGGCCCGGACGGCCGCCTCGTCGAAGACGCCGACCGGCACGACGAGTGCGACGAGCCGTCCGTCGCGCTCGGCGACGAGGCAGCAGGAGACGCCGGGAGCCGTTTCGAGCACGCGCTCGACCTCGTCGAGCTCGACCCGCTGACCGCGGATCTTGACCTGCCGGTCGCGGCGCCCCAGGTATTCGACAGAGCCGTCCTGGCGCCACCGGCCCCGGTCGCCGGTGCGGTAGAGCCGCCGATCGGGCGCGTAGGGATCGGGTCGGAACCGCTCCTCCATCAGGTCCGGCCGCCCCAGGTAGCGGCCGATGCCGAGGCCGCCGATGCAGATCTCGCCCTCCGCGCCGACCGGCACCGCTCGGAGCTGCTCGTCGAGGACGTAGATCCGCTTGTTGGGGATCGGGCGGCCGATCGGCGGCTCCTCCCCGACGACGCACTCGTGCCACGTCGCCCAGACCGCGGCCTCGGCCGGGCCGTAGAGGTTGAGGAAGCGGCGGCCCGGCGCGAGCCAGCGTGCGACGACCGCAGCCGACAGGCGCTCCCCCGCCGCCGCTCCCAGTCGAAGGTCGGGCAGCGGATCCTCCGGCAGCGCCGCCCAGACCGACGGGGTGAGGGTCACCACGGTGACCCGCCGATCGCGGAGTTGCCGCAGCAGCGGCGGTCCGACGATCAGATCCACGCTCGGCGCCACCACCAGCGTCGCGCCGCCGAGCAGCGATAGCAGCAGGTCGTGGACACAGCCGTCGAAGTTGGGCGAGAGGAACTGCAGGACCCGGTCCCCGGGCCCGGCTCGCATCACCCGGCGGTGCCCGACGTGCAGGTTGACCGCGCCCTCGTGGTCGACGGCGATCGCCTTCGGCCGCCCGGTGGTGCCGCTGGTGAAGACGACGTACGCCGTGGTCCCGGCCGTGGCACCGGTGACGGGCGGCTCCTCGGCGGCACCGGAGGTGTCCACGACGAGGATTGGTGTCCCGAGGTCCGCGTGGAGAGCCGCGTGACCCCGGGAGTCTGTGAGCAGCAGCGCGACGCCGGCGTCGGCCACCATGGTGCGCAGCCGCTCGGCCGGGCAGTCGATCTCGGAGAGCAGGAACGCACCACCGGCCTTGGCGACGGCGAGCACCGAGATGACGAAGTCCACCGACCGGTCCATCACGACACCGACGATCGACTCGGGCTGCACGCCCCGGCCGCGCAGCACCCTGGCGAGCGCGTTCGCCCGGCGGTCGACGTCGGCGTAGGTGTAGCCGCGACCGGCCTCGTCGACCGCGATGTCGTCGGGGGCGAGCCGGGCCCGGTGGGCGAAGACGTCGTGCCACAGCGCGGCGGGGCCCAGCGGTGCGGCGGTGTCGTTCCACTGCATCGTCACCTGGTGCTCGACCGACGCGGTGGGCCGGTCGGAGACGGCCGCGACGGGCGGGTCGATGACGACGCGGGCGTGGGCACGGCAGCGGGTGTTGGGGTGGTGGCCCCAGACCTGGGCGCCCTCGCCGGTCGCGGGCCGGTAGTGCGGGTAGCGGTCGAGGAAGCCGAGGATCGCCCAGCGGGCCATGCGCTCGGCGTACGGGGCGCCGATGCAGTAGTGGCGACCGGAGCCGAAGCCGAGGTGCCGGGAGCCCGTGCGGTGGATGTCGAGGCGCTCGGGGTCGGCGAACGTACGCGGGTCCAGGTTGGCCGCCGCGAGCAGGACGAGCACGGTCTGGCCGGCTCGGATGTGCTGCCCGGCGAGCTCGACGTCCACGGTGGCGCGACGGGCGACATACTGGCTGGAGCCGTCGAGGCGCATGAACTCGTCGATCGCGCCGCCGACGAGCTCCGGGTCGGCCCGCAGGAGCCGCTGCTGCGCCGGGTGCTGGTCGAGCAGGAGCAGCCCGGTGGTGACGAGGTGGGTCAGGGTCTGGTATCCGCCGCCGACGAGCACGACGCAGTTGGCCGCGATCGCGTCGAGGGCGGGCGCCTCGGTGCCCAGGCCGTCGACGAGGGAGCCGATCAGGTCGTCGCGGCCCTGTCCGGCGCGCCGCTCGGCCTCGCCCCGGAACTCCGCCATCGCCTCCTGCAGCACCGGGATCACCGACTCGTCGCGGATGTCCGGCAGGGTGCTGAGGCTGCCGAGCAGCGTCTCGTAGGCCTCCGCCCAGCGGCTCAGGTCGGCCTCGCGCCCCGGCATCCCCAGCAGCGACGCGATCAGCATGCTGGGGAGCTTCGCGGCGAAGTCGTCGACGAGGTCGAGCGAGCCGGTGCTCGGCAGGGTCCGCAGGACGGAGTCGACCATCTCCCGCATCGCCTGGTCGCGCTCGCGGATGCGGGAGGCGGCGAACTGGGCGCGCACGGCGCCGCGCAGGTCGTCGTGGCGTGGCGGGTCGGTGAAGAGGAGCTGGTCGGCGAGCATCGCGCCGATGGACCGAGCGCCGGCGGTGTGGCTGCGGGCCGAGGAGAACCGGCGGTGGTCGCGCAGGATGGCGTCGGACTCGGCGTAGCCGGAGCACACCCAGACACCGCCCACCTGGTCGTGGAAGAGCGGACCGAGCGGAGCGATTGCCGCAAAGTATCGACGCGGATCGACGATGAACTCGGCGCGCTGCAGTCGGTGTATTCCGTGCAGCTGCCGGTCATAGTCGACCGTCGATTCCGGGAGCCCGCCCGGAATTCGCATCGCAAACTCTGTGATAGTCAATCCAGTGTCCAAAGTGTCGGCTACGCAGACGCAACGCAGCGATTAACATGCCAGCAATCTGCGTATCTACACGGATTACTGGCACCCGCAAAGCGCACACATTATCGACGAGTCACAGGGCTGTCAATTCCCGTCATGTCCGGGAGTCAAGGCTTCATTGAGCTGCCGACTTGTCTCAGGCATCCGTTCACATTCGACGCAGGATCTTCACCCGGGAAGAATCCGGTGAATGGCAGTCCGTGACATCATTGATGATCGCCGAATGATTGTCCGGACAACAGAATGACGCAGATGAATTGATGACCTCTCAGTAACCGGAGGCCCACGGGCGGCGACGACATTCGGCCCACCGAGGGATAATGCGGCCGCACCGCGCGTCGTGCCACATGGAGTTCTTGTCGAGCCGGGTGGCATGGCAGCCGCCGGTAGTGGGTATGAGGTTCGGATGCTGATACCTGGTGACGTCCTCGACGGCCGCTACCGGCTCGACGAACAGATCGCCGCCGGCGGCATGGGCGCGGTCTGGCGGGCCACCGACACCGTGCTCGCTCGCATCGTGGCGGTGAAGGTGCTGCTGTCCAGCCTGCACGGTGACCCCGGATTCGGGCAGCGCTTCCGGGCCGAGGCCCGCACCCTCGCCTCCCTGCACCATCCCGGCGTGATCGAGATCTACGACTACGGCGAGTCCGACGTCGACGGGCGCGGCCACCGGGCGTACCTGGTGATGCCCTTTCTGGACGCCGAGCCGCTCTCCGACCGCATCGCGTCCGGGCCGCTGGACCCCGCGCAGACGATCTCGATCGTCGCGCAGGCCGCGGCGGCGCTGCACGCGGCGCACCAGGCGGGCGTGGTGCACCGCGACGTGAAGCCGGCCAACCTGCTGATCGAGCCCGACGGCCGCGTCCTGCTGGTGGACTTCGGCATCGCCCGCGCCGCGACCGACCTCAGCCTCACCGCGACCGGCCAGGTGGTCGGCACCGCCCTCTACATGGCGCCCGAGCAGATCACCCAGCGCGACGCGACGCCGAGCATCGACATCTACGCCCTCGGCGCGGTCGCCTACCACTGCCTGGCCGGGCAGCCGCCCTTCGACGGCACGACCGCGCTCGCCATCGCCATGCTGCACCTCGACGGCGCACCGCAGCCGCTGCCCTACAGCGTCCCGGCCGGGCTACGCGAGCTCGTCGCCACCGCGATGGCGAAGGACCCCGCGGACCGCTACCGGACAGCCGCCGAGATGGCCGACGCCGCGCGGGCGATCAGCACCCGACGGGTCGCGACCACCGCGGCCATGGACGGCCGGCCCATCGCCGCAGCCGCCGCGGTGCAGCCGCACATGTTGCGGCGGGACACGCCGACGGCGCTGACCGGGCGCCACACCCAGCCGCACCCGTCCTTCATCTCCCGGCACCGGGTGGGATCGAGTCTCGCCGGGATCGCGCTGGTCCTCGGCGCCGCAGCCGGTGTGATGGCCTTCGCCGACCCTACCGGCCTCGGTCCCGGACCCGGGCCCAGCGGCACCGCCGCCGCCACCACCGCCGTGCCCACCTCGGTGAGGGCCAGCCGGACCCGGGCGACCGCCACCGCATCGGCGAAGCCGAGCATCAGCCCGACCCGCAGCGCGGCGCCGCCGAGCCAGGCTCCCACCAGCTCGGCGCCGCAGCCGTCGGAGGATCCGCCGTCGCCGACGGCCGAGGCGGGCGCCACCGGCGAGCCCCAGTCCACTCAGGACGCAACGGGCTGACGGCCACCGCCGGCGCACATTCTGCCGATCCGGTCCCCGGTACGCGGCCGGTCATCCGATCACGCCATCCGGTCAGCTGCATTCGCCGGTCGCAACTGCCTCTTGTCAGCTCTCCACGCGGCTCGTTAGATGGACCGTGATAAACACATCCATGTCTTGGAAGGACCTGCATATGCGGCGACGGCGGTTGATGATGGGCGCCATGGGGCTCACCGGTGCGGTGGTGGCGGGCACCGCGGATCCGGCTGCCGCACACGGTGGCCCGGCCGCGCCGGGGCTGCGGCTGGACCGGCTGAGGCCGGTCTTCCTGTCCCATGTGAACGACCCCGCGAAGACCCCGATCTTCCCGGGTGACCCGGAGTTCACGCTGGAGACGGTGGCCACGGTGCCCGTCGACGGCTTCTACATGCAATACGCCAAGGAGTGCGAGCACACCGGCACCCACTGGGGTTCGCCCAACCACTTCCAGGAGGGCGGTCTCTCCGCCGACGAGCTGGACCCGGCCGATCTCTTCCTGCCCGCGGTGAAGATCGACGTGCGGGCGAAGGCGGCCCACGACGCGGACTACGCGGCGACCGTGGCCGACCTGCGGGACTGGGAGCGCCGCAACGGGCGCATCCCGCAGGGCGCGGCGGTGATCCTGTGGACCGGTTGGGAGCGGCGCTGGGGCACCCCCGCCTACGCCAACCTCGACGAGGAGGGCCTGATCCACCAGCCCGGCTTCAGCGTCGCGGCGGCGCAGTGGCTGATCGAGTCGGGGCGCCTGGCCAAGCGGGGCGCGCTCGGCACCGACACCTTCGGCCCGGACCAGGGCATCGACGAGAACTACACGGTCTCGACTATGCTCTACGACCGGCACCGGATCAGCCTGGAGAACCTCGCCAATCTCGGGCAGCTCCCGGACGCGGGCGCCTGGGTCCTCGTCGGCGGGACGCGCAACAAGAACGGCTCCGGCTCCCCGGCGACGATCTTCGGCCTGATCCCGAACTGATCCGGGCGCGCTACGGGCGGTCCGGGCCGAGGGTCAGTGACTCCAGGGGCTGGGACCGCCCGTAGAGGTAGCCCTGGGCGAGGTTGCAGCCCCACCTCGTCAGCGTGCAGACCTGGTCGGCCGTCTCGATGCCCTCCGCGATCACCGAGATGCCCATGGCCTGCGCGATGGTGACGACCGACCGCCCCAGCGCCTCGCTGCGCGAGCTGCCGTGCCCGTGGCCGTCGGAGGCGGTGAGCTCACGGTCCAGCTTGACGATGTCGATCGCGAGCGCGTGCAGGTGGGCGAGGGTGTTGTAGCCGGTGCCGAAGTCGTCCAGCGCCAACCGCACCCCGAGGTCGCGCAGCCGGTAGGTCGAGTCCGCGGCGGCTTCGAGGTCGCTGATCTGGCTGGTCTCGGTGATCTCCAGGACGAGGCGGTGCCCGGGCAGCCCGTGGGTGTCGAGCGCCTGGCGGACGGAGGACTCCAGCCGGGGCCCGCCGAGCCGGCTCGCGGAGACGTTGACGTGCACCGCGAGCTCGTCCGGCTGCCCGGAGGAGATCTTGGCCAGGTCGCGGCACGCGCGGTCCAGGACGAGGTCGTCGAGCTCCGCGACGAGGCCGGAGCGCTCGGCCGCGATGACGAAGACCTGGGGCGACACGGAGCCCAGCACCGGGCTGAACCATCGGGCCAGCGCCTCCAGCGCCACCACCGCGCCGTCGCTCGTCCGCACGATGGGCTGGTAGTGCACATCGATCGTGCCCGCGTAGGGGTCGCCGTGCAGGGCCGCGGCGAGCAGCGTCGACAGGTCGGGGTGGGCGAGCCCGGTCAGCTCCTCGCGGTAGACGACGAGGACGCCCTTGCCCGCCTGTTTGCCGTTGTACATGGCGACGTCGACCCGGCGCAGCAGCGCGTCGGCGGTGAGGTCGGGTTCGGAGGCGCCGGTGACGACGGCGCCGATGCTCGCGCCCACGGTCACCTGGTGGCCGGCGATCCGGAACGGGCGGCGCAGCGCGGCGAGCATCATCTCCCCGACCTGCTCGGGGTCGTCGCTGTCGTGCAGCAGGACCGCGAACTCGTCACCGCCGTAGCGCGCCACGGTGTCGTCGCCGCCGACGCAGGCCCGCAGCCGGTCCCCGACCCCCTGCAGCACCACGTCGCCGGCGGCGTGCCCGAGGCTGTCGTTGATGCGCTTGAAGTCGTCGAGGTCGACGAAGAGCAGCCCGACCCGCTGCTGATCGCGGCGGTGCCGGCTGACGGCCGCGGCGAGGCGCTCCTGGAAGAGCGAGCGGTTGGCGAGCCCGGTCAGCGGGTCGTGGAAGGCCTGGTAGTGCAGGCCGGCCTGGCTGTCGTGGACCCGGGTCAGCAGGATCCGGTTCTCCAGCAGCGTGATGAGCTGCCGTGCCAGGACCAGCACGATCAGCATGAGCCCGACGTACCTCTCCACGTCGTCGAGGGTCTGGCCGCGGATCATCTGGGTGAAGACCAGCGCCACGGCGGCGCCGAGCGGGGCGTAGGGCAGCAGCAGGTGTCCGAGGTCCCCGGTCGGGGAGGCCGGGCGGGCACCGGCGACCGCAGCGCGTCCGCCCCGGTCGGCGGCGGCCACCGCGACGAGGGCGGGACCGGCGATGAAGCCGATGTCGTAGATGGGCGGCATCTCGGTGGCGCCCCGGCTGACCAGGAAGGCGAAGATGCCGTCCGAGGCGGAGAGCGCGACGAGCCCCAGGCACAGCACCCACAGGGTGGCCCGCTGCTCGGGGGTGCTGCGGCGGAAGACCATCAGCAGCACCACCATCGTCACCAGGACGAGGTCGGAGACCGGGTAGGCGATCGCGACCGCGAACTCGGCCGGCGTCGGCGCACCGAACTCCACGATGGACCGCAGCACGATCGTCCACGCGAGCAGGAAGAGCGAGCCGACCACGACGAGCCCGTCCATCACCAGCACGCTGCGCGCCAGGTGCCGCTCGGACCGGCGCCCGCCGGACTGGGCGGTCAGCGACTGCGCGGGGTAGACGAGCACCGCGACCAGGGCGAACAGCGGCAGCGTGAGGTAGCCGACGTCGGCCCAGGACGGCGAGGGCAGGCCGACGCCGCCGAAGGTCTGGTACCACGTCCAGATGGCCTGGCCCACGGTCCATCCCGCGAAGCCGACGGCGAGCAGCCACCGCCACACCCGCTGGCGCGCGCGTTCCAGCCGCCCGTGGTGCCAGCAGCTCACCATCGCGGCGACACCGGCTGCGAGCTGCGCGCCGTCGTCGATGACGACGGCGAGGACCGGGTTGTCCCGGCCGAGAGCATGGGCGATGACGCCGACTGCGATCGCCGCCACGATCACCGTCGTTGCTCTGCTTCTCATCGCACCCATCGGCCTTCACAGGTATGCTCATACTTCAATGACCCCGCGATCGCCGCACTCTACCGCAATTTTTGCGATTGCGGCATCAGGTCCGAGAGCCTCCTATATCAGGCCATTTGGCGAGGTGAACCCGCCTTCCCCTTGCCGCAGCGGGCTTTTCTAATCGATACTTAGCGATATCTGGATTGGCTGGTGCGTGGCCGACCGGCGGCGCCCCGACGCTAAGGAGTCCGCGTGTATCCACCCACCGCACGCCGCGCCGCGCTGCCGCTGCTCGCCCTCGCAGCATCATTCGCCGTCGCCCTGCCCGCCCCCGCGCAGGCCGGCGTCCCCACCGGCGCGGAGTCGGTCGCCTCGATCACCGACGGCCTCGCCCGCCGCCTCGCCGGGACCCTGGCCACCCCCGCGGCCCGGTCGCGGGTCACCGCCGCGGTCGCCGCCGCCCCCGTCGACCTGGCGAACCTCTCCCTCGGTACGCAGTTCGCCACCGCCCGCACCGCCGCCAACCACGCGGTCCAGACCGCCAAGGGGCTGCCGACGACCGCCGACTCCCTGCTGCGGGTGCGCCTGGCCCACCCCGACATGCTGCCCGCCCTCGCCAAGGGCGTCACCCCGCTCGTCGCCGCCGCTCCGACCGACGACACCGACGGCGCCCTCAGCGCCTATGAGCCCTCGGGGGCGGAGGTCAAGCTCGACACCACCGTGGTCCCGCAGCGGCCGGTCCTGCTCGTCGAGGTCGACGTGGCCAAGGCGCTGCCGCTCGGCGCCCGCGTCGTCGAGCAGACCCTCGCCGCCCGCGGTGTCGGCACCGCGCAGACCCGGTCCGGCCTCAACGCCGGCTACTGGGCCACGAAGATCAACGCGGTCCGGCTCAGCGACGACGAGGAGCCCTGGATCAAGGGCGACGCCGAGATCTACAGCATCGTCAGCGGCTTCGGGCTCGACGGCCACCCCAAGGTCGACATCGTCCAGCAGCCCTACCTCAACAACGACGGCACGACCTACTACCCCAACCAGCTCCTCGTGCACTTCTCGGCCTACAAGTACAACCTCGCCGACGTGGTGATGATGGAGGACGACGGCGACACCAACTACCTGCAGCTCGCCCAGGCCATCGCCGCCATCCTGCTCACCATCACCGACCAGGGGGCCTACATCCCGCTGGTCAACGCCATCCTCAACGCCATCCCGACGTCGTGGTGGACCGACGACCCGGACTACACCGAGTCCTGGTACACGCTGGCCACCTGGAGCAGCGGCCGCCTCAACGGCGCCTCCGGCAACGGCTGGATGGACGTCTCGCCGTACTGGGTCGCCCCGCTCTGACCACAAGATCGCCGCAACTCTTGAAGAGTTGGTCCTAAGGTTTAGGACCAACTCTTCAAGAGTTGCGGCGATCTTTCCTGCGGTCGTCGATCGGCGATGATGGTGGGCATGTTCCTGACGCACCTCGAGTGCCCGCGCTGCGGCGCCCAGCACGACAGCGACCGGCTGCAGAACCTCTGCCGCTGCGGATCGCCGCTGCTCGCCCGCTACGACCTCGCCGCCGCCGGCAAGGCCGTCGACCCCGCCGCGATCGCCGGGCGCGCCCCGGACCTGTGGCGTTACCGCGAGCTGCTCCCCGTCGGCGACAGCGCCCGCATCGCCACCTTCGGCGAGGACTTCACACCGATGTGGCGCGCGGACCGCTACGCCGCGCTGGCCGGCGTCGGCACGCTGCTCGTCAAGGACGAGGGCCTGATGCCGACCGGCTCCTTCAAGGCCCGGGGAGCCGCGGTCGGGGTCTCCCGCGCCGCCGAGCTCGGCGCCCGCCACGTCGCGATGCCCACCAACGGCAACGCCGGGGCCGCCTGGGCCACCTACGCCGCGCGGGCCGGGCTGCGGGCCACGATCGCGATGCCGTTCGACGCCCCGCTGATCACGCGGCAGGAGTGCGTCGCCGCCGGTGCCGAGCTGCACCTCGTCGAGGGGGTGATCAGCGACGCCGGACGGCTCATCGCGGGGATCATCGCCGCCGCCGACGGCGCGATCTTCGACGCCTCCACCCTCAAGGAGCCTTACCGGCTGGAGGGGAAGAAGACGATGGGCTTCGAGATCGTCGAGCAGCTCGGCTGGCGGGTGCCCGACGTGATCCTCTACCCGACCGGGGGCGGGGTCGGGCTGATCGGCATCCACAAGGCCCTGCTCGAACTGCGGGAGCTGGGCTGGATCGGCGACAAGCTGCCGCGGCTGGTCGCCGTACAGTCGACTGGTTGTGCGCCCGTCGTCGACGCCTTCGCCCGCGGCGAGCGGCGAGCACAGCCGTGGCCGGACGCGCGGACCGTGGCATACGGCATCACCGTGCCCGCCCCGCTCGGCGACGAGCTGATCCTGGCGGCGCTCGCCGCGACCGGCGGCACCGCGATCGCCGTCGACGACGCCGACCTGCTCGCCGACCTGGCGGAGTTCGGGCGGCTGGAGGGGCTGCTGCTGTGCCCGGAGGGCGCCGCGTGCCTCACCGCCGTCCGTCAGTTACGTGCCGCAGGATGGATCGCGGCCGACGACGAGGTCGTGCTGCTCAACACCGGCGCCGGGGTGAAATACCCGGGCACCGTGCCGGGCGTGTGACCGTCCTGCCAGACGTCACGTCCGAGGCAGGAGCGATCAGCATGGCGTTCGACCCGATCACGGCGAAGATCATCGAGATGATCCTCACCGCCTGCGACCAGTTCGGCCTGGCCCGCCTGCGCCAGCGGGCGGAGGACAACCACCTGGCCCGGCAGATCCATTTCACCATGGAGACGAAGGTGACCACGCCGTTCCGCATCACCTTCGTGAAGCCGCCGAAGAGCGCCGCGCAGCTGGCGATCGCGGGCTTCGAGCGGATCGACGGACCCAACGAGCACAGCCCCCGCTACCAGCCGGTGAGCGTCAACGACCAGCTGCACTCCGTCCTGCCCTCCGGCCGCTACCGCATCGTCGCGCTCTACCTGGACAACCAGGAGATCCCGGAGATCCTCGGTGTCGGGGTCTTCCAGTCGGCCCTGATCATCCCCGGCAAGAGCCAGCACCTGGAGGTGCACGGCCGGCCGCAGTCGCCGGACCACGGATACCAGCTCTCGGCCTCCGAGCACCAGCAGCTCAAGGAGATGCTCAGCTGGCACAGCAATCCGCTCCGGCTGCCCTCGACGGCGACGATGGTCTACGAGGGCGAGGTGAAGCCGTAGCCCTATGCGCGGGCGTTGGCGGTGAGCCAGGCGAAGACATCGGTGCGGACCGGCTCCGTGCCGATGCCGGGGGTGACGAGGTTGTGCCCGCGTTCCAGCGAGTCCAGCATGATCAGCTTCTTCGCCTTCGACCGCACGGCCTCGTATGCCGCCTTCGCCGTGTCCGGCGTGTCCGGGAAGATGATCCGGTCCCGCTCGGCGGCGATGATCAGGGTCGGGACGGTGAGCTTCGCCGCGCCGGCGAGTGCGTCCATCCCCTCGAACGTCCCCGGCGGCGAGATCGCGACGACCGCCGCCGGGGCGGGGGTGAGCACCGGTCCGGCCGCCAGGACGGCGGTCCCGCCCACCGACGCTCCGATCAGGACGATCCGCTTCGCCCCCTCCGACCGCAGGAACGCCGCCGCCGACGACACCTGCCGGACCAGGTCCTTATTGGACCCGGTCGAGACGCCGGTGGAGTTGCCGACGCTGTCGAAGGCGAGCACCCGGTAGCCCTTCGCCATCAGCTCGACGCCGAAGGGCAGCCACTCGCACACGTCCCCGGTCTCCTCGTGCACGAGGACGACGCCGGTCGTCCCGCTGCCGAGCTCGACTCCCCGCAGGTCGTCGCCGATCTCCGCGCCGAAGCGGACCTGCAGCCCTCCGCCCGCGACCTCCGGGCACGCCTGGCCGGCATCCGGGCCCGCGACCTCGGCGGGCCCGGCGGGTGCGTCGGCGGTGCAGGCGGTCACCGCCCAGCACATCAGAATCCCGATGAGTACGCCGGCCCGCTTCGCCATGATTCCTCCAGGTCCGATGCGTCGGAGAGCGTTCTCCGAGCCTTCGGCACTACAGACGCGGCACCCACCCGTAATGGTTCGCAGGAGGAGGAACCACGGCGACACCGTTCTACTGCCAGCAGGTCCTCGACCAGGCAGGTGGTGGACCGGGGCCCGACTCCTCACCCGGCAGCGCGCCGAGCAGCCGCCAGGGCGATCGGCACGATGCCCTCCGGCGAGAGGATGCCGCCGACGATCTCCAGCGCTGCGGTCCGTTCCTCCACCGGCCGGCGGACGTCCAGGACCCGGGCGGCCCAGTCCAGGTCCTCCAAGGCGCGTTTGCACAGGTAGTAGGCGAGGCGGACCGGATCCGGGCCGACATCGCCGTAGCCGTCGAGAAAGGACGCCCGCTGCTGCGCCGTCACCGGGGCGAAGGCGAGCACCCCGCCCAGCACGAACATCAGGTCCCGCTCGCGCGGTGCGCGGACCGCGTCGTCCCAGTCGATCAGCCAGACCTCGCCGCCGGGTCCGACGAGCAGGTTGCCGAGGTGCGGGTCGCCGTGGCACACGACCTCGACGGCGGTGGCGTCCCGGAGCCGGCCGCCCAGTTCGTCGGCGCGGCCGGACAGCGCCGACAACTCGCCCGCCGCCGCATGCCAGCGCTCGGCGAGCGCCCGGACGAGGAGGTCGTCCGACGGTCGGCGCAGGCGGTCGGTGATCGTGCGCACGAATGCGGCCGGCCCGTCGTGGGTGTGGTCCTCACGGGGCAGCAGCCCGGCCGGTCCCCCGGACACCCCGGTCGCGTGCACCGCGGCGAGCAGCGCACCGAAGGTACGCCAGTGGGCGCCGGTCATGCCGCCGGCCAGGGCTCGGTCGCCGGGCGCCCAGCGGACCACCGAGAGCCGGCTCCCCTCCCGCTCGCTCCAGCAGGCGCCGGAGGCGGTGGTCCGCGGGGCCAGGATCCCGGGGACGCCGCGGTCCGCCAGGTGGGCGGTGAGCAGGAGGCCGGCCGGCGTACCCCCGGTGGTGACCTTGACCGCGAAGCTCTCGCCGCCCGCGCCCCGGCCGCGCCACAGGCGGGCGGCGTCGTCCGCGCCGTGACCCACCTCGTCGAGGGAGACGAGGTCGAGGCCGAAGTCGGCCCGGACCCAGCCGCGCAGCAGCTCCTCCATCACACGCCGGTGGCGCCGTCGATGCGCTCGCGCAGGAGGTCGGCGTGGCCGTTGTGCCGGGCGTACTCCTCGATCATGTGCAGGTAGACCCAGCGCAGGTCGATGGTGACGCCGCGGGTGCTGGTGAACGTCTCGTCCAGCGACCGGCCCGCCGTGGTCTCGCGGGCGGCCCGCACCTCCGCGGCGTAGGCGGCGAAATCCGCGTCCGGGTCGGCGGTGTCGACCCCGAGGAAGTCGCCGTCGTCGGTCCAGTAGAGGGAGCCGAGGGGGGCCGCGGCGAACTGGCGGCGGAACCAGTAGCGCTCCGTGTCGGCCATGTGCCGGACCAGGCCCAGCAGGCTGAGGGTGGACGGCTCGACCGAACGCGTCCGCAGCTGCGCCGCGGTGAGACCGGCGCACTTCATCAGCAGGGTGTCGCGGTGGAAATCGAGCCACGCGTCGAGCTGGAGTCGTTCTGCGCCATGGAAGGGCAGGTCGGCACGGGTCACCTCGGGAGCGGCCATGCCGCCACCGTACCGGAGACGGCTACCCGACTGCGGTCCCTCCCGCAG
Organism: Allocatelliglobosispora scoriae; assembly: GCF_014204945.1. NCBI lineage: Bacteria > Bacillati > Actinomycetota > Actinomycetes > Micromonosporales > Micromonosporaceae > Allocatelliglobosispora > Allocatelliglobosispora scoriae. The sequence continues at coordinate 434,522 of NZ_JACHMN010000002.1, forward strand.
CCGCCTACCATCACGCGCATGCGGCGTATGACGATCCTCGCCCCGCTGGCCGCGGTGTTCGTCATCGCCGCCGGTGCGGGCTGTGCCAACAAGCAGCAGAATTCGGCCACCTCGCCGCCGACGGTCTCCACCGACCTCGGCAGCTCCTCGGCGGCCCCGGCGACCTCGGCACCGGCCAAGCCCTCACCGGCGAAGTCGGCCTCGCCCGCCGCGGCCTCCTGGCCCGCGCCCGAGGACTGCGTCTCCTACAACCCGGGCAACCTGAGCGTGCACTACGAGGCCGGGATCTACCAGGTCAACGACGGGTCCAAGGTGGTCCTGCGGCTGCACGGCGGCCCCGGCGAGCAGGTCGGCGAGCAGGGCCTGGCGCTGGCGAAGCGCTACCGCAAGCACTGCTTCCTCGGACGCGACAACTCGCGCGAGGAGAAGTACTCCTACATCTTCGACTACTGGCGCAACGAGACCGGTTCGAAGCCGACCATCCCCGGCCTCGACGACCTGTGCTCCGACTACGACCGGCGCAACCTGACGGTCGAGGACATGGGCGACGGCAACGGCTGGCGGGTCAAGGACCACGACCACGTGCTGCACCTGTTCGACAATGGCGACGACGCCCGCGACGGCAAGCTGGTCCTGGCGAAATACAGCAGGATCTGCTTCGTCGGTGGATCGGGCGACGAGTCGCAGGGCCAGGACCAGGTCTCCTTCTCCTAGGTCCGTGCCACCCGCGTTATCGGGCGTTCATCGGACCACTCGGTAGCGGAGGTAGACCACCTTCGAAGCCAGGGTGCGGGACTCGACGAGGTCGAGGTCCACCCGGTGCTCATCGCGGGCGAAGAACGGCGTGCCGCCCCCGACCAGCACCGGGACGACCCTGATCCGGTACTCGTCGATCAGGCCCAGCGCGGCCGCCTCGGCGGCGAGGGTCGCCCCGCCGATCGCGATATCGCTCTGCGCCGGGTCGGCTCGCAGCCGCTCGATCTCCTCCGCCAGACCGCCGGAGGCGAGGCGGGCGTTGCCCTGCACCGCCGACAGCGTGGTGGAGAACACCACCTTCGGCAGCGCCTTCCAGATGGCGGCGAAGTCGAGGGTCGAGAAGTCGAGCGACGGGCTCTGGTCGACTGTCTCCCAGTACAGCATGGACTCGTAGAGCCGCCGGCCCAGCAGATGGACGCCCGCCCCGCGCACCTCGTCGGTGGCGAGGTCGAAGATCTCCTGGTCGGGCGCCATCCAGTTGAAGGTGCCGTCCGGCCCGACGATGTAGCCGTCCAGCGACATGGTCATCGAGTAGGTCACACTGCGCATGCGCCGATTATGTCGCTAACCGGCTGCGCGGTAGGCCCTCCCCGCCGCCGTCGGCGTGGTGCCGTTGCGGTAGAGCCCCGTCCCCTGGCCGCCCTCGGTCGGCGTGGGCAGGGCGAACCACGCGTACCGCTCCACATACGACAGGCTCTCCATCATCGCCGTGGACTTCGTCGCGAAGGACGCCTGCTGCGCGTCGCTGGGGAACGCCGCCCCGCCGCCGCCCCACCTGATCAGGGCGTACTCGGTGACCCAGATCGGCAGGCGGTACCGGTTGTAGACGGCCTGGAGGTAGCCCTTGAGCTGCCCGGCTGCGGCGTCGCTGAAGTCCGACCCGTACCAGTGCAGGGTGATGAAGTCGACGCGCAGCCCCTTGCTGCGGGCGCCGCTGATGAAGCGGTCCAGCCAGCCGCCCGCCCGGTCCCCGCCGACGGCGACCGCCGGGCTGCCCAGGCGCATGCCGGTCGCCTGCAGCCGGGGCCACAGCTCCAGCGCCTTCTCCACGGTCATGTTGGACTGGCTGGCGAAGTCGGGCTCGTTGAAGCCGAGCAGCACCGACCCGTTCGCCTTCGCCCGGGCGAGCTCGCTGTCGGTGACCGACTTCGGGCCCCAGATCATCGGCACGAACTTCGCCGAGCTGCCGGCGTTGCGCGACGGACCCGACGACCAGTTGTAATACCACGACGCGCGGACGTCGGCGAGGGCCTGGCCGATGCCCGGGAAGTCCCAGACGCTTACGCCCTTCTTCGGCGTGGCCCTGCCCGGCGGCCGCGGCGCGGGCGGGCTCGCCTTGGCCGACGCCGACGCCGACGCCGACGACCGGGGGACGGCGCTGGCGCTCGGTGCCTGCGTCGCCGAGCCCGCGGCGGTGGGCGGCGGACCGGACGGGGTGCCGTCGGCGGTGGGCGCGTCGACCGGCGCCGGCAGCGCGGTCGGCGACGGCCGGTCGGTGAGCAGCCGCGTCGTGAGGACCGTCGCTCCGGCCAGGACCGCGATGACCAGCAGCGCTACGAGCCACCAGGCCCGACGGCCGCGGGGCCGCTCGTGCTTGCCGGGTCCGTGCCACGTCGTGTCGTCCACAGCGGGAAACCCTAACCCGCCCCGCTCGTGGAGCGCTCTCCCGTCCCACCCCTGTCACGTTTTGCTGCAAAGCGTGGCCTCGCGGAGCGAGATGGCCACGCTTTGCAGCAAAACGTGACAGGGCGCGCGGGGTTGTTCACAAGGTGGTCACGACTGTTAATCGGTGTGGCTGAGCCGCAGACAGACGGGCTAATGGGATATTTCGGCGCATGCAGCGTGCTCTTCGACGTGCCCGACGGGTCCTGGCGGTGCTGGCCGTGACGGCGGCCGGCTTCGTCGCGTCGCCCTCCGCCACCGCGGCCCGGCCGCAGCCGCCCAACGTACTCATGATCGTGCTCGACGACGCCCGCATCGACACGATGCCGGTGCTCGCCAAGACCCGCGACTGGGTGGCGAAGGACGGCACCTGCTTCCCCGAGGCCGTCGCCACGACACCGAGCTGCGGGCCGAGCCGGGCGACGCTGCTCAGCGGGCGGTACCCGCACAACCACGGGGTGCTGCGGCAGGACGCGATCGGCGCCTACGACCACGGGCGCACGCTCCAGCACGAGCTGAGCGCCGCCGGCTACCAGACCGCCGCCGTGGGCAAGCTCTTCAACACCTGGCCGATCAGCAAGCGCCCGCCCGGCTTCGACCATTGGGCGCTGCAGACCGGCGGGTACGCCGACGCGCTGTTCAACGTCGACGGCCACGGCACCCGCGCGCCCTACGCGACCCGTTTCGTCGCCGACCAGGTCAGCCGCTACATCGACGGGTTCGCCAAGGACAGCTCCCGCCCCTGGTTCATCTGGGCTGGGTTCACCGCGCCGCACTCCCCCTACACACCGGAACCCCGCTACGCCCACCGCGACTTCCCCTGGGGCGGCAACCCGGCCGTCGCCGAGACCGATCGCGGCGACAAGCCCGACTACGTGCACAAATACAGCGTCTCGGCGAAGGAGGGCAAGGCGACCCGCACCGCGCAGCTGCGCACGCTGCTCTCCGCCGACGACGCGATCGACGAACTCCACGACCACCTCGCCGACCGCGGGCTGCTCGACGACACCCTCGTCGTCTTCCTCTCCGACAACGGCAAGGTCTGGGGCGAGCACGGCCTGGGCTCCAAGTTCACGCCCTACCAGCCGTCCTACCGGGTACCGCTGTGCCTGTCCTGGCCGGGACACGTCGCCGCCCGCACCGACAACCGGCTCGCCGCCACCCTCGACGTCACACCGACGGTCCTCGACGCCACCGGGATCCGCCCCGGCTACACCGTCGACGGGCACAGCCTGCTCGGCTCGCGGCGGCGCGCGGAGATCCTGCTCGAATACTGGAAGGACTCCGCCAACGGGTCCTACCCGACCTGGTCGTCGACCTACCGACCCGGCCAGGATCAGTACACGGAGTACGTCGACGGGCGCGGTCGGCGTACCGGCCGCGAATTCTATGACCTCGCCCGCGACCCCTGGCAGCTCACCAACCTGCTCGGGGACCGCGACGCCGGCAACGACCCGGCGACCGGGACGCGCGCCGACGAGCTCGCGGCCGCGCGGCGCTGCGCCGGGGAGCAGTGCGCGTAGCAAGGGTTTCCCCGCTATCGGCAGCTCACAGCCATTCATAGCCTCGGACACATCAATTCCGTTCGAGGAGTGTCAATGAGAATGTCCAGCCCCCGGCATGTCGCGGTCACCGCCGCGATCGTCCTCGGTGTCGCGGGTGCTCTGACCGGAGCACCCGCACACGCGTTACGCCCCGTCCCCGACGCCGTCTCCACCCCGCTGCTCACCGCCGTGCAGCGCGACCTCGGGCTCTCCGCCCCGGCCGCGAAAGCCCGGCTCGCACAGGAGGTCCGGGCCCAGCAGGTCCTGGACCGGCTGCGCGTCGACCCCGCGCAGACCTGGTTCGACGCCGCGACCGGCACGCTCGCCATCGCGGTCACCGACGACGCCGGAGCCGACCGGGCCCGCGCCGCCGGCGCCCAGCCGGTCCGGGTGAACCGCGGCCTGGGCGCGCTCACCGCCATCGCCGAGCAGGTCCGCACGCTGCGTGCGCCGAGCGGCGTCACCGGCTGGGGTCCGGACGCGCGGAGCGACACCGTCGTCATCAGCGTCAACCGGCACGACGCCGCCACCGACGCGTTCCTCGCCAGGGCTCGCGCGATCAGCCCCGCCGTCACCGTCGTCGACGGCGCGCAGACACCCGTGCAGCACGGCGGCGACGTGCGCGGCGGCGACTCCTGGAAGCCCGGCACCGAGAGCCAGTGCACCATCGGCTTCCCCGTGACCAGCAACAACGGCGCCAACCGCCACTTCCTGTCCGCCGGACACTGCACCAACGACGTCAACCAGGCCGCCTACGGCAAGGACGGCACCCGCATCGGCACCTCCAACGTCGGCGGCAACCGCTCGATCAACGCCCTCGAGGGCGACTTCGGACTCATCGACGTCACCGAGTCCGCGTGGACCCTCACCCCGGTCGTCACGGCCTGGGGCTCGCAAGCCGACGTGCGGCTCACCGGTTCCAAGGACGCAGTCGTGGGTACGGCGGTGTGCCACTCCGGTGCCACCAGCCACTGGCGGTGCGGCTCCGTGACGAAGGTCAACCAGACCGTCAACTACGGCAGCTTCAGCGTCGGCGGCCTCACCTACGCCAGCGCCTGCGGCCAGGGCGGCGACTCCGGCGGCTCCTGGGTCTCCCCCAGCGACAGCAAGGCGGTCGGCCTGCACGAGGGCGGCTACGGCGACTCGTGCGGCCAGCAGGAGGCCTGGTTCCAGCCGGTCAACGAGGCGCTCGCCAAGTGGAGCCTGACGCTGGTCACCGACGCACCGCCGACCGGCGACACGCAGGCGCCGACCGTGCCTGCCAACCTCCGCTCGACCGGCACGACGGCGAGCAGCGTCTCGCTCGCCTGGGACGCGTCGACGGACAACGTCGGCGTCACCGCGTACGACATCTACCAGGGCTCCTCCGTCGTCGCCTCCGGCGCCTCGACCTCGGCGACCGTGAGCGGGCTCGCCGCGAGCACGTCCTACACGTTCACGGTGAAGGCACGCGACGCCGCCGGGAACACCTCGGCCGCATCCGGTGCCGTCACCGCGACGACCCAGCCGGGCGGGGGCGGCGACACGCAAGCGCCGACCGTGCCGGGGAACCTCCGGTCCACCGGCACGACGGCGAGCAGCGTCTCGCTCGCCTGGAACGCCTCCACGGACAACGTCGGCGTCACCGCGTACGACATCTACCAGGGCTCCTCCGTCGTCGCCTCCGGCGCCTCGACCTCGGCGACCGTGAGCGGGCTCGCCGCGAGCACGTCCTACACGTTCACGGTGAAGGCACGCGACGCGGCTGGCAACGTCTCCGCCGCATCGGGTGCCGTGACCGCGACGACGCTGCCCGGTGGTGGCGGGCGGGTCTTCAGCACGTCGGCGGTCGTCTTCATCCCGGACCCGGGGACAGTCGACTCTCCCCTGACCTCCACCGCCACCGGTTCCGCTGCTTCGACGGTGAGCCTGACCGTCTCCGCTTCGCACTGGTGCGGGCAGGAGGTGGGGCTGGTCCTGGTCGCGCCGAACGGGTCGACCTACCCGGTGAAGGCGTCCGGCGGGAGCGGGTGCACCAACTACACCGGCGGGACCTACACGGTGACCGGGGTGTCGTCTCCCGCCGCCGGGGTATGGAAGCTGCGGGCCACGGATGTGCGCTCGTGGAACTTCGGCAGCCTGAGCGGCTGGTCCATCACGCTGTAGGGAGGTTCTGTGGGCGCCCGCCGGGTTCGCGCGGGCGCCCACAGCTTAGTGCTGTCCGGGATGTCCGGGCTGTCCGGTCTGTCCGGGTGCGCTCTGCGTGGTGATCGCGCTCGTTGCGGGAAGTTGCGCTTACCTCGCTGCATGATCGCGCTGTTTCCCGGAAGCTGGCCCTTCCCGCTGGGTTGGTAGGGGCTACTTCCGGGAAACAGCACGATCAAGGGCTCGCCGAAGAGGTGGCGGGGAGGGCGGTTAAGCTCGCACCTCGCGCTGCCCCGGCCCATGCCCGGCAGCGGCAGCGGCAGCGGCAGCGGCAGCGGCAGCGGCAGCGGCAGCGGCAGCGGCAGCGGCAGATGATCGCGCTCGTTGCGGGAAATTGCCCCTACCTCACTGCATGATCGCGCTGTTTCCCGGAAACTGGCCCCTCGCGCCGGTCGGGAAGGGCCAGCTTCCGGGAAACAGCGCGATCATGCAGGTGCGGAGGTGCGTGCCGCCAGCGCGGCGGGACCTGGCCAGCATTCCGTGCGGGGCTCAAGGTCGCGCTGTTTCCCGGAAGCCGGCCCTTCCGACACCTCCTGAGGGCCCTGTTTCCGGGAAACAGCGCGACCTTGAGCCCAGTCGGGCCCGCCATGCGCGGCAGCGCGATAGGCGCCGTAGGCACAGCAACGCGGCAGGCAAGACTGCACGGCAGGCACGGCAGCGCGGCAGGCACGGCATCGCGGCACAGCTTGAGCTGGTGCGAAGGGGGCGCGAGATGCGGGCTAACCGGTGCCACCCGCCCTCCCCGGCACCTCTTCGCCGAGCCCTTGATCGTGCTCGTTCGCGGAAGCCGGCCCCTCCCGAACAGCACGAGGGGCCGGCTTCCGCGAACGAGCACGATCAAGCAGCGCGGCAGGGGCAGACGACCAGGCGCGTTAGAAATCAGGGCTCACGCGCAACGGCTCCAGCGCAGCAGGCATACTCTCCGGCGCCAGCGACCAGCCGGCGCAACCCGCCCACGCCACCGACAGGCGCAGGTACTCGACGAGGCTCACGTCGCGACCGCGGAGCTGACGAACCCCCTCCAGGACCGGGTCCCCGACGGGCTGCGGGAGCGCAATGAGCTGCGTCGAACCACTGATGTTGGCCTTGTGGTGCTCATCGGGCGCGAACGCGAACCAGAACGCCTCATCCGGATCGCGTTCGTCGTCGTCGCAGAACTCGGTCCACTCGTAGCGCAGCCACCGCGCATCGGGAAGCACCAGCGGATCCGGGTGGACCGGTGCGGCAGGCTGCGGCTCGCGCTCGTCGTAGAACAGGCCTAATTTCGCGCAGTCTCCCGCCAACCAGACTCCGCCGACCTCGGTCATGCAGGCGCGCAACGCTGCCGGCAGCGGTCCTATCTCGGATTCCAGCCGCGCCAACTCCTGGCGGTCCTCGTCGGTGGCCGGAGTCCGGATCGGGATGGTGCTCACCAGCCCTGCCTCGGCGTACGCGTCCGCGAGCCGGTCGACATGGCGGCCGAACCTGCGCATCGTCTCGGTCGCCACCGAGCGGACATCGTGGGCGTGGTGAATCCGGACCTCGCCCATGAGCCGGATCTCGGTCCAGACCTCTTCTCGGTCACCGGCGAGATAGCGGCTGCTCAGCGATGTCATGACGGCATGGTAATCACCTCGGTGGCGAAGCATCCCCCACGCCGGGCTCAGAAGATGGACCAGCCCGTGATCGACGTGAACTGCTCCAGCGCCGCCACCGCAGCGATCGAGTTGCCCGCCGCGTCCAGCCCCGGCGACCACGCGCACAGCACCCCGCGCCCGGGTACCACCGCCAGCACTCCCCCGCCCACCCCGCTCTTCGCCGGCAGGCCGATCCGGTGGGCGATCTCCGCGCTGGCGCCGTACATCCCGCAGGTGAGCAGCGTCGCGTGCAGCCGCCGCACGTCGGTCCCCGCGAGCAGCCGGCTGCCGTCGGCGCGCAGGCCACCCCGGGCCAGGAAGAGCCCGGCGAGCGCCAGGTCCCGGCAGCTGGCCGCGATCCCGCACTGGCTCACGTAGTGCTCCATCACCACCGAGATCGGGTGCCGCAGCGTGCCGAACGCGGCCATCAGGTGCGCGATCGCCACATTGCGGTCGCTGTGGATCAGCTCGTCCGCGACGACCCGCTCGTCGACGCCGATCGTGGCGTTCCCGGCCTCGGTACGCAGCAGCGACAGCACGCTCGCGCACGCGTCACCGCCGGTGATCTCCAGCAGCCGGTCGACGACGGCGAGGGCGCCTGCGTTGAGGAACGGGTTGCGCGGGATCCCGAACTCGGCCTCCAGTTCGGACAGCGCGTTGTATCGGTGGCTCGACGGCCGGTGCCCGACCCGCCCCCACGCCGCGGTGCCGTCCTGCGACAGGACCAGGGCCAGCGAGAACGCCTTCGTGATGCTCTGCGCGCTGAACGGTACGCACCAGTCGCCGGCACCGAGCACCGCGCCGTCGACGGTGGCGAGCGCCACCCCGAACGACGCGCCGTCGACCCGGGCCAGTGCCGGGATGCCCGGTGCGGGTGCGCCCGCGCCGATCCACGGTCGCGCAGCCGCATGGACGGCTTCGAGGATCTCCTGCACCCGACCCCTTTCCCAGGGACGGCGTCGGAGGGCACCACACCGCACCCTCCGACGCCCCTCCTCCGACCGTCATCGCGACCGACGACGGCGGGCCACCGCACAGCGGATGCGTGGCACCGGTGCGTCCAATGTCGCCGATCGGGGGGCGCGACGAAACAGGGAAACCCCTTGCGTCAGCCGGCGCCGCGCAGCAGCGTCACGAGCTGGGTCCGCGACCGCACGCCGAGCCGCCGGTAGATCCTGGTCAGCATCGCCTCGACGGTCTTGACGCTGAGGAACAGCGCCGCGGCGATCTCCCGGTTACTGGCGCCCCGCCCGACCAGCTCCACCACCCGCGACTCGGCGTCGGTGAGGCCCAGCTCGCCGACGGCGGGCCCCGCCTCCCCGTCGAACGTCGCCCGCGCCAGCTCCGCCCAGTTGGCGGCGCCGATCTCGGTGAAGACCGCGACGGCCTGCTGCTGTGCCTCCCGGGCGGCGCTGCGGTGCCGCCGCCGCCGCTGCGCCACGCTGAGCGCGAGCAGGGCCCGCCCCCGCTCCAGGGGCATCCCGAGCAGGGCGAAGTGTTCATCCGCGCGGTGCAGCAGAGCGACCGCGTGCGCCCCGTCGCCCGCCGCCGACCGGTAGAGCCCCTCCGCGCGGTCCAGCGCCGCGAGCACACCCCGCCGTCCCAGCCGGGCCGCGACCTGTCGCGCTTCCACCATCGTCCGGTACGCCTCCGGCAGCTCCCCGATCGCCACCAGCGCCTCGGCCAGGTCGCCGTGCCAGCGCAGCTGCGACGGGTCCACGACGTGCTGGGCGATCTCCAGTGTCCGGACCCTCCGCAGCACCTCCACGGCACCGACGGCATCCCGCCCGACGAGCCGGATCAGCCCCGTGACGTGCAGCGCCCGGGCGAGGTAGACCTGGTCGCGCTCCTCGGCGGAGGCACGCACGGCGCGGTGGGCGTACCCGTCGGCTTTGGAGAGCGACCCGCCGGCGAGCTCGACGACCGCCGCGGTGAACCAGCCGGGACCGGGCGACATGCCCGCGCCCTCGCAGATGCCCAGGGCCCGCGCGGCGTGGACCATCGCGGCGCCGCAGCGCCCGGTGCGGACCTCGACCTCGGCGAGGCTGCGCAGCATGTCCACCATGTCCTCGGCGAGACCGCAGACCTCGGCGACCGGCAGCAGCTCCAGCAGCGCCGACCGGGCGTCGTCGAGCCGGTCGTCGAAGACGGCGTGCCGGACGGCGAGGTAGTGCGGCGAGTCGCGCAGGTCCACCACGGGCGGCTCCGGGCTCAGCGCGAGCGCCTCGGCGAGGGTGGACTCGGCCGACGGGTCGCCGAGGATCCGCTGCATCCGGGCGAGCATCGTCAACGCCTGCGCCTGCGCCGTGCTGTCCCCGGCGCGTCTGGCCTGCTGCGCGGCGTGGCGGGCGTGGGCGCTGGCCCGGTCCGGCGAGCCCTCGGCGAGGTTGGCGCGCAGCGCGAGCCGCAGGTGCACGGCGGCGAGCAGCTCCGGCAACCCGGTCGCCTCGACCAGGGCCCGCGCCAGCAGCTCGTCGAGCCCGTCGAGGGCCTGCCCGGCCGCGTCGACGGCGGCGATGCGGGCCCGCACGATGTCGGCGCGGGCGGCGCCGGAGGACTCCAGCAGACTCAGCGCCCGGTTGCACAGGTCGGCCCGTCCACCGGCGGCGGCATCGACCGCGGCACCGGCGAGCCAGCCGCTCACCGTGCCGTCCGGCGACGTCACCGGGGCCAGGTCCACGGCACGTAGCGCCAGCTCAGCGGCCCGGACCGGCAGGCCGCGATCGCGGCTCCCGGCCGCTGCCGCGGCGAGCCGGCCGGCAAGCTCGGCGTCGGGGGTGTGGCGCATCGACGCGAAGTGCCACAGCCGGGCAGTCGGGTCCTCGGTCGCCGCCGCGAGTGCCCCGTGGCACCGGGCGCGCTCGCCGGCCGTGGCGCTGGCGACCAGGGCGGATGCCACCGCACCGGCCCGGATCACCACCTGGTCGTCGTCGGTGATCGAGACGAGCCCAGCCGCGACCGCCGCCGCGATGTGCTCGTCGGCGCCGCCGCGCCCGGCCCGCCGCAGCAGCCTCAGCGTCGGCCGCTGGGCGAGCGCCGCGAGCAGCAGCGTCACGTGGGCGTCATGGTCCAGCGGTGCCAGCAGCTCCAGGGCGGCCTGCGGAACCGCGACGGCCTGGCCGAGCTCCAGCGCCAGCCTCGGGATGCCGCCGCTGGCCGCGTGCACCCGACCCGCCAGCCGGTACGCCAACCCGTGCGCCTCCAGCAGCACCGCCACCTGGTCGGTGTCGAACGGCGGCACCGCGAACGGCCGCGCGCCGGTGATGCGCTCGGCGGCCGGGCTGCGCACGGTCGTGATCACCCGCACCCCGGTGTGGTGCACGGCGGCGGCGAGCACATCGGCGCTGAGCTCGTCGAGCAGATGCGCGTCGTCGATCGCGAGCACCTCCGCTTCCCGCACCAGGTCCCGCACCGACAGCCGTAGCCGCAGTGAGTCTTCTGCGTTGCCCGTCGCTGCGACGGGCAACGCACAGGATTCACTGAGCGCCGCCAGCGCGGCACCGGGAACGGCGCAGTCGGTGGGGGCGGGGCGGAGATGCCGGACCCGCCCGGGAAGCGCAGCGACCACGTCCGCGAGGAGCGTCGACCGGCCGATGCCGGCGGGACCGGCCAGGGTGACGCGGCCGGACGCGGCCAGCTCCCGCTGGACCTGCTCGACGAGGGCCAATCTGCTGATCCGGACCATCGCACCTCCGTGCTGGGCGAACGCCCGTCACGCTAAGCCCTCACCCCACCCGGGACAACCCTTGCGTACACCCTTGCTCGGCAAACCCCGTCGCCATCACCCCTCGCCCACCGCCCAAGATCGGCGCAACTCTTCAAGAGTTGGTCTAACGGGCTTTTAGGACCAACTCTTGAAGAGTTGCGCCCAGTCGCGGGCGCCGTAGCACCAACTCTTGAAGAGTTGGTGCTGATTAATTCCGGCGAACCGGCGGCGAGCTGCGGGATAGGGTCGCCGGATGCCTCGTGCTCTGATCCTCGGCGGTACCGGACTCGTCGGCCGCGCCGCCGCCCGCCGCCTGCTCGCCTCCGGCTGGCAGGTCGACGTCACCGGCCGCGACCCGGCCCGCCTGCCCGCCGACATCGCCGCCGCCGGTGGCCGCTTCCTCGACGCCGACCGCCACGACCCCGCCGCGCTGCGCGGGGCCCTCGGCGCCGGTGCCGACCTGCTCGTCGACTGCATCTGCTACACCGGTGCCGACGCCAAGGCCCTGCTGCCGCTCGCCGCCGACTCCGGCTCGACGGTGATGATCTCCAGCAAGGCCGTCTACGTCGACGCGGACGGCAACCACTCCAACACCGACACGCCGCCGCGCTTCGACGGACCGATCACCGAGGCGCAGCCCACGATGGCGCCGGGTGACGGCGACTTCAACTCCCGCGAGGGCTACGGCGCCAACAAGATAGCTGCCGAGCAGCTCCTGCTCGGCAGCGGCCACCCGGTGACGGTGCTGCGCCCGTCGAAGATCCACGGCGAGGGCGCCGTCCGCGCCCGCGAATGGGTCTTCGTCAAGCGGGTCCTCGACGGGCGCAAACACCTCCTGCTGGCGCACCGCGGCGCGGGTGTCGACCACACCACCGCCGCCGCCAACCTCGCCGCGCTGATCGAGATCGTCGCCGCGAAACCCGGCGCGCGCATCCTCAACAGCGCCGACCCCGACGCGCCCAGCGGGCTCGACATCTCCCGCGCGGTCGCCACGCACCTCGGCCACGAGTGGGAGGAGGTCCTGCTCGACGACGACCGGCTCGGCCGGCATCCATGGGACCGGGCCTACCCGATCGTGCTCGACATGACCGCCGCCGCCGAACTCGGATACGTGCCGGTCGGCGACTACGCCGCCACCGTCGCCGAGGAGATCGACTGGCTCGTGGGCGGCGGTGTCGCCGGCCCCGGCTTCGACGAGGAGTTCTTCGCTGGCTCCTTCGACTACGCGGCCGAGGACGCCTACCTGGCGGGCCGCCACCATGGCTGACGCACCCCGCCCCGGTACGGGCAGGCACCTGGCCTTCATGTCGCCGCTGAGCGGGGAACGCGCCGACCGGCTCGCCGCCGACCTCGCCCGGCGGCGGCCCGGCACCGTACTCGACCTGGGCTGCGGATGGGGCGAACTGCTGCTGCGGATCCTGGCCCTGGCACCGGGTGCGCGCGGCACCGGTGTCGACGAGCACGAGCACGACGTGACGCGCGGACGGGCCAACGCCGCCGAGCGCGGGCTCGCCGAGCGGGCCACCTTCGTCCACGGACCGGCGAAGGAGCACCTGAGCAGCGCGGATGTCGTGATCAGCGTGGGGGCGTACCACGCGCTGGGCAGCATCACCGAGGCGCTGCGCGAGCTGCGCGCGCTCCTGCACCCCGGCGGACGCCTGCTCTTCGCGGCGGAGTTCTGGGAGCAGCCGCCGACCGCTGCGCGGCTCGCGCTGATGTGGCCGGGGATGACCGCCGACGACTGCACCGACCTGGCCGGACTCGTCGACGCGGCGATCGCCGCCGGGTTCCGGCCGCTGCGGATCGAGACCGCGACCCGGGGCGAGTGGGAGGAGTTCGAGTCCGGCCTCGCCGCCGACCGCGAGGAGTGGCTCATCGGCAACCCCGACCACCCCGAGGCCGCCGAGATCCGCGCCGCGCTCGACAGCCAGCGGAGCATCTGGCTGCGCGGCCACCGGGACCTGATGGGCTTCGCCTACCTCACGCTCGGTTGAGTGCAAGATCGCCACAACTCTTGAAGAGTTGCGGCGATCTTACGACTATCGGGCGGTCTGGCGGTCGGGGTCGAAGGCCACGTCCAGCACGTTGGCGCTGCGGACCGCCGGGTTGTCCAGCAGCCCCTTCAATAGTGGCGCGGGCAGTCGGGGCAGCACGAACGCGTAGATGTGGCCGTCCCTCGCCGCCTCCTGGATCACCGCGAGCGGCGGCAGGCCGACGCTGCGCAGGTGCTCCTCGTCGATGCCGCCCAGCTTGTCCGCCCACTCGCGCAGCTCCCGAAGCTCCGGGGTGGGCCAGCCGATCGGGTTGTCGGAGCCCTCCCGGTAGGGCGGGACCACGATCACCGGCGCACTGCGGTCGGAGACCACATAGGGCACCGCGGCGGCGAAGAACTCGCGGAAACCCTCCGGGGTGAGCGGTTCGGTGAACTCGATCAGCGTGGAGACCACGGTCGCGGTCGGCAGGCCGCTCACGAACGCGGCGGTCGCGTCCTTCGTCGGCCGGCCGCGGCGTACGCCGTCGAGGAACGGGCTGTGCCCCGCGTCGAAGGTGGTGCCGATCTCCCCCACCACGTTCTGCGAGACGGTGATCAGGGTGCTTCCGGTGTAGTTCAGCGCGCCCCGCGGCTGCAGCCTGAGCGTGATCTCGCTGGCGAGCCCCAGGTTGGAGAAGCCGAAGAACGGGCCGGTGGCGCAGCAGCTCCCGTCCTGCTTGATCTCGTACTCGGGGTGCGCCACGACGAAACCCTCGTAGGCGACGAGGAAGAACTTGTCACCGCGTACCGCGCTCACGGCGAAGGAGGCCGCGCCCACGAGCACCAGCAGCAGCATCAGCGACAGCGCGGCGAACAGGCCGGTGCGCACCACACCGCGCACCATCGCCCGCCGCACGACCCGCTCGTCGAAGGCCGGGACGTGGAAGGCCGGGATCGGTTCATCGGTCATCGTTCTTCTCCTCCAGGGCAAGGGCACGCAGGGTGTCCCGGGCTCGCCAGACGGCGGTGCGCACGGCCGCCGGGGACCGTCCCGTCATGGCCGCGACCTCGGCGTGGGTGAATCCGTCCAGGTAGACGAGCTCCAGCAGCCGCCGGCTCTGCTCCGGCAGGCGGGAGAGCAGGTCGCGGGTCTCCACCTCGACGTCCGGGAACGCGTCGGGTGGCAGCAGCGACTCCTCCAGCTCGACCATCGGCCGACCGCGCCGGTGATGGTCGGTGACGACGTTGCGGGCGATCGCGAAGAGCCACGCCAGCGGCGAGCCGCCACGCCAGCCCAGGAACGAGGCGGTGGCCCGCGCGAAGGTCTCCTGCGCGAGCTCCTCCGCGAGCACCCGGTCCCCGGTGCGGCGCAGCACATAGCCGAAGACCGCCGACCAGTGCGCCCGGAACAGGTCCGTCATGGTGGTGGCGATCGTGATCTCCCTTGCCCGGCAGGCCCCGTTGACGATTTTCCATACCAGGCAAGACGGTCCGGAGCCCCGGAATGTCACACCTCTTCGCTACGCATGCTCTTCGCTACGCATGGGGTAACGGCTGTTCGGCTCCGCTCAGCTCACGCTCGCTATAGCTTCCTAGGGTGCTAGGTCTTAGATGCCGAGCCGTAGGCGCTCTAAGGTGGTGCGGTGCCTTCCGTGGATGAGTGGACCGCCTGGCGGCGGCGGGTCTTCGGTGATCCCTACCTGGTGTGGCACGAGGGTGCGGAGTTCCAGGTGCTGCTGCAGACCTGCGCCGCCGAGCCCGCGGAGACGGCCGCGATGCTCGCCGCCGGGCTGGGCTACGCCGATCACGTGGCGGCCGAGTCGATCGCCGTCCTCGCCGAGACGGGACGCGCGCCGGAGGGTTCCCTGGAACTACTGAAGGCCGCGAGCGCCACCGCGTCGGGCGCCTTCGCGATCCGCGTCGCGCAGGCGCTGCGGGTGATGACCGGTGACGAGGGCTGGACCCGGCTCATCGTGCGCGTCCTGCACACCGACGACCACTGGGGCGGTCGGCTCGACGCGGCGATGGCGCTGGCGCGGTTCACACCGACTGACGAGCTCATCGGCGAACTGGGGCGGGCGGTGCGGGATCCGGAGTACCTGGTGCGCATCCACGCCGCCGATACGCTGCTGCGGTATGCGGGGCGCAAGCGCGACGCGGAGGCGTACCCCCGGATATTCAGCGCGATCACCGCGGACCGGGAGCCGGCATGGGCCGCGATCGCCGATGAGCTCACCGCTCTTGCCCGCGCCAAGCTGTAAGCCGGCCGCCGAGGCCTTGATCGCGCTCTTTCCGGGAAACAGCCCCCTCGGGACACACCTGGATGGGCCACCTTCCGCGAAACAGCACGATCATGCCTCGCCGCCCGCACCGGCACCGACCACCGCGCGGAGCTGAGCCAGCACCCCGCCGATCCCATCGCGGCGGTTGTCGAGCACCACGTGCGGGACCACCGGCGGCAGATCGGGTTGGACGGTCGCGACGAACTCCGCGTAACCGGCGAGCTTCTGCCCGTCGCGCACCGAGCCCCGCCCCTCCAACCGCGCCAGCAGCGTCACCGGATCGCAGTGCAGCCAGAGCAACGACACCGACGGCCCGCCCACCGCATCCACAAGGGATGACCACGCCGTGGTCGACCGGATCTGCCTGGTGAACGGTGCGCACAGCACCACCGGGCACCCCGAGCCCCGGATCTCCCGCGCCGTCGCCGCCATCCCGTCATACTCGTGGGGCTTCACATGCACGTCGTACCAGGGGCCTTCGCGCTCACCCGGCGGGCGTCCGGCCGAGACAAGCGCCGCCGCGACGAAGCCGCCGTAGATCGTGTCCTTGTCCAGCAGCGCCCCCGGCGGCATGAGCAGCCCCGCCAGCGCCCGCGCCGCGGTGGTCTTCCCAGCCCCCGGCGGCCCCGCCACCACCCATACCCGCCCCGCTTCCATGATCCAAGCGTAGTGCCGCGCGGGCGGGTGCCCGCGCGGCACTACGGTGGCGTCAGGGCTGGTAGATGACCGGCCGAGGCGGGGTGGCCATGCCGTCGCCGAGGAAGAACCCGGTGTGCGGCGGCTGGTTGTAAGCCGTGTTCTGCCACGCCAGCGCGACCCGGTAGGTCGGGTCCTGCAGCAGCGTGGTGATCCGCCGGTCGGTGACGGTCGGCGTCGAGTAGATCCGCAGCGCGGTGTTGTCGGTCGTCGGCCAGATCACCTCCTCCCGCCAGTCGCCGAGGATGTCCCCGGAGAGCGACGGCGTGGACTTGGTGCTGTTGTTGGAGTGCACGCTCGCTGCCGTGAGCAGCCGGGTGTCGCCGGACGTGCCGTACTTGTCGATGTGGGTGCCGTCGAGCAGCTCCCGCACCGGGTCGCCGTCCCACCAGGCGAGGAAGTTCGCCGAGCCGGGCTTGCGGCCCAGCGTCGAGCCGCTGCCGTTGCGCAGCGAGCTTTCGGCGGAGGACCACATCTCGGCTCCGGCGTTGCCGGACCAGATGTCGTCGGCGACGCCGCGGCCGTTGTCGCCGTTGGCGGGAGTGGTCCAGAGCACCTGACCGGTACGCGCGTCCGCCAGCCACGACGAGGGCTTGCTGCCGTCCTCGTCGACCTTGAAGACCTCCAGCCCCGCCCGCGACGGGACCAGGTCGCCGACGTGCAGGGCGTCGCCGTGCCCGTTGCCGGTGTTCCAGAGCGGCTGGCCGTTGTCGTTGATGCACATCGAGCCGAAGATGATCTCGTCCTTGCCGTCGGCGTCCACATCGGCGATGGCGAGCTGGTGGTTGCCCTGCCCGGCGTAGGAGCTGCCGGCGCTGTTGGAGTCGAAGGTCCAGCGCTTGGTCAGGGTGCCGTTGCGGAAGTCCCAGGCGGCGATGACGGTCCGGGTGTAGTAGCCGCGCGACATGATCAGGCTGGGCCGGACACCGTCGAGGTACGCCGTCCCGGCGAGGAACCGGTCGACCCGGTTGCCGTAGCTGTCGCCCCACGACGAGACGGTGCCGCGCGGCGGGTCGTAGTTGACCGTCGACATCGCCGCACCGGTCTGCCCGTTGAACATCGTCAGGTACTCAGGCCCGGTCAGCACGTAGCCGCTGGAGTTGCGGTAGTCGGCACTGGAGCTGCCGATGACCTGCCCGGTGCCGGAGACCGTGGCGTCGGCGGTCTTCATCGCCACCTCGGCCTTGCCGTCGCCGTCGTAGTCGTAGACCTGGAACTGGGTGTAGTGCGCGCCGGCCCGGATGTTGCGGCCGAGGTTGATGCGCCACAGCCGGGTGCCGTTGAGCTTGTAGGCGTCGACGTAGACCACGTCGGTGACGCCGGACTGCGAGTTGTCCTTGGAGTTCAACGGGTCCCACTTGAGCACGATCTCCAGCTGCCCGTCGCCGTCGAGGTCGCCGACGCTCGCGTCGTTGGCGGCGTAGAGGGAGGCGTTGGGGTTCTGGATCGGCACGTCGAGGTAGCCGTTGGCGAACTGCAGCGCGGCCTCGGAGGCGGACTGCTCGGCCCCGTTGACGACAGCCCGCACCGTGTAGGCGGACCCGGCGGCGGCCCCCGCGTCGAGGTAGTTCGTCGAACCGGTGATCGGCGAGGAGTTCACCTTCGTGCTGCCGCGGTAGACGTTGAAGCCGACGCCGGACGGGTCACCGGCGAGCCAGCGCCAGCTGACGAGGTTGCCGCTGCCACTGCGTACGCTGATCAGCCCCCGGTTGAGCCGCTCCATCTGCTTCGCGCCGGACGGAGGCGGGGTCGAGGTCGACGGCGACGGGGACGGCTGGCTGGACGGCGACGCCGGGGGTGAGACCGAGGGGGACGCCGGTGCCGACGGTGACGGCGAGGAGACGCCGCCGGTGCAGGTCACGCCGTTGAGGGTGAAGACGGTCGGCACCGGGTTGCTCGAGTTGTTCCACGAGCCGTTGAAGCCGAAGGCGGTGTTGCCGCCGGTGGGGATGGCGGCGTTGTATCCGGCGTCGGTGACGGTGACCTGCTGCCCGGACTGGCTGGCGACGCCGTTCCAGGCCGAGGTGACGGTCTGCCCGGCGGTGAAGGACCAGCGCAGCGTCCAGCCGTTGACCGGGTCGCCGAGGTTGGTGATCGTGACCGCGGCGCCGAAGCCGCCGCCCCACGAGCTGGTGACCGAGTAGGCGACCTGGCACCCGGCGGCCGCCTGGGCGCTGGTGGCGGTGAGGATGCCGGCACCGGTGACACCGGCGGCGGTCGCTGCGGCGAGGGCCACGGCGATTCTTCGAGAGAGCATTCTGGGACTCCTGATCGAAGGGCTACCGGTGCACAGCGGTGCCACCGGCGTCGGACCGAGGTGATAGCGCCGCCTACGCGGCATTGCGACGTCGCAATTTCACGACGAGGTACGCGACGATCGAGCTCGGTCGCAGCGCCCGCCCTATGGCGCCCCGATAGTCGCGTATTGATGCTTTACTCCCGGGCCGATGTTATCGGGAGCGCTCCCAATGCACAATGCCAGATATTGGAGCGGTTTTTGCGTCGAAACGGCCACCTCGGGGCCGAACGAGGCGCACGCTGAGGACATGAGCACGCACCTGCCCGTCAACCACCGGCTCCGCCCGCTCTTCCGGACGCTCGCCGGGGCAACCGGGGTTTACCTGATCGGATTCGGCGTCGTCGGCCTCGCGCACAGTCGCGGGCACCCGTTCTTCGGCGACGGGGACATCACGGCCCTGGGTCTGCGTACCAACACGGCATTTGCCCTGCTCTCGCTCGTCGCGGGCATCATCATCCTCGTCGGGGTGATCGTGGGGCGCAACGTGGACCGCGCCATCAACTTCGTCGCGTCCGGCGTCTTCATCGTCTTCGGCCTGGGGATGATGGCGATCTCGCGGACACCGGCCAACTTCCTCAACTACGACGTGGGTGCGGCGGCGGTCTCCTTCGTCATCGGTAGCGTCCTGCTCATCGCCGCGCTCTACGGCCGGGTCGGGCCGCCCGGACAGGAACTGCAGGAGGAGGGCTTCCGCCGCAGCTACAACGGCGACCCCGTCCACCACGCGTGGGGGCACCTGCCGCCGAAGAAGCCCAAGGCCAACAGTCGTTTCGCTTGACGAAGTGCTGGTGGTGCCGTTGACCTCCGCACCACCAGCTCCGGACGGAAGAGCAGCTCGGCGTGACGGTGGCCGGGCTGCACTTCCGCGAGCAGCAACTCCGCCGCGGTCCGGCCCAGCTGGTATGTCGGCTGCCGCACCGTCGTCAGCGCCGGCGACAGCTCCGAGGCGAAGAAGGCGTCGTCGTAGCCGACCACCGACATGGCCCCGGGCCACCTCGGCGAAGAAGACGTTGGCGGCATCGAGCACGACGCTGCCGACGACGGTGCTCGTGGCACCGCGGAGCTGCCCGGCGGCACGGTTGCGCACGAAGCCGATCTCGGCCATGACCCGCTCCACCCGCAGCCGGGTCTCGGGTGCCACCACCTGCGGATTGTTCAGCACATTGCTGACCGTCGACTCCGACACCCCGGCGGCAGCCGCGACCTGCCGGATCCCAGCCGGCCGCACCCGACCCGCCTGCGTCACCGCAGCAGGATACCCGTCACGCCGTGCCGCCCAGAGTGACGGGCGCAAGCGGAATGAGCAGCAGGTATGGTGCGTCGAATCCGTAGGAACCGTGCCGTCGGGCCGTCGTTTCAACCCAGGTATCGGTCGAGGAACTCGTTGCGGAATTTCCCGGCCGGGTCGAGATCGCGGACGAGCGCATCGAAGTCTGTGATCCGACGGTACCGCTCCCGCACCACCTCGGGCGCCATCGTGAAGACCTTCCCCCAGTGCGGCCGGGCCGCCAGCGGCGCGAGCACCTCCTCCAGCACCGGCAGGACCGCCTCGACGGCGGCGGCGTCGCGTACCCAGGTGAAGTGGATCGCGACGCTGTCACGCCCCTCGCACGGGCTGAGCCACAGGTCGTCGGCGGCGATGGTGCGGATCTCCGAGACCTGCAGGATCGGTGCGATCAGCTCGCGGCACCCGTCCAGTGCCCGCAGCGCCGTGGCGGCGTCGGCCCGGTCCACGAAATACTCCGTCTGCAGCTCGTCGCCCGCGCTCGGGGTGAATTCCAGCCGGAAGTGCGGCAACCGCTCGTGCCACGGGCCGGGCACCCCGAACTGCTCGGTGCAGGCGTCGGCCGCCACCGTCGCGATCGGATGCCGGGCCTCGGCCGCCGGATGCCCGCCCCACCAGGACTCCTCGATCTCCGGCACGTCGACGTGCTTACGCCAGACCTGGTCGATCACCGGTCCCGACCAGCTCGTGAAGGCGCTCACGCTGTATGCAGCCGACATCACCTCGTCGAAGTTCTCCACGAAGGCCGCCTGCGGCAGGTCCTCGTAGACGAGCTGCCGGACCTGATAGGTCGGCACGATCTCCAGCGTCAGCGCGGTCACCACGCCCAGCGCACCGAGCGACACCACCGCACCGGCGAACCCGTCGTCGCCCCGCCGCAGCGTCGCGAGCTCCCCGTCGGCCCGGACCAGCTCGATGCCGGTGACGGCGGTGGCGAGGTTGCCGTTGCCGACCCCGGACCCGTGCGTGCCGGTCGCGACCGCTCCGGCGACGGAGATGTGCGGCAGCGACGCCAGGTTGCGCAGGGCGAATCCGGCCGCGTCCAGCCAGGTCGCGAGCTCCCCATACCGAACCCCGGCCGGTACGCGGACCGCACCGCCCGCAGTGTCGAGCTCGATCCCGCCCGGCAACCCGGCGACGCTCACCATCTCTGCGTCGGAGTCGGCGAGCCGGTTGAACGAGTGCCCGGTGCCGAAGGCCCGGAGCCGCTCGGCGCCCGCCACGACGCGTCGCAGCTCGTCGAGGCTCGTCGGGCGGTGCACCCGCGCCGCCCGGTAGGTGACGTTGCCGGCCCAGTTGATCAGCGGTTCCCTCATCACCACCGCGATGATACGGACGCTCCTACCTGATCGGACGCTACGCTCGGGGCGTGAACGCGACCTGGGATCCCGCGGCGCCGGGCGTGCTGCGCCTGCCGTCGGGCCGGCTCGTCCGGGGCCGAGGGCTGAGCAAGCCGCTGCCGTCCGGCCCCGTGCCCGAGTTCGCGCTCTACCTGCTTGGTTACGAACCGCCCGCCGTCGCCTGGGAGTCCCGCTGGCTGCGCTGGCCGGACTTCCGGCTGCCGTCGGACCGGGAGGCGACCGCCGAGGCGCTGCGCGAGGCGCTGGCCAGATCCGCGTCCGAGCGTGTGGAGGTCGCCTGTGCCGGCGGGCGCGGGCGGACCGGCACGGCGCTCGCCTGCCTCGCCGTGCTCGACGGGGTGCCCGGGCCGGAGGCGGTCGCCTACGTGCGGGCGGGCTACGCCTCCAGCGCGGTCGAGACACCCTGGCAGCGCCGGTTCGTCCAGCGGTTCCAGTAGTCAGGCCTCGTCGCTGCCGCCCGCGAGGTCGCGCGCCGCCGCCTCCTGCTCGGCGTCGAAGCCTTCCAGGCCGGTACGCCGGTGCTGCTCCGCCTGCTCGGAGATCCACCTGGCGTGCGACTCCCACGCCGACTGCTTGCTCATCCCCAGCGCGGCACCGATCTGCGCCCACGAGGCACCGGCGGCCCGGGCACTGCGGACCGAGAGCTGGCGGCCGTATCCCGCCTTGCGCGCGATCACCTCGCCGAGCGCGAGCATCTGAAGCGCGTCGTCGGCCGAGAGCGGCTGCAGCGCCAGGGCGTCGCGCATCCGCAGCTCGTCATAGCGGGTGACCGCCGTCTGCAGGGTGAATTCCTTCTCAACGCTGTCCACGAGGCTCATGCCGTCAAGCCTGCCTGACGGACCGTCTCGGCGCCCACCCATTCCGCTACCGGCGAAGCGTTGACTTTGTCGCAATGTTTGACTCACTATATTGAGACAAACATTGCGACATTGGGGAGGGCATCATGTCGAC
The DNA here is from genome assembly GCF_014204945.1 of Allocatelliglobosispora scoriae. Taxonomy (NCBI): domain Bacteria; kingdom Bacillati; phylum Actinomycetota; class Actinomycetes; order Micromonosporales; family Micromonosporaceae; genus Allocatelliglobosispora; species Allocatelliglobosispora scoriae. The sequence goes on from NZ_JACHMN010000002.1 coordinate 456,836, forward strand.
CGGCATATCGCCATCAGAGCTTCAGCAGGCGGGCGCCTGGCTGACCGAGCGAGGCCTCACCGACGCCCAGCCCACACCGATGCTGGCGATGCGCCTGGCGGTCCGCAGACGCGCCCGCATCGCCGACAGCCTCATCCTCGCCGCGCTGATCATCGTCGCCGCACTCGCGCTGACCTACGAAAGGCTCCCCACCTCGGCGTTGGGTGGTTTCCAGCCGCACCGGGCTGCGCCGCTGCTGTTCCTGGCGGCGGGCATGGTGATCCTGCTGCTCGGCCGGTCGATGGTGGACCGGTGGGTGCGCCGCGTCGACCGGCGGGCCGCGGCGACGCTGTCCCGCCGAGCGGCCCACCCGCTCAAACCGGGCTGGCGCGCGCTGCTCGGCCTCCCCTACGCCGTATTCGCCGCCGCCACCTTCGCCGCTGCCGCGTTGCTGGCCGTGGGTGCCCTGATCGTCGGTGATTCCACCGTGCGTTACGCCGCCCTCATCCTGCTGGTCGGCCTCATCAGCGTGACCGTCGGCAACGTGGTGCAGCTTCGCGCCCTGCTCGCACGCCCCGTCGTGGCCGAGGACGAGCTGTCGCTGACGGCCGACGTGGTGATGCGGGTCGAGGACGCGCGGGAGCTCACCGCACCGCACCTGGCGTGGACGCTGCCGATGGTGCTGATCTTCGGTACCGCCCCCGGCTGGTGGAACGTCGCCGCGATCGCCTCGATCGCGCTGGGCCTGATCGGCCTCATCCTGCTCCAGAAGAGGAGTCCGACCAGCGTCGCCATGGCTCGGCAGGCGATGATCTCGCAATGATCGTCATCGACACGGCCTCGCCCGTGCCGCCGTTCGAGCAGCTCCGTGCCCAGCTCGCCCAGCAGATCCAGAGCCGCGCGCTCGCCGTGGGCGCGCGGCTGCCGACGATCCGCAGCCTCGCCGCCGACCTCGGCCTCGCCGTCAACACGGTCGGCCGGGCCTACCGGGAGCTGGAGGAGGCCGGGCTGATCGAGACCCGCGGCCGGTCCGGATCGTTCGTCTCGGCCTCCGGCGAGGCAGGTCGGGAACGGGCACGCCAGGCCGCCGCCGACTACGCGGCGGTCATCGCCAGCGTCGGCATCGACGTGGAGGAGGCGATCCGCATCGTCCAGGCGGCGCTGGCGCTCGGCCGGGCCGACGCCTAGGCCTGGCCCCAGATGAGGCAGAAGGGATGGCCCGCCGGGTCGGCGTAGACCCGGAAGCCGGTCTTGCCACCGCCACCGCCGCGCAGCAGCGTCGCCCCGAGCGCCAGCACCCGCGGCTCCGCGACGCCGATGTCGTCCACATCGATGTCGAGGTGGGACTGCTGCGGATGCGCCGGGTCCGGCCACCGCGGCGGGCGGAAGTCGTCGATCGTCTGGAAGCACAGGCGCGGTAACCCGCCCGCGTCCTCCAATGTGGCCCAGGCGGCGCCGGAATCGCGGACCGTGAACCCGGTCAGCTCGGCGTAGAACGAGGCCAGGGCGGGTGCGTCCGGGCAGTCGACGATGATGGAGTGCAGTCGGCCGATCATCACCGAACACTATCGGTCGAGTGTGACAACCATCCCGCGCAACTCGTAACCGGAGATCTCCTCGTTGATGGAGACCCGGGGCGGGGTCTGCATCCGCAGGTTGCCGATGGAGAAGAGGCGGTGCAGGAAGATGTCCGACTCCTGGATCGCGACGTGGGCGCCGGGGCACTTGTGCGGGCCGTCGCCGAAGGAGAGGCCGGCTGTGCTCGTACCCTCCGCGAGAGGACGAGCCGGGCAGACCGCGAGGGGCGCGTCCCCGACCGCGTGGGGATCGACATTGGCCGCCGTGACCGCGACGTCGATCAGCGCGCCGGCCGGGATGACGACGGGACCGTCGGCACCGGGCAGCTCGACCGGCGCGGTGGTCCGCCGCTTGAGGTTGCCGATGACCGGTTCGAGCCGGAGCAGCTCGTGGAGGATCGCGAAGCGGGCCGGCTCCTCGGCGGCGAGATAGCGCTCCCGCAGCCCCTCGTCGCTGAAGAGGTGCCAGGCGGCGACGTTGATGAACTCCCTGGTGGTGACCATGCCCGCTGCGGCGAAGGTGAGGCACTCGCCGAGGATCTCGCTGTTGGAGCAGCCTTCCTCGATCAGGTGGGAGATGAGGTCGTCACGGCTCTCACGGCGGCGGACCCGCACGGCTGGGCGCACGTCGCCGAAGTAGACGGCGAGCCAGGAGAAGTTCTGCCGGAAGAACCAGTAGACGCCGCTGAAGCTGGTGAAGCCGGGCTTGCCGAACTTCTCCGGGAAGAAGCGCTCCAGCCGCCGGGCGGTGCCGGGCCTGCTGTCGGTGAGCCCGATGACCGCCTTGGTGACGTCGATCGCCAGGGCGAAGCTGAGCTCGGAGAGGTGCGCGGTGCCGTCCCGGCGGAGCCGGTCGAGCTGCTCCTCGGCGATGCGCACCATCAGGTCGCGGTAGTGCTCGTCGACCCGGCGCGCGGTGAAGTAGCGGGCGGTCCGCCGCCGGTGCCCGCGGTGCTCGGGCCCGTCACGGTAGAGCACGGGGCGGCGGATCTTCGCCGGGAGCTTCTCGATCGTCTCGATCCCGAGCCCTGCCTGCCGGGTATCGGTGCTGCGCAACGCCGCCCGACCCGCCTCGTAGCCGCGGACCCGCCAGACGCCGTCCGGACCCTGCTCGACCGGGCAGGCCGTCTCGGGGTCGCCCCGATCGACTTTGCGCGCGCTCACTGTCTGCTGCACAGCAATTCCCTCCGGCCGCCCGTGTGTTGATCACGTTCCGGGCCAGCATACGGACCCTCGAAGGACCGCACATCCTCCGATTTCGAATCCACAGTGGAGCAATATGTCCTCCGCGAGTGTCCCGAAAGTTTCGGTCCGGTAATCGTTCCGACACAGGCGCTTAACGGACATCGAAAGTGCTATTCTTCGGCACCACGTGCTGGAAAACTTCCACCCGACTTCCGGAACTTGTTCCCTACAGGACGGATGCGCCGATGCTGACCGATGACACCGGGCTTGACGCCGCCGTCTGGCGCGACCCGTCCCGCGACCCCGTGGACCGGGTCGAGGACCTGCTCGCCCGGATGACCCTGGCGGAGAAGGTCGCGCAGCTCTACGGTGTCTGGATCGGCGCGGACCCGACCGACTCGGGCGAGGTCGCGCCCTTCCAGCACGAGCTGATCGACCCGCTCGACTGGGACCGGCTGCTCCCCCTCGGCCTGGGCCAGATCACCAGGCCCTTCGGCACCGCCCCCATCGACGCGGCGGTCGGTGCTCGGCAGCTCGCCGTCATCCAGGCCGAGGTCGTCGCGGCAGGCCGCTTCGGCATCCCGGCCGTCGCCCATGAGGAGTGCCTCAACGGCTTCACCTCGCTCGGGGCCACCATCTTCCCGTCGCCGCTCGCCTGGGGCGCCGCCTTCGACCCCGCCCTCGTCGAGCGGATGGCGACGATGATCGGCGAGACAATGCGCGGGCTCGGCATCCACCAGGGCCTGGCGCCGGTGCTCGACGTGACCCGGGATCCGCGCTGGGGCCGCACGGAGGAGACGATCGGCGAGGACCCGTACCTGGTCGCGACCGTCGGCACCGCCTATGTCCGGGGCCTGGAGACGGCCGGGATCATCGCCACCCTCAAGCACTTCGCCGGCTACTCCGGCTCCCGGGCGGGGCGCAACTTCGGCCCCGTCGGCGTGGGGCCGCGCGAGTTCGCCGACGTGTTCCTGCCCCCGTTCGAGCTCGCGGTCCGTGACGGCGGCGCCCGCAGCGTGATGCACTCCTACGCCGAGCTCGACGGCGTCCCCGCCGCCGCGCACGAGGGCCTGCTGACCGGCATTCTGCGCGACACCTGGGGCTTCACCGGCACGGTCGTCGCCGACTACTTCGGCGTCACCTTCCTGCACAACTCGCACCACGTCGCCGCCGATCGCGGTGACGCCGCCCGCCTCGCCCTGCGCGCCGGAGTCGACGTGGAGCTGCCGACCGTCCAGTGCTTCGGCGCTCCCCTGCTCGCGGCGCTCGACGCAGGCGCCGTCGACGAGGCGCTGATCGACCGGGCCGCCCGCCGTGTCCTGCGGCAGAAGTGCGAGCTGGGCCTGCTCGATCCGCAGTGGACACCGACGGCGACGACCGCGGAGCGGATCGATCTCGACCCGCCCGCCGGCCGGGCGCTGGCCCGTCAGCTCGCCGAGGCGTCGGTCGTGCTGCTCGCCAACGACGGCACCCTGCCGCTGCGTCCCGATGCCACGGTCGCGGTGACCGGCCCCTTCGCCGACGACCCGCACGCCATGCTCGGCTGCTACACCTTCCCCCGGCACGTCGGCATCCACCACGAGGGCACCCCGATCGGCGTCGAGATCCCCACGCTGCTCGACGCGCTGCGGGCCGAGCTGCCCCAGGTCACCACGACGGCCTGGAGCGCCGACGTACGCGTGGTCGTGCTCGGCGACCACTCCGGACTCTTCGGCGCGGGCACCTCCGGCGAGGGCTCCGACGCCGCCGACCTGCGCCTGCCGGGCGACCAGGAGCGGGTACTTCTCGACGCGCTCGCCGACGGCACCCCCACCGTGCTGGTGCTGCTCTCCGGCCGCCCCTACGCGCTGGGTGCCTACGCCGACCGGCTCGCCGCGATCGTCCAGGCCTATTTCCCCGGCGAGGAGGGCGGTCCGGCCGTGGCCGGTGTCCTCAGCGGCCGGGTCAACCCGTCGGGCCGCAGCCCGGTCAGCGTCCCGCGCACCCCCGGCGGCCAGCCCTACACCTACCTCGCACCGGCTCTCGCCCACGCGAGCCCGGTGAGCACAGTGGACCCGACGCCGCTGTTCCCCTTCGGCCACGGCCTGTCCTACACGAGCTTCGCCTGGGACGACGTCGAGCTGAGCAGCCCGACCTGCCCCACCGACGGCGAGGTGACGCTCTCGGTGCGGGTGCGCAACACCGGCGCGCGGGCTGGAAGCGAGGTGGTCCAGCTCTATCTCCACGACCCGGTGGCCCAGGTCACCCGCCCCGTCACCCGCCTCATCGGGTACGCCAAGGTGGCGCTCGCCCCGCAGGAGGCGGTGACCGTGGCCTTCACGGTGCACGCCGACCTCTCGTCGTTCACCGGTCTGGCGGGGCACCGCGTCGTCGAGCCCGGCGAGCTGGAGCTGCGCCTGTGCGCGTCGAGCTCCGAGGTGCGCCACACGGTCCGCCTGGACCTGACCGGCGAGGAGCGGACGGTGGACCATACCCGCCGCATGACGACGCCGGTCGCGTACTCCGCCGCGGCATGACCGCGCCATTTCCCGGAAGCAAAGCGATCATGCCGACGTTCGATGCGCCGGGGGTGGGATCATGGGCGAGTGGGTATCAGCACTCGACTCGTCGCGCTCGGTGACATCCCGGCCCTGACCGCGCTCCGGCTCGCGAACCGGGACTTCCTCGCGCCGTGGGAACCGGCCAGGACCGACGACTACTTCACCGTCGAGGCGCAGCACGCGGAGATCGCGACCGCGCTCGACCGGCATGAGCAGGGCATGACCGTGCCGCATGTCATCGTCGACGGCGAGCGCGTCGTCGGGCGGATCACGCTCAACGACATCGTGCGGGGGCCGTTCCAGTCGTGCCACCTCGGCTATTGGGTCGGCCACGCCGACAACGGGCGCGGGGTGGCCTCGGCCGCGGTGCGGGAGATCGTCCGGGTCGCGTTCGGCGAGCTGGGGCTGCACCGCATTCAGGCGGGCACGCTGCTGCACAACACGGGCTCGCAGCGAGTGCTGGAGCGCAACGGTTTCGTGCGCTTCGGCATGGCGCCGAAGTACCTCAGCATCGCCGGCGCCTGGCAGGACCACTTCCTCTACCAGCTCATCGCCGACACCTCGGAGTGAGGATCGGCTACAGCCTGGTACGCGATGAGTAGCCTGGCGGCATGCCGAACGCCGTGCCCGGACCCGTCCCGGCAGATCTGGTCGGGGAGCTCTTCGACGCATCGCCGGCCGACGTCCTCTTCTGGTCCGGTGCCGGGATCTCGATGGTGGGGCCCAGCAGCCTGCCGACCGGGTGGGAGCTGACCAACCGCGCCTTCGAGTCCTTCTTCGACCCCGGCGCGCTAGATGTCGTCCTCGGCCATCATCGCCGGGCCGGCTGGCTCTCCCCGGAGATCTGCGATCGGGCGGGACCGGACGGAGTCCGGCCGCCGCGGCTGGAGACGGTGCTCGGGGTCGCGCTGCGGCGGTTGGGCACGCGGGCGCACGACGTGCTCGCCGATGTGCGCGAGGCGGTCCCCAACTGGAACCACGCTTTCTTCGCGGAGCACATCGCCGCAGGCGGGAAGCACGTCACCGCCAACTTCGACTCCTGTGTGGAGGATGCGTTCCAGGCCAGGTACGCGACCGAGCCGCCGGCTTCGGTCGAGCACTTCCACGGCCGGCTGACCGCCGGGACGAGCGTGGCGGAGCTCGGCGCGACACTCGACCGCATCCAGGCAGGCTTCGGCCCCGCCTACGCCGATGAACTGGTCGGCCTCGTCGCCGCCCGACCGCTCACGGTCATGGTCGGTTACAGCGGCGGCGACTTCTTCGACGTCGATGTCGCCTTCGACGGGCTCGCCGGTGATCGGCTGGCCGGGCGGGAGGTGGTGTGGCTCGCCCACCACCACGAGCACGCCTGGCACCTGGCACAGCCCGGGCCTGCGGCCGAGCCGCGGCTCGGCCGCAGGCTGGCCGCCGCCGGGGCCCGGGTGCGCTACCTCTGCGGACCGACACAGGTCCTGCTCTCGCACCTCGCCACGGCCTGGGGACTGCCGGTCGAGGCACCCGAGGCCACCGTGCGCAGCCCTCGGCGGATCGTGTCCGACACCACCTCGGCGCAACGCCGCACGGCCACCTTCGCGCTCTTCCGGGAGCTGGGAATTCCGGTCGAGGTGGACCGGATGCTGCACGAGGGCGACCTCGACGGGATCGGCGACGCCGACAGGTGGCTGTCCACCTCCGAGGTCCTGTGGGAGCAGGGCCGCTGGAGCACGCTGCGGCGGATGTGGCAACGCGCCGATCTGCCGGTCGGCATCAGCCCCGCACTCCGAGCGGAACGGATCGGCGCCTGCCTGTGGGCGCAGGGCCGCCTCCTCCCGGCCTACCTGTGGTTGGAGCGGCACCGGGCCGTGGCGGCCCGGCGGGGACGCCCCGACGACGCATGGCTGCTCGCCGAGACGCAGGCCCGGGTCGTGGAGCATATGGCCCGCACCCCGGATCTGCGATGGCTCGGCGGGCGGCTGGCGGCGCGGGCGGCGGCGCGGCTGGGCCGCCCTGAGCAGGCGGCCGGTGTGCACCTGTTCCGACGTCACACCGACCTCACGACGAGCCTCGCCGCCGTGGCGAGCGGCACGGCCAGATCCGGTGGGGTGGCACAGGAATCGCAGCGCTGGTTCACCGAGGCGGGCAGCCTGACGGCGGCGATCGCCTATGCCCACCGGGCGCTGCGCGACGGATACGACTCCGAGGCCGACATCGACGAGACGTCCGCGAGGTACCGCGATCACCAGCGATGGGCGCTGTCCGTGGGCTCGCCGGCCGCCGCCTGGCGGATGATCCTGTTACCCGGCGCGGACAGGGTGTTCACCTTCCGCGAGACGGTCGCGGCGACGCTCGAGCTCGAGTACGGGCACTGGCACCGCGTCCGCATCCTGGGCAGATACGCCGTACTACGGCTGCGCCGACGACGCAGCAGCCGACCGGTCCTGACGGCGGGCCGTCCGCGCAGATGATGGCCTGTCGCCTGATTGCCGGGCTCGACGGTGACCGAATAGGGTCCCCAACACCTGTCACACTCGACGAACGGGGATTTCGTTGCGCATCCTTCGTGGCCTGGTGGTGGGAGCCCTCGTGCTCGCGGCCACCCCACTCGCATCAGTGTCGGCGGCGTACGCCGCCGCACCCGGCTCCTCGCCGCTCCAGACGGCCGACATGCTCGACGCCAAAGGCACCTACTACTCGCTCTTCCCCCGCCGTGTGCTCGACACGCGGACCGGCACAGGCGCGCCGAAGGCGGTGGTGAAGCCCGGCGCCACGGTCCGCCTGCAGGTGGGAGGAGCCGGCGGTGTCCCCACGACCGGCGTCGCGGCGGTGGCGGTCAACCTGACGGTGGTCGGGCCGACCAGCGCCGGTTACCTGACCGTCTTCCCCACCGGCGCGGCCAGGCCCAACGCCTCCTCGATCAATTTCGCCAAGGGCGAGACGCGCGCCAACTCCGTCATCGTCGCACTCGGCACCGACGGCAAGATCGACATCTTCAACGCGGTCGGGTCGACCCACATCCTGATCGATGTCGCTGGCTATTACGCCGACGCCACCCCGCTGCCGGACGGCGCGGCCGTCGGCGGCCAGCTCCACCCCGTCACACCGCAGCGCCTGATCGACACGCGCACGTCGTGGCACTCGATGCTGCCCGCCGGAGCGGCGGCGCGGGTGCTGATCGACTACGGTCCGGAGATCACTCCGCACATCCGCGGGGTCGTCGTCAACGTCACCGCCGTCACGCCGACGGCCGACGGATACCTGCAGGCGTGGAGCGGCGACTGGGGCGAGCAACCCACCCACTCGACCCTCAACTTCCGCAAGGGCTCCGTCGTGCCCAACCAGGCCATCGTGGGCACGGTCCCCTGCCTCGTCCTGATCTGCGGTGAGCCCGTCCGCCAGCAAATCATGGTCTGGACCAGCGCCGACACCCACGTGCTGGTCGACATCGTCGCGATCATCGACGATGGCACCCTCCCGGACGGGCTGCGTTTCGAGCCGCGTACGCCGACGAGGATCGTCGACACCCGTACCGGGACCGGGCTGACCAAGGCACTCGGGCCGAACACCGCCGCGACGGTCAGCGTCCCGAACGCGTCGATCCCGGCGCAGACCAGGGCCATCGCGGTCAACGCGGCAGCCGTCGCACCCACCGCCGACACCTTCGTCACGCTCTGGCCGTGGTCGCCGGACGAAACCGGACGACCCGACGTCAGCAGCCTCAACGCAGCCCGCGGGACGACGGTCGCCAACGCGGCGATCACGCCGATCGGGCCGGGCACCGGCTCCCCGAGCAACGCGTTCAACGTCTACAACGCCACGGGGAACACCCACGTCCTGGTCGACCTCGTCGGCACGTTCTACCCCGGCACCGCGGCACCGGCCGCAACGGGTGCGGCGTACACCCTGATTCCGCATCCAGCGGTGCTGCAGCAGCGCTGAGATCGGGTGGTCGCGCCGGCAGGCGGCACCTGCCGGCACGACCGCCCGCGCTGGGGATGCGGCGTAGCCCGCCGCCCGCTACGCCTTCTGCCACACGATGACGTCGGCCATGAATCCGTCGTCGGTCAGCTTCACTATTTTGAGGAAGGAAGACCTGTTTCCTCTCGTGAAGAAGCAGAATGTCATTCCGGCCCTGGGCTCCTCGGCGACCGTAGAACCGCCCAATGCCTGAGTCGACGTCAGCAGAGCGCATTGGTCACGAGTGGGAACGGCATCGGATTCCCACAGTGCCGCCTCTGTCCCGGGGTTCGTGATCAGGGCTGTGCCGTAGAAGGACTGCCGAATGTCTCCGCCAGAGCTCCCGCTGCGGGGAGGCACCGAGTCCAGATCCATACCCGAACCGGTGATCCTCAGCGTTCCCTGCCACCGGACCGATGCGGCGGACCTGATCGGGGAAGGGCTGGCCGAGGCTGCCGGAGAATCCGGTGCGGAGCTTGTCGGAGAGTCCGGTGCCGGAACCGTGAGGCGCTCGTTCTCCCGACGCAGAGCGGCGTTGTCCTCCTCCAATCGGCTGACCCGTTCATTCAGGGCGTCCGCAGCCTCACCCTGTTTCGCGCTCTCGTCGGATCCGAAGAGGCCGAGTGCGGCTGACAGCAGGATGAAGACCGCGGCGATCACCGCGAGGACCGCCACGAACTTGCCGGCATGCCGCTCAAGCAGTGGTCTCGGGACCGGCACAGGCTGCCTCAACCCATGGAACGGCTCAGCCGGAACCGGCTGCCTCGACTCCTGGAATGACTCCGACATGGGGGTGACCTTTCCCGAGAAACGACGGAAACGGCGAGCCGCGCTCATCCCCAATAGGCGATGCGGATGCGCGCGACCCGCCAATCACGCTATTGCGCCCGCCATTCATCGCCGTCGCCCGCGCGGCCACTTCGTCGCCCTCAAGCGGTATGGCCGCCCAACAAAGGTGCACAAACGCCCGACGATCAATGGGGTTTTGCGATGACGCCCGGCCGGTACCCGGGTTCGGGAACGGAATTCGTCCGTCAGAGTATCGTTCCGCTGATGTAGAGGGCCGTCAGAGCGCCGAACGCCAGCGGGACGCTAAACCGCAGAAGTGTCGGCGCGACCGCGGGCAGCTGTCCCGCTCGCCGCCTCGGCCACTGGTCCGGCAGCCAGGCGGCGAGCCGCGGCGCGCTCCCGATGCCGTAGACGAACACCCCGGCGGCGAGCAGGCTCTCGAAGAGCAGCAGCCCCGATCCGGGCTCCTCGCTGCGCCACCCCAGCAACAGCCACGTTCCGGTGACGATCGCGCTGAAGAGGACGAGGGTACTCAGTCCGGTCAGGGTGATCCGCCGCGCACCGAGCCGCCGGGCACCCCACAGGAGCAGCGGGCAGAGGACGGCGGCGAGCCCGGCCCGGATCCGCAGCAGCTGGTCGGCGTCCGCGGCGGTCTCGTGGACGTAGTTGGGGTTGGCCACGTTGTAGCGGCGATCGGCCGGGTTGGGGACGGTCGGCATCACGCCGTGCTGGATGTTGCGCCACATCGACTCCGGCGCGACGACGCTGACCGAGAGGATCGCCGAGCTGCCCAGTACGGCGCCCATCGCGATCATGAAGGCGACGAGGAAGCGCACCGGGGTCGGCGCGGCGAACCGGTCGATCGCCCGGGGCGGCGACGACTGGACGGGCGCCGCCGAGCTCCGGAGCACGGCGGCCCGGCTGCGCAGCCGCTCGGTGTCGCCGTCGCGGAAGTCCAGCCACTGCACGAGCTGGAGCTCGTCGGCGTCGGCCGGTGGGCGTACGCTGCCGACGAGCACGGCCACCGACGGCCCGGACCGCAGCAGGCCGCGCGCCCACTCCCAGGAGGTCGCGCCGCTGATGACGACGACTCGCAGGTCAGGCTCGCCCTTGGCGTGGACCGACCAGACGGGGGCGAAGGCCTTCGTCACCTCTTCCGCGACGGGAGTGTCGCCGATGGCGTGGTAGACCGCGATCCGCTGGGACCGCCGGACCCGGGTGGTGGGCGGACGGGGGTTCCCGGCCGGTCGCAGGGCGCGGCGGCGCAGCCAGCCGGGAGCCTCGCCCGCGGGTATCCACCGGAAGACGGAGCGGGAGAAGCAGAGGCAGCCGACGGCGGCGAGGTTCATCAGGATGAGCAGCAGCGAGGCGAGGGCGAAGTAGACGTCGCCGCGCGAGGTCGCGTCGGTGAGCCGCAGGTTGCGGTCGAGGCTGCCGTGGTCGGCGGCCTCGACGACGGCGTTGATCAGGCCGCCCGCGAGCTGGTAGACGCTCAGCCCGGTGAGCAGCGCCGCGAGCAGCAGTCCGAACCGCACCCGCCGTCGCCGGAAGCGGTGCCGGATGACCCCGGCATAGGCGGCCAGTGCGATCGCGACGGCCGGTGCGGCGACCCCTCGCGCGGCCTCCCACCACTGCATGTGGTCCCAGCTCACCTCCTCGATGGCGAGGTCGATCGGGTAGAGCACGAGGTTGCCGACGATCGCGAGCAGGTTGACGGTGAGCGCGGCGAGGATGACCAGGATGGGTACGGGGTAGCGGATCCCCCGGCTGGAGGCGCGCGGGATCGGCTTCCCCCCGAGGAGGTTTCGACCGAAGGTCGCGGCGCGCTTCTCGAAGCGGCGGCGCAGGTCGACGACGCCGGCGAGACCACCGGGGAGATCGCACGCCTCGACCACCGCCGCGTGGACCGGCACCTGCGCCTCGATCGCACCGAGGAGCTCCTGGTGGACGTGGGGCGAGTTCAGCGAGTCGGACGAGGCGAGCAGGACCATGGCGTCGGCGGAGGTGATCGCCTCCTCGATGAGGTGCGCCCAGTCCATTCCGGGGACGAGCCGTTCGGCATCGAACCACACATCGATGCCCTGCGCTGTCAGGATCGCCGCGAGCTGCTCGGCTGCGGAGAACTGCTGGCGGGAGTAGGCCAGGAATACGCGCATCGTGCCATCGTAGTATCGATGGACAAGAGATCATGTAACACGCTCTTTACGAACGTGAAGCATGGCTTCTATGGTATGGGAGCGCTCCCGCGCTTCGCCGAGGCGCGGTGACGGACGCTCCCACCGTCACGCACCCCCGCCGCCCACTGAGGAATCCGATGTCACACCGTCCCCGACGGCTGATCACAGCCGTCTGCGCCGCCACGCTCGCGGCTGCCGGCCTGTTCGCCGGCCCACCCGCGCTCGCCGCCCCCGATCCCGGTTCCCCCGTCAAGGTCAATCAGGTCGCCTACGTGCCGGGGCTGGCGAAGGTCGCCACGCTCGTCAGCTCGTCGGGCAGCCCGGTCGCCTGGACCCTGAAGAACAGCTCCGGCACGACCGTCGCTTCCGGACAGACGACGGTGAGGGGCGCCGACACCCTCTCCGGCGACAACGTCCACCTCATCGACTTCACGTCCTACGACACCGCCGGGACCGGATACGTCCTCTCGGCCGGTGGCAGCAACTCCTACCCGTTCGACATCTCCGCCGACCCGGTCAAGCGCCTGCGCTACGACGCACTCGCGTTCTTCTACCACCAGCGCAGCGGCATCGCGATCGACGCGCAGTACGTCACCTCGACCTACGCACGGCCCGCCGGGCACCTCAACGTCTCCCCCAACCAGGGCGACAACAACGTGCCGTGCCGCACCTCCTGCGGTTACACCCTCGACGTGCGGGGCGGCTGGTACGACGCCGGCGACCAGGGCAAGTACGTCGTCAACGGCGGCATCGCCGCCTGGCAGCTGCTCAACATCTACGAGCGGGCGATCTCCGTCGCCGGTGCCGACGCGAGCGCGCTCGGCGACGGCAAGATGGCGATCCCGGAGCGCGCCAACGGCATCCCGGACGTGCTCGACGAGGCCCGCTGGGAGGTGGAGTTCCTGCTGAAGATGCAGGTCCCGGACGGCCGCACCAACGCCGGCCTCGTCCACCACAAGATCCACGACCAGAACTGGACCGGCCTGCCGACCCGGCCCAACCAGGACTCGCAGCCCCGCCTGCTCTCCCCCGTCAGCACCGCGGCGACCCTCAACCTCGCCGCCGTCGCAGCCCAGGCCGCACGCATCTTCCGCACGATCGACCCGACCTTCTCCGCCCGCGCGCTCGCCGCGGCCGAGAAGGCCTACGCCGCGGCCAAGGCCAACCCCAACCGGATCGCCGACCCCAACGACGGCACCGGCGGCGGCTCCTACAGCGACAGCACCCTCACCGACGAGTTCTACTGGGCGGCGGCGGAGCTCTACGTCACGACGGGCTCCGCGACCTACCGCACCGACGTCACCGGATCGTCCCTCTACAAGGGAGCCGGGTTCACCAAGGGCTACGACTGGGGCTGGACCGCCGGCCTCGGTGACACCACGATCGCGCTGGTCAGCAACGGGCTGCCCGCCGCCGACATCGCCGCGACCCGCACCGCGATGACCGGCTTCGCCGACCGGCTGCTCACCCAGGTCGCCACCCAGGGCTACCCGGCGCCGTTCGCGACGACCAACGCCGCCTACTACTGGGGCTCCAACGGGCAGGTCGCCAACAACGCCGACGTGCTGGCGCTCGCCTACGACTTCACCGGCCAGGAGAAGTACCGCACCGGGGTCTTCCAGACGCTGGACTACCTGCTCGGCCGCAACCCGCTCAACCAGTCCTACATCGCGGGCTACGGCGAGAAGGCCGTCCGCAACGTGCACCACCGCTTCTGGGCCAACCAGAACGACGGCTCGCTGCCGATCGCTCCGCCGGGCTCCTTCTCCGGCGGCCCCAACGCCGGACTCGACGACCCGATCGCCCAGGCCCAGCTCGCCGGCTGCAAGTCGCAGAAGTGCTTCATCGACGACATCGGCGCCTACTCGGTCAACGAGGTGGCGATCAACTGGAACTCCGGGCTCGCCTGGCTCGCGAGCTGGGCGGCGGAGAAGTCCGGCACGACCACTCCGCCCGACACGACCGCTCCCACCACGCCCGGCACGCCGACCGCGTCCGGCATCACCGCCACGTCGGCCACGCTGACCTGGGCGGCGTCGACCGACAACGTCGGCGTCGCCGGCTACGAGGTCGTCAACGCGAGCAACATCGTGGTCGGGACGAGCGCCACGACCTCGATCACGCTGACCGGCCTCAGCCCGTCGACGGCGTACGCGCTGCGCGTCCGCGCCAAGGACGCCGCCAGCAACACCTCCAGCGCGTCGGCTGCCGTCACCTTCACCACGGCAGCGAGCAGCGACACGTCACCGCCGACGACGCCCGGCACGCCGACGGCGTCCGGCATCACCGCCACCTCCGCGACACTGGCGTGGGCGGCGTCGACCGACAACGTCGCCGTGACCGGCTACGAGGTCATCAACGCGAGCAACGCCGTGGTCGCGACGAGCACCGCGACCTCGGTCGCACTCACCGGCCTCACCCCTTCGACGGGGTACGCGCTGCGCGTCCGCGCCAAGGACGCCGCCGGCAACACCTCCACCGCGTCGGCAGCCGTCACCTTCACCACGCCCGCCAACGGCGACACGTCGCCGCCGACCGCGCCCGGCACCCCGACCGCTTCGGGTGTCACGTCGACCGGGGTGACCCTGAGCTGGTCGGCGTCGACCGACAACGTCGGAGTCACCGGCTATGACGTGGTCCGGGTCAACGGTTCCACGGAGACGGTTCTCGCCGGCCCGACCGGCACGTCGACCGCTCTCACCGGGCTGACCGCGGCGACCGCCTATGTCTTCGCGGTCTACGCCAAGGACGCGGCGGGCAACCGGTCGACGCGGTCCGGGACGGTCAGCGTGACCACGTCGGGTACGAGCACCGGCACCTGCAAGGTGGTGAACACGGGCAACGACTGGGGCTCGGGGTTCACGGCCAACCTCACCATCACCAACACCGGCACCACGACGATCAACGGCTGGACGCTGAAGATCACCTACTCGGGCAACCAGACGCTGAGCAGCGGGTGGAGTGCCACGTGGAGCCAGTCCGGCCAGGTGGTCACCGGGACGAACCTGTCCTACAACGGAACGCTCGCACCTGGTGGCAGCACCAACGTCGGGTTCAACGCCAACTACTCGGGGACGAACGCGGCCCCCGCGTACACCCTGAACGGCGCGGCCTGCACGACGAGCTAGAGCCACACCCCTGACGGTCGCGCTGCTTCCCGGAAACCGGTCCTCCCCCGCACGCTGAAGGGGGCGTTTCCGGGAAGCAGCGCGATCATGGCATGCGGTGAGCACTCCGCACCCTCGTAGGATGGCTGCGATGGACCACGATGAACTCGTCGGATGCTGGTCGAGCGATCATGGGTACCACTCGGCCATGGAGGACGAGTGGCTGGTGTTCCGCGCCGACGGCACCGGCTGGTCGGCCTACCTGCGACCGTGGTTCACCCACGCGGTCCGGTTCCGCTGGTCACGCACCGGCCCGGCGGCGATCCGGGTCGAAGCCTTCCGGGAGACCGAGCTCGACGAGTCCGACGGCGACGTGGTCGAGCACACCGAACTGGACCTGACGGTCGCCATGCACTACGTCCTGGCACTCGGGTCCCGACCGCTGCTGGCGGAGCCGATCCCGCTGCTCGCCATCGCACTGCCTTTCCTGCAGCTCCGTGGCGAGCGCGCGCTGGAGAGCCGAGACGAGCCCGAGCGGGACTTCCTCCGGAGGGTCGGCCTGCAGCAGTAACCGACCCCTACAGCTGGTGGACCGCGAACAGCTGCTCGTCCTGGTGGCCGAACCCGGTCACCGCCTCGATGACCGACCACACGAAATCCTCGTCCGGCCCCCACGACGGCAGCGTGATCGTCGACTCGACAGGCAGCGGCTCGCCTGACTCGACCACCGGCTCACCGTCCGCGTAGACGACGGCCCGCGTCAGCGCTCCATCGTCGAAGACCTCGAATCCGTAGGTGGAGGAGACGCTGGCGAAGATCACGGTGAGTATCCGCGTACCGGCCGCGATACCGATGCGATCACCGGCTGCGGCTTGACCGATGCCCATCGCGTACCGCATCGACGGGTCCCAGACCTGGCTCCAGCCGCCGGTCTGGGCGGCGTAGAGCACATCGCCGCGCAGGCCCGAGGTGGCGGCGTCGGCAGTGACCAGTTCGCCGACCTGATCGGCGTGCTCATCGCCGACCAGCAGTGTCAGCGCCTGCTGCGGTGTGCGGTCGGCGACGAAGACGGCCGAGGTGTTCCAACCCATGGGGGCACTCCCTGTGTCTCAAGAATCTGCACGGCCGGACGTGGATCCGCTCGCAGCCCACCATGCCAGGAGGCGGTCGGCGAGCGCGTTCAGGTCGTGGAATGACGGATGATGAAGGCTGTCGCGCACTGGGGCTTCGACCACGAGCGCAGCGTGCCAGATCGCGGCGCCACTCGCGATTCGTTTCGCTCAGCCCCGCTCCCAGACGCGGTGCCCGCCGCGCATCCCGTCCAGGTTCGTCACCACGGTGACGTCCGAACCGAACCGGCTGACGTCGTCGGCCCCGAACAGGCGGGCGTTTCCGCCGCCCAGGAAGAGCCGGTCCCAGACGACCACCGGGCGCAACGCGTCGAGGACCCGTCCTACCCGCCGCACCCACCGCCTCGGGCCGATGCGGGACAGCGCACGGTCGCTGATGTAGTAGTCGTAGGTGGTGAAGCGGAACGGGGCTTGCGACATCTCCAGGTGGGGCATCAGCTCCCCGTTGTGGTAGATGGCGAATCCCAGACCGGTGCCGAGCGTGATCGTCAGTTCGAGGCCGTCGCCACGGGCGAACGCGGCGCCGTGCATGTCCGCGTCGTTCAGGGCCATCGTGGGCAGCTCCACGGCACGGCCGACCGCGGCCGCGACGTCGAACCGTCGCCAGGCCTGGACGAGCTGCGGGTCGGCGGCGGTCCCCGGCCCCTTGGGGTTGATGTAGTGCGGGGTGTTCAGCACGATCCCGTCCCGGACCATGCCGGGAAAGCCCACCGTGACCCGGTCCGCCGAGGGCAGCGTCCGCGCCACCTCCAGCAGCGTGCCGACCAGGCGTTCGGGCGGCAGCGGGTACGGCGTCGGGATCCGAACGGTCTGGAGGCTCGGCTCTGCGCGATCGCCGATGACTGCTGCCTTCAGGGCGGTCCCTCCACAGTCGAAGACCATGGTGCGCATGCCCCGATTCTCGGTGCGTGCCAACGGCGGGTCAAGGCGACACTCACGCTGCGCGGCAGCTCATCGACGGTGCGCGGCGTATTCGGTGAAGATCTCGTCGAGGGCGTGCCGTGCGGCGACGTCTTCCGCGTCGAATTCTCCCAGCGAGTAGGAGCAGGTCACGAGGGTCTTCCACAGTGACCAGCCGCGCCCGCGCCGCCAGGTGACCGGTCCACCCGGAAGCCTCCCGCCCGTCGGGGGTGAGCAGGGTCGATGCGATCGCGACATCTCATGTACGAGATGGCTCCTGACGGTGGTCGCGACTCACCTGAACCTTTCGGGACAGTCAGAGCGGGGCTGCGATTGCTACCGTATGCGCGGCCGACGCCACAGTGGGGGATCAATGGACTCGGACGTGTTCTTCGGTGTGTTAGGGCCGGTCGAGGTGACCATCGGCGGGCATGACGTCGCCATCGGCGGGCCCCGGGCCCGGGCCGTTCTGGCAGCGCTGCTCCTGGAGGCCAACCGGGTGGTCCCCGTGGACGCGGTGGTGACCGCGGCGTGGGGCAACGACCCGCCGGATGGAGCCCGCTTCCAGTCCCAGAACCGGGTATCCGCGCTACGCCGAGCCTTGCGCGACGCCGGTGGCGGCGATGTGATCGCCACCGCCGGTACGGGCTACATCCTGCGTATCGCGCCCGGTCAGCTCGACGCGGAGAGTTTCGCCGACGACATACGCCAGGCGCAACGCCTGATAGACACCGCTGATCCGGACGGTGCGGCGCACGCGTTGACCGGTGCCCTGCGCCGCTGGCGGGGGCCGGCCCTGCACGGCTTGACGACACCACGGCTGCTCGCCGCCGCGCAGCGGCTGGACGAGGCCCGGCTTACCGCACGGGAGCTGCTGATCGATGTCGAGCTTCAGCGCAGCCGCCATCATGAGATCGTCGGAGAGCTGCTCGACCTCGCCAACGCCCATCCGTGGCGGGAGAAGCTGATCGCCCGGCTTGTCCTCGCCCTCTACCGCTCCGGACGTCGGCGGGAGGCCTTGGAGGCGTACGAGCGGACCCAGCGGCTGCTCGTCGAGGAGCTCGGCGTCGACCCGGGCCAGGAGCTGGTGCGGCTGCGCGACCAGGTGCTTCGCGATGATCCCTCGCTCCTCGTCGTACGGCCCGCCGCGCCGAGCGGCGCCGGCCCGGTGGCCGGGGGCGCCGCCGTCACCGGTGGCGGTGACCCTGCCCCAGCACCCGGCGGCGTGCACCTCATCCCCCGCTCGGTGCCGCACTTCATCGGCCGCGGGTACGCGCTGAACACACTCGACGCCCTCACGAGCAGTCCCGACACCGTCGCGGTGTGCACAATCATCGGACCGCCGGGGGTCGGCAAGACGGCGCTGGCCGTGCACTGGGCGCATCAGTCGGCTGCGTTCCCCGACGGGCGCCTGTTCGTCAACCTGCGCGGCTACGGCCCGACGGCGCCGCTGCGCCCGGCTGAAGGGCTGGCGGTCCTTCTCGCCGGGCTCGGCACGCCGCCCGACCGCATTCCGCGCGACGAGGCGGCGGCCGTCGCCCGGTACCGTTCGCTGCTGGCCGACCGCCGCGTCCTCGTGGTGCTCGACGACGCGTCCGACGCCGACCAGGTACGGCCGCTGCTGCCGCCAAGCCCGGGGTCAGCCGTAATCGTGACCAGCCGCGGCCGCTTGACGGGGCTGACCGCGATGGAGGGTGCACGGCCGATGACGCTGCCGGTCCTGGCCGAGGACGACGCCGTCGAGCTGCTGGTCAGGCTCATCGGCGTCGACCGGGCCGGAGCCGAGCGGTCCGCTGTGGTCGAGCTGGCCCGCGTCTGCGGCCGACTGCCGATCGCGCTGCGCATCGCCGCGGCCCAGATCGGCGAGCAGCCCGATACGGAGATCGCCGTGTTCGTCGCCGACCTCCGCGCGGCCGGACCGCTGCAGAGCCTGACCATCGTCGGCGACCAGTCCGCAGCACTGCGGCCCGCCCTCGCCCGCTCCTACGCCCGCCTCGATCCACCGTCCGCCCGGCTGTTCCAACTGCTCGCCACTGTGCCGATCGCAGACTTCGCCACCGCGTCGGCGGCGGCCCTGCTCGGCGAGACACCTGGGCGGACCGCTCAGCTGCTGGAACGGCTCGCCGCCGCGTGCCTCGTCGAGCGGCGCGAGCCCGACCGGTTCGGGCTGCACGACCTGGTGCGGCACTACGCCATCGAGGTCGCCGACGGTGCCGCGCCCGGAGCTGAGCCGGCCGAGGACACCGAGCGGGCGGACGCCGTCCGCCGTCTATTCGAGTATCTGGTCGACCGGGCCGAATCGGCGATTCACGCCGCGTTCCCCAACACGACCCGGCTGGTGGCGCGCAACGGTTCCGGTGGCTTCCACGACGGCGCCGCCGCGTTGGCATGGCTCGACGTCGAGCTGCCCGGCCTGCTCGCCGTCGCGGCCGAGGCCGAGTCGGTGGAGGCGCCGGAGCTGGTGTGGCGGCTCGCCGACGCGGTGCGGTTCTACCTGTGGGCTCGTCATGACTACGAGCACTGGCGCGAGATCGCCGCCACCGCGCTGCGGGTCGCCACGGACGCCGGAGACCCGCGAGGTGAGGGCGCGTCGGCGATGTCGCTGGGGATGGCCGAGCTGAACGCCAGCCACTATCAGCAGGCCGTGGATTACCTGCGCCAGGCCCACCAGGTGGGCCAGTCGATCGGCTGGCGGGAGGTGCAGGCGGCGGCGCTGGGCAACCTCGGTGTGGCATACAGCGAGTTGGGCCGGATGGCTCTCGCGGTCGAGTCCTACCGGCGGGCGCTGGTGGTCAACGACGAGCTCGGCCGGACCACGGGCCGGGTCAACAACCTCGGCAACCTGGGCCTGCTGCAGCTGCGGACGGGCCAGTTCCGGTCGGCCGCCGAACACCTCGCCGAGGCGGTGGCGATCCTGCGCGGCCTCGGTCCCACCCCGGCATACGCGGTGTTCAAGCACGGGCTCGGCCAGGCCGCCCGGTTCCTGGGCGAGTGGGACGAGGCCGGCACGCACCTCGGCGAGGCGCTCGATGACGCGCGGGCGGTCGACGACATCGAGACCGAGACCCTCATTCTCGGCGAGGTCGCCCTGCTCCACCGGGACCTGGGCCGCTTGGAGCTCGCACACGAGGCCGCCCAGGCCGCGCAGCGTTTGTCGGCGAATGTGGATGATCCTGACTTCCGGGCCATGGCGTTGCTGGCCTCCGCCGCCGTCGCCGCCGCCGCGAGCGACTACGAACGAGCCGAACCGCAGGTAGCCGAGGCACAGCGGATCGCGGTCGCCTCCGACAACACCTATGTGTGGACGATCGCCGGAGTGCTGGGGGCCGATATCAGCCTCCATCGCGGTGCGGCCGCAGCGGCCCGGCGGCAGGCGCAGGCCGCTCGTGAGCGAGCCGGCCAGGTCGGGCTGCGGGACTTGGAAGGACTCGCGTTGGCTGTGCTCGCCGCCGCGGCGCTGGCCGCCGAGGACCACGACGCGGCGCGGACACTGGCCGAGCAGGCAGTCGACATCCACCGGGAGACCGGTCATGTGCTGGCGGAACAACGGGCCACCGCGGTCGCCGAACGCGCGGTGACGGCCCGCTAGCCGCGAAGTTCCCGGCGACGCCGGGCTACGCCGTTCCAACCTATGATCAACAGATGGGCCGCTGGTAACAGCGTTCCCCACCATGTGCACATGTTGACGGGGTCCTCTCTGCTTCGCTCTGTGCTGCCGCTTGCCCTTGTGCTGGCGGCCGGACCGCTCCAGGTCCTTCCCTCCCCCATCGCGCCGGCTGCGCCGCAGGTCCGCGCCGTAAGCCAGTCCGGGACGAACTGCTCGACCACGGCCGAGACGGAGCTGGTCGCCAAGCGAGTCGCGGCGGCTTGCGACCATCGGGTGGAGGTGACTGCCCAGCGGACCGAGACGACCCTCGTCTACGCCAACCCCAACGGCACCATGACCGCCGAGGCAGCGCTCAAACCGCAGCGGGTACGCCGACCAGACGGATCGTGGGTGCCGACCGATGCCACGCTGACGCGGGCGTCCGACGGCGCGGTCATACCCGTCGCTTCCTTCCTGCCGATCAGGTTCTCCGGCGGCGGGACCGGCCCGCTGGCCCGGATCAGCAAGGGCGACAAGGAACTCAGCATCACGTGGTCGGGTGGACCGCTGCCCGCGCCCCGGTTGGACGGCGCCAGCGCGATCTACCCGAACGTGTTCCCCGATGTGGACCTGCGGGTGACCGCCGACGTGGACGCCTTCTCCGAGATCCTGGTGGTGAAGACCCGCAAGGCTGCGGCGAATCCGGCCGTCCGCCGGGTACGGTTTGCCACCGCCACGAAGGGGATCACCCTGGCGACCGACCCGCGTACCGGTGCCCTGGTCGCCAAGGCCGGATCGAACGTCGTGTTCAGCGGCGCGACCCCGATGATGTGGGACTCCACCGCCGCCGTCGCCACCGTGGCGGAATCGCGGACCGCGAATCGGCCGCCGGAACAGGTCACCTCGTCCGCCGAGGGCGGTGCCGCAGCGGATCGGCACGGGCTGCCCGACCGGCGCAGCGCGATGCGTACCGAGCTGGCCGCGGGCCGCCTCACCGTGCTCGCGGACACGGCTCTGCTGGACGACCCGGCGACCGTGTACCCGGTCATGATCGACCCTTCCGTCGCCGGTGGAGCGTTCCACTGGGCCATGCTGTGGAAGGAGTACGGCAACACCAGCTACTACGACGTCGGCTGCGTCAACTGCAACAGCCAGGAGGAGCAGTCCGGGCTGATCCGCGTCGGCTACCAGAACTTCTCCGGAGTGTCGACGATCCGGTCGTTCTTCGAAATGGACACCCGCTCGATCGTCGGCAAGCAGGTGCTGGCCGCACGGTTCTCGATGACCCAGTCCTGGTCGGGCAGCTACTGCGGCGGCCCCAGCTACCCGACGCTGCTCTACGCGACCGACCCCCTCTATTCGGGCATCACCTGGAACAGCGCCTGGAACATGAACTACTACGGCGCGATGGGTGCCAACTCCGAGACGCGCTTCTACAACAGCGGAAGCTGCCCGCAGGGCCGCGTCGAGTGGAACGCCTGGGACTCCGCCGCCTATGCCGCCTCGACCGGACTGGGCTCGATGACCATGGCACTCGTCGCCGAGCAGGAGTGGGACCGCAACTCGTGGCGCCGCTACCAGCTCGACCCCTTCCTGTCGGTCGACTACAACAGCTACCCCGGTACCCCCGACGACCTGCGCACCGCATCGACCGCACAGGAGACCGGCGCGGCGTGCGTGACCGGCTCCGGCCGGCCCTACGTGCGCAGCCTGACGCCCGTGCTGAAGGCCCACGTCACCGACCCCGACAGCGACGTGCTGCGGGCGACCGCGACCCTGCGGGTGTGGAATCCCGCGACCGGTGCCTTCGTCGCCGACAGCACCATCGAGGCGAGCAACGCCCCCGCCAACAGCGTCGCGCAGTTCACCACGCGGACGCTGACCAACGGCAGCACCTACTCCTGGCACGTGCAGACCAACGACACCCACGCTGACAGCCCCGCCACGGCGGAGTGCGAGTTCACCGTCGACACCACCCGGCCGGCCGCACCGCAGACGATCAGCTCCACCGCCTACCCGGCGGACGGCTCGTTCCACGGCGGTGTCGGGCGGACCGGCTCGTTCACGATCACCCCCGGAACCGGGGACTCGGCGGACCTGGCGGCCTACGTATGGGCGCTGACCCCGCTGACGACTCCGCCCACCGACGGCACCCGCACGATCTCGCCGCTGGCCGCCGACCATTCGGCGACGCTGCTGCTCACCCCGACAATCGGCGGCCTCAACACGCTGCGCGTGTGGTCGGTGGACAAGGCCGGCAACATCACCACCACCGCCGCCCCGAAGGAATACCAGTTCCTCGTCGGCGACCCGACCGAACCCGACGGCTCCTGGACCGGCGGTGACGCGGCCGGTGCCGCCCAGCTCGCCGACGATGCCGGGTCGCATCCGGCCGCCGCGACCGGGGTCGTCTTCGGCGTACCCGGACGGTTGTTGGAAGGGCCGACCGCGGCCCGCTTCAACGGGACGAGCAGCCAGGCCGTCACGACGGGACCGGTGATCGACACCAGCGGCAGCTTCAGCATCGCGGCCTGGGTACGCCCGACCGCAGCCGGCGGAAACAGGGGCGTGGTGAGCATCGACGGGCTGCACACCTCCGTGATCAGGCTCGGCAGCACAGGCACCACGTGGTGGGTCAAGGGCGCCAACGCCGACGTCGCCTCGCCACTGCTGTCCGGCCCCACGAACGGCACGGTCCGGCTCAACACCTGGACCCACCTGGCCGCGACCTACGACGCCTCGACGGCCATGCTCACCCTCTACGTCAATGGCGAAGCAGGCGGGTCGACCAGCTGGTACCCGCCCGCGGCCGCCACCGGATCGCTCGCCGTCGGGCGGGCCAAGACCGCCGACGCAGCCGCCGAATACTTCGCCGGTGACCTCGCCGAGGTACGCGTCTGGGACCGGAAGCTGCAGGCGGCCGAGGTCGGCGCCTCCGTGGCCACGCTGGTGGGCTCGTGGAGCCTCGACGGCAACGGATCCGACGACCTCGGCCTGCACGACACGAGCGCGGGACCCGGCGTCACGTGGGGACCGGACCGGTTCGGCACGCCCGGCTCGGCGGTGGTCCTCTCCAACGCCGCCGGGTCCTATCTCACCGCCTCGGGTCCGGTGATCCGCACCGATCAGTCGTTCACCGTGTCCTTCTGGGCCTACCTGCCATCGCCGCAGAACGCCCCGGCGGCGTTCTCCGTCGCCGGCAACCGCTTCTCGGCGTTCGAGCTCTTCACCACCAGCAGCGGCCGCTGGTACTTCACGAGGTACGCCGCCGACCAGGACAATCCGACGAGCTCGTCGATGTGGGCGACCGGGCCGATCGGGCAGTGGACCCATGTCGTGGCCGTCTACAACGCCACAGCCGCCAAATCCTCCCTGTACATCAACGGCGTCCGCACCTCCGCGACATCCACGCTCGCCGGCTGGGCCTCGTCGCTGCCACTCATGATCGGCACCTCCACCGTCAACGGATCGCGGCTCGGCAACTTCCCCGGATCGATCGACGACGTCCAGGTCTACCAGGGCGCCATGCCCCCCAGCCAGGCCGCCGCTCTCTGAGCCGAGCCTCCTTCCCGCTTCCATCGATCCACCGGAGGTCTGTCATGTCCGAGAACGCTGGCCGCAGGTCGCTGTGGCGACCGGCCGTCATGGTGAGGCTCAGCCGATTCCGTTCCGTGGCCGCCGTGACGGCGGTGACGGTCCTGGCGTCGGTCCTCGTCGCCCCGCCGTTCGCCAAGGCGACGGCCGCATTCGACCCCAAGCCGCTGCAGAAGGTCCCGTCCGTACCCGTCACGAAGGTCCTGGCCCGCGCCAGGACCGCCGACCCCGCCACGGCCGCCGCGGCGGTTCCCCGCGTCGCGCCCCGCTGGCCGGCGCCCGGCACCGCGACCGTGGACCTGGTCCCCCCGACCGGTGTCACGACGACCGGCCGGTCCACCGCCGGTCCGGCCGTGCGGGCCGGTGCCCTGCCGGTCACCGTCCGCGCGCTCGACGACGGCACCACCGAGACCCGCACCGCGGCCGGTGCCGCACCGACGACCCGGGTCCGGGTCGAACTGCTCGACCGTGCCCGCACCGCCCGCACCTGGAAAGACAGCCTGCTGATACGCGTCAGCGCCGCCGCGGCCGGAACGAAGGCACTGGTACGCCTGAGCGTCCGCTACACCGACTTCCGCACGGCCTACGGGGCCGACTGGGCATCTCGGCTGCGCCTTCACACCCTGCCCGAATGCGCGCTGACCAGGCCCGGCGACGCCGACTGCCAACCGGTGCCGCTGGCGTCCACCAACAACGTCGGCACCGGCGAGGTGACCGCCGACGTCCTGGTCCCCGGCGCCACCGCGGCCACCCTGGCCGCCGACACCGGTGCCCTGCTCGGCCTCACCGCCGGGCCGAGCGGACCTTCAGGCGACTACGCCGCCACCTCCCTGCAGGCGTCGGCGACCTGGCAGGCGGGCGGTTCCTCGGGCGATTTCAACTGGTCCTACCCGCTGCGAGTCCCCCCGTCGGCCGGTGGACCAGCGCCCAGCCTGGGCCTGGCCTACTCCTCGCAGAGCGTCGACGGACGCACCGACGCCAGCAACAACCAGCCGTCGGTGGTGGGAGAGGGATTCGACCTGTCCGTCGGCGGCTTCATCGAGCGCCGCTACAAGACCTGCGCCGACGACATGGGCGGCACCGCCAACAACACCGTCAAGACCGGCGACCGATGCTGGGGCACCGACAACGCCTCCCTCTCCATGGCCGGCCACGCCGGTGAGCTGATCTACAACGCGAGCGAAGGGGTGTGGCACCTGCGCCGTGACGACGGGACTCGGGTGGAGCACCTGCTCGGCGCTGCGAACTGGGCCGACCGGGGCGAGTACTGGAAGGTCACCACGGTCGACGGCACGCAGTACTTCTTCGGCCGCAACCAGCTGCCGGGATGGACCCAGGGCCGGCCCGATCAGGAGTCCACGCAGTACACGCCGGTGTTCGGCAACAACACCGGCGAGCCGTGCCACCTCGCCACCTTCAACACCTCCTGGTGCCGCCAGGTGTACCGGTGGAACCTCGACTACGTCGTCGACGTGCACGGCAACAGCATGTCGCTGTGGTACACGAAGGAGTTCAACAGCTACGCCCGCAACGCCAACCAGCACGACCCGCAGCCCTACGTACGTGCGGCGACGCTGTCCCGCATCGACTACGGCACCCGGGCCGACGCCGAATTCGGGGTCGCGCCGATGCGGGTGGAGTTCGGCTACGCCGACCGGTGCGACGCCGACTGCGCGACGCATGACGGAACACATTGGACAGATACTCCGTGGGACAGCGAGTGCGCCGGCGACCCGTGCACCAACGGCTCGCCGACGTTCTGGACCACCCGGCGGCTCGCCACGATCACCACCCGGGTCTGGGGCGGCAGCGCCTACCGCGACGTCGACCGCTGGTCGCTGCGGCACACGTACCCTGATCCCGGCGACGCCACCCGAGCCGGGCTGTGGCTCGCCGGGCTGACCCGCACGGGCCTGGTCGGCGGGTCGGCGTCGCTGCCGGAGATCACCTTCGGCGGCGTGCAGCTGCGCAACCGGGTCGACACCGAGGACGACCAGCTGCCGCAGATGAACTGGTGGCGCGTCCGATCGATCATGAACGAGACCGGCGGTGAGGTCACCGTCGACTACTCCGCCCCCGAATGCGTCGCCGGATCGCACATGCCGGTGTCGCCGGAGTCGAACACCATGCGCTGCGGCCCGGTCCTGGGCATGTTCCCCGGCGACCCGAACAAGATCGACTGGTTCCACAAGTACCTCGTCACCGCGGTGATGCAGACCGACCACACCGGCGGCGGCGTACGCACCGTCGCGGCCTACGAATACGTCGGCACACCCGCCTGGCACCACGACGACATCGACGGTCTGACACCGCCCGACCGGGTGTCGTGGGGGCAGTGGCGCGGCTACGACCGCGTCCGGGTCCGTCAAGGCGACCCGGGTGAGCAGACGCTCGCCGAAACACTGTTCTACCGGGGCATGGACGGCGACGCCCTGCCCGGCGGCGGCGTCCGGAACGCCCAGGTCTCCGCCTCCGAAGGGGCACCGGTGGCCGACTCGGACGCGTTCGCGGGGATGCCCCGCGAGACCATCGCCTACGAACTGCCGTCGATGACGGTCGTCGGTGCCTCGATCAGCGACGCCTGGCAGTCCGCGCCGACCGCGAGCCGCACCGTCGGCGACGAGACAGTCCACTCCCGCCTCGTCCGCGTCTCCGGCACCCGCAAGCGCCTGCTCCTCGACGGCGGGCGCGGTTTCCAACGGAGCTCGACCAGCACCACCTTCGGTGCCCTCGGCCTGCCGACGGCCCTGGAGGACCGCGGCGACGACGCGGTCGCCGGCGATGAGCGGTGCACCCGCTACACCTACCTCACCAACCCCGACGCATGGCTCATGGTCGGCGTATCCCGGATCCAGACGCTCGCCCTGCGCTGCGACCAGTCGCCGACCTCGGCCGCCGACGTGATCAGCGATGTCCGGTCCTCCTTCGACGGCCGACCATGGGGCATCGCACCGACCCTGGGCGACATCACCACCAGCGAGTCCATCTCCGCCTGGTCCACCGGCACCGCGACCTACCTCACCACCCGCCGCTGGGCCTACGACGCCTACGGCCGGGTCACCGACACCTGGGACGCGCTGGGCAATCGGTCCACGACCGCCTACACCCCCGCCTCCGGAGCCCCGATCACCGCCATCACCACGACGAACGCGCTGATGCACCGCGAAACAGCCACCAACGAACCCGCCTGGGGCCAGCCGCTGTCGACCACGGACGCCAACGGCAAACGCACCGACCTCGTCTACGATCCGCTCGGCCACCTCACCAAGGTGTGGCAGCCCGGGCGGACCAAGGACGTCGACCAGCCCAACTACCAGTTCGGCTACACCATCCGCAATGACGGCGCGACGGTCGTGACGACGAAGACCCTCAACCCCGCCGGGGCCTACGTGACCTCGTACAAGCTCTACGACGCACTGATGCGCGAACGGCAGACCCAGTCCCCCTCGCCGGTGGCGGGCGGCCGGATCGTGGCCGACCGGTTCTACGACTCGCAGGGCCGGGTGTCGCTCACCTACAACCCCTACTACAACTCCTCGCCCCCCGGCCCCGACCTGGTCCGGCCGATCAATGCCGGCCTCGTCCCGAGCCAGACGCGCACCGTCTTCGACGGCGTGGGCCGGGAGACTGCGACGATCTTCCAACCCGGCGGCACTGAAAAGTGGCGGGTCAGCACGACCTACGGCGGCGACCACATCGACCAGGTGCCGCCACTGGGCTCGTCGGCTACCTCGGTGCGCAAGGACATCCGGGGCAACGCGATCTCGCTGCGCCAGTACCACGGCAACACCGTCAGCGGCACCCCCGACGTGACCACCTACACCTACGGCCGTCAGGGGCTCCTGGAGAAGGTCGTCGACCCCGCCGGCAACACCTGGCGATCCACCTACGACCTGCGCGGCCGCGTGATCAGCACGAGCGATCCCGACACCGGCGTCAGCCAGCTGGCATACAACAACGCCGACCAGGTGACGCTGAGCACCGACGCCCGCCAAGTCAAGATCGCCTACAAGTACGACGCCCTCGGGCGGATCACCGCCACCCACGACAACTCCCTCACCGGCACCCAGCGCACCGGCTGGACCTACGACACCCTCGCCAAGGGCTACCCGACCGCCTCCACGCGGTACGACAGCGCCGGCAACGCCTACACCATCACCGCCACCGGGTACACCGACCGCTACCAGCCCACCGGGCAGACGGTCAGCATCCCCGCCGTCGAGGGCACGGCCCTCGCCCGCGACTACACCTTCGGACTCACCTACAACACCAACGGCAGCCTCAAGGAGACGTCGCTGCCCGCCGTCGGTGGCCTCGCCGCCGAGAAGCTGAAATACGGCTACGACGCGCTCGGGCTGCCCAGCACCCTGACCGCCACCTACGCGGGCGCCACCACCAGTTACGTCGCCTCCACCTCCTTCTCCGAGCTCGGCGACCTGCTGCAGATCAAGCGCAGCACGGGCACGGGCGGCTCGGTCTACCAGGACTTCACCTACGAGACCGACACCCGGCGACTGCACCAGAACACCGTGTCGCGGACCGCGGTCGCCCCGAACGTGGTCCGGGACGTCACCTACACCTACGACAACAGCGGCAACCTCATCAAGGCCGTCGACGCACCACCGTCGACCGCCCCCGACACCCAGTGCTACAAGCAGGATTACCTGAGTCGGCTTGTCGAGGCGTGGACACCGGCGTCCGGCACCTGCGGCACACCGACCGCGGCGGGCCTCGGCGGCCCCGCACCCTACTGGCACAGCTTCACCTATGACGTCACCGGCAACCGACGGACCCAGGTGGAGCACGCAATCACCGGCGACACCACCACCAGCTACACCCAACCCGCGGCCGGCGCCGGCCAACCGCACACGCTGACGTCGAGCACCACGGTCGGCCCCGGCGGCACCAGCAACCGGAACTACAGCTACGACCCCACCGGCAACACCCTCACCCGGCCCGGCACCACCACCGGAACCCAGCAGAACCTGACCTGGGACGCCGAGGGCAAGCTCTCCTCCCTCACCGAAAGCGGCGCCAGCACCACCTACCTCTACGCCGCCAACGGCGACCGACTCCTACGCCGCGACCCCACCACCGTGACCCTCTACCTGGGCTCGACGGAGCTGCGGCTCACCCGGACCACCGGCGCGCTCAGTGCTACCCGGTACTACCAGCACGCCGGCCAGCCCACCGCCGTGCGTACCCCGGGGGCCGGCGTCTGCTGGCTGCTCGCCGACCCGCAGGGCACGGCGTCCATCGCGATCACCGCCTCGAACCAGCAGGCGCAGATCCGCCGCCAGGCACCCTTCGGCACGCCACGGGGCAGCCAGCCGCCCAGCTGGCCGGGCGAACGCGGGTTCGTCGGCGGCGACCAGGACCCCACGGGCCTGACCCACCTCGGCGCCCGCGAATACGACCCGGCGACCGGACGATTCATCAGCGCCGACCCGCTGCTGAACATCGGCGACCCCCAGCAGATGCACGGCTACGCCTACGCCAACAACGATCCCGTCAACCGCAGCGACCCGTCCGGGCTGATGCTCAGCGGCGTCGACTGGGGCGACCTGTGGAACTCCACCAGCGACACCATCGTCGAATACGGCACGCTCGCGATCTGCGCAGGCGTGATCACCGGGACCCCGATCCTCGCGGTCTTCGTGGCCTCCATTCCCATGATCTGTGGCGGCCTCGCGGGGGCCGCGGTCTACATGAACGAGGTCCTCCGCGGCGACCACGACTTCGACCTTCTGGAGCTGCTGCATGCCGTACTCGTCGGCGCCGCGCTCGAGATGGGCGGCGAGCTGCTGGCCGACGCCCTGCATCTGCTCGCGAGTGCGATCAAGGCCATCGGTGGCGAGACCTTCGGCCGGGCTCTCGACAAAATCGTCAGTTTGCTCGAAGGCAAAGCCAGCGCGGCCGACCCGCCGAAGACACCGTCCGACCCTGCTCTCACCACCCCGGACCGGCCGACCGCACGCGGTCGCGGCGAGAACCCGATGCCCAAGGACCCGCCGAACACGGCGCCGGATAACGCCACGTCAACGGCGGGCGACAAGCCGTCGACGAACGACACCCCCAGCACGGAGACCGATGCCGGCGGCTCTTCCAATCCGAGCTGCCTCAACAGTTTCGATCCGGCCACCCCGGTGCTGCTCGCCGACGGCAGCGTCAAGCCGATCGACGACATCGCGGTCGGCGACCAGGTGCTCGCCACCAACCCCGAGACCGGCGAGTCCCGGCCCCAGCCGGTGAGGCTGCTGCACGACAACCTCGACACCGACCTGTCCGACGTCACGGTGGTCACTGCAACCGGGGTCGTCACGCTCCACACCACTCAGGCTCACCCGTTCTGGGACGACACCGACAGATCCTGGGTGTACGCGGGCAGCCTGCGGCCGGGCCACCGGCTACGCACCCCGGACGGCGTCGTGACGGTGCACGAGGTGCTCAACCGTGCGGGTGCGGCACGCATGCTCAACCTCACCGTCGCGAACCTGCACACATACTATGTGCTCGCGGGCAACACGCCGGTGCTGGTTCACAACTCTAACTGTTGGTCGACAACCACGGAGAATGCTGGTGACCTCGCTGGCAAGTACACGCCGGGGCAGTCGACTCGGGATCCTGCTTCGCAGTGGTACCACGAGGAACTGAGCAACGAAGATCTCCTGAACTCGATTAACAATGCCGCGGAGGGAGACGGGATTGTTGTTTCGCGTAACGGGACAATTCTCGGCGGCCATCATCGCTGGGACGAGCTTATGGCAAGAATTGCGGACGGGCGCATTGACCCGAATGCACCAATTAACATCCAGATCTATGGCTGAGAGTTAGGTCCAATGCCTACAATTCACTCGGATGATCCGGACTACCGTGTCAGTCAGATCAGTTTCGACACACTGCTTGAGATTCAGTCGGAGGCTGAGGAGCGAGGTCTGGCGACCCGGTGGACTTCGGTCGATGCACTCCGCAGCCAGGTCAAGGATGAAGTCGCCTTCATCCAGTCGCTGATGCGCGAAGAACGGGCAGGGTCCGTGCGGGCCTATCGATGCCTTCTGTTGTTCTCGACCATCAACGACACTGGCGCTGGCGGAATCACTACAATCGATCTTGATACGGCGAGATTCGAATCGCTCGAACGGCTCGATAGAGATCCGGATGTCCGGAACGCGCTTACTCGGATGTTCTCCCTAGCACTTGGTGGAGTCTCCCCTATCTCGAAGAGTTAAGGAAACCGAGTGAAGATCCCGCGCGATCCCGGCATTGGCCCGGATGGATCTTGCTCAAGAGCTATATCAAGGGAACTGTCGCAGAAGAGTGTTGACGTCATTCCTGGATAGTGCAGCGCCACCACGCCGAGCCCCAGCACGAGCAGGACGACATAAGCCGCCGATCCGGCCACGACCGCGGTACGGCTGCGCCGCTGCGAGGTGATGATCACCTCGCAGCGGCGCGCTCGGCGGCAGTGCGCCGACCAGCGCGGGGAGAACTTCGCGGCCCATGCCGAGCAGCTCGGCCGCCTCCTCGATGGATATGTCCAGGTAGAAGCGCAGCACCAGCACTGCGTGTAGTCGCTCAATGCACTCCCGTGAGTGAAGGATTTCTTCCTTGACCCGACTAGCGTTCGGTTGATATTTTCATACGCGCATTGATCGATGCTTGTTAATAGCGGGTTACATCCGAGGCTGCCACCGCAGCTCCCCGAGGAGAACCATGCGACGACTCCTGCCATCCCTCTGCGCTGCCACGCTGCTCGCCACCTGCGTGATCGCCCTCACCGCCGCCCCCGCGAGCGCCGCCTGCACCAGCATCCCGTCCACTCACGACCCCGCCGTCATCGTCATGGTCCAGCGGGTCGCCCGCAATCTCAATGCCAACGACAAGGTGCTGCTCGCCGGGTTCGAGGCCGGGTGGGTCGAGTCCCACATGAACAACCTGCCCTGCGGCGACAAGTCGTCCCTCGGCGTCTTCCAGCAGCGCTGGGACTACGGCTGGGGCACCCCCGAGCAGATCATGGACCCCGTCTACGCCTCGACGCAGTTCTACTCCCGCGCGATCGTCTGCGACCGCAACAATCCCGGCTACTCCGCCGGCCAGGTCGCGCAGTGCGTGCAGCGCTCCGGCTTCCCCGACCGCTACGACCAGGTCGCCGCGAAGGCGCGCAGCCTGATGGCGGAGGCGAAGCGGGTCACCGAGATCACCGCAGGCACCCCCACCGATGTCAACGGCGACCACCGCGACGACGCGATCACCTTCACCCAGGGGACGCTCGCCGACGTCTACGTCGCGCCCTCCACTGGCAGCGGATTCGCCGGGACCTCGGTGAAGTGGCAGGAGTTCTTCTCCATCGGCGGCGAGACGGCCCTCACCGGCGATGTCAACGGCGACGGCCGCGACGACGCGATCACCTTCACCCACGGCTCGGCCAACAGCCCCGGCAGCGCCGATGTCTACGTCGCCCTCTCCACCGGTACCGGCTTCACCGGCAGCGCCAAGTGGCACGACTGGTTCGCCCCCGGCGCGGAGATCGCCGCGGTCGGCGACGTCAACGGCGATGGCCGCGACGACATCATCACCTTCACCCATGACGGCCGCGGTGATGTCTACGTGGCGCTCTCCACCGGCTCCTCCTTCGGCGCGGGCGTGAAGTGGCACGAGTATTTCGCCATCGCGGGCGAGTACCCGGCCGTGGTCGATGTCAACGGCGACGGCAGGGCCGACCTGGTCACCTTCACCCAGGGACCGGCGAGCGCGGCGGACGTGATCGTCGCCCTCTCGACCGGGTCGTCGTTCGGCGCGAGCCAGAAATGGCACGACCTCTTCGCGGTCGGCGCCGAACTGCCCCGGGTCGGCGACGTCAACGGCGACGGCAGGGCCGACATCGTGACCTTCACCTGCAACGCCGACGCCGATGTCTACGTCGCGCTTTCCACCGGTTCCGGGTTCGCGGGCACCACCGTGAAGTGGAACGACTTCTTCTGCCTCGCCGGGGAGTTCCCCTACCTCGGCGACGCCGACGGCGACGGCAAGGACGACCTCCTCGTCTTCACCAAGGGCGCCACGAACGACGTCTTCGTGGGCCTCTCCACCGGCACCGGGTTCCTCGGCGGCGCCAAGTGGCACGACTTCTTCGGCCTGACCGGCGAGACCACGCTGTGACCCCCAGCCCGCGACCCCGCAGGAGCACCCCCATGAGATCCCGCGCCCCGATCGCCGCCGCGCTGCTCACCGCAGCGCTCACGCTCGCGTCCGCGCCCGCCGCCGCGCACGCTCCGACGAACACCCTCGGCCGCGCCTTCGCCGAAGCATCAGCCGGGTACGCCGTCCCGCAGCCCCTGCTGATCGCCCTCGCCTACGCCGAGACGCACCTCGACCAGCACCCCGGACAGCCGAGCCAGGACAACGGCTTCGGTGTGATGCACCTGGTCAGCAACCCGACGAGCCACACGCTCGAGCAGGCGGCGAAGCTGACCGGCCAATCCCCTGCCGCGCTGAAGGCCAGCGCAGCGGAGAACGTGCGCGGCGGGGCGGCGGTGCTCTCGGCGTACGCGGACGAGGTGTTGACACGCGCGGACCGCACGCGCCTCTCGGCCTGGTATCCGGTGGTGGCGCGCTACAGCGGCGCGAGCGACGACGCGACCGCGCGCCTCTACGCCGACCACGTCTACGAGCTGCTCGGGCAGGGTGTCCGGGCGACCGCGAGCACCGGCGACCTGATCACCGTGGCGCCGCAGCGGGTCCGCCCGGAGCTGGGCCGCTACGCGACGGTCGCCCCGGCCGGCGCGCCCTCCACCGGCATCGCGCCCGCCCCCGGGGCGGCGCTGGCGGCGGTCCCCGAGTACGGCCCGACCCGATGGGTCGCGGCGAGCACCGCCAACTACGGCGCGGGCCGCTCGTCGGGGATCACCACCGTCGTCATCCACGTGACCCAGGGGTCCTACGCGGGCACGGTGAGCTGGTTCCAGAACCCGTCGGCGGGCGTGAGCGCGCACTATGTGGTGAAGTCGAGCAACGGTGAGATCACGCAGATGGTGCGGGAGGGTGACACCGCCTACCACGCTCGGTCGGCGAACGCCTACGGCGTCGGGATCGAGCACGAGGGCTTCGTCGCCGACCCGTCCTGGTTCACCGACGCGATGTACCGCTCCTCGGCGGCACTGACCCGCTACCTGTGCGACAAGTACGGCATCCCGAAGAGCCGCACCGGCATCAAGGGGCACAACGAGATTCCCGGCAACGACCACACCGACCCGGGCCCCAACTGGAACTGGAACTACTACATCTCGCTGGTCAACGCCGGTGGCGGCGGCGGTACGAAGTACTACGGCGGGTCGCCGACCGACTTCACCGGTGACGGCAGGGACGACATCGTGTCGTTCACCCACGGCACCCTCGCCGACGTGTACGTCGCAGCCTCGACCGGCGCCGGGTTCGCGGGCACCTCGGTGAAGTGGAACGACTTCTTCGCCCTCACCGGCGAGACGCCGCTCACCGGCGACTTCAACGGCGACGGCAAGGACGACATCGTCGCCTTCACCCACGGCACCACCGGCACCGCCGCCGGTGACGTCTACGTCGGGTTGTCGACGGGCACCGGATTCCTCGGCGGTGCGAAGTGGCACGACTGGTTCGCGCCCGGCAACGAGATCCCGGTCGTCGGCGACTTCAACGGCGACGGCAAGGACGACATCGCCACCTTCACCCACGACACCGCCGGAGATGTCTACGTCGCGCTCTCCACCGGGTCGTCGTTCGGTGCCGGGATCAAGTGGCACGAGTTCTTCGCCCCGGCCGGAGAGTTCCCGGCCGCCGGGGATGTCAACGGCGACGGCAAGGACGACATCATCACCTTCACCCAGGGCCCGGCGACGGCGTCCGACGTGATCGTGGGCCTGTCCAACGGGTCGTCGTTCGGGCCCGGCCTCAAGTGGCACGACCTCTTCGCCGTCGGCGCCGAGCAGCCCCGCGTCGGCGATGTCAACGGCGACGGCAAGGACGACATCGTCACCTTCACCTGCAACGCCGACGCCGACGTCTACGCCGCGGTCTCCAACGGCAACGGCTTCGTCGGGACGACGGTGAAGTGGAACGACTTCTTCTGCACCGCGGGCGAGTTCCCCTACCTCGCCGATGTCAACGGCGATGGCAAGGACGACATCGTCGTCTTCACCAAGGCCGCCACGAACGACGTCTACGTCGGTCTCTCCACCGGCACCGGGTTCCTCGGCGGCGCCAAGTGGCACGACTTCTTCGGCCTCAACGGCGAGACGACTCTGTAAGGCGCCAGCGCCGAAGCCCCGGGCCGCGAGGTTGCCCCTGCCTCGCGGCCCGGCTCCCATTCCTCCCCGCAAAGGACTCCTCAGTGCATAGACGACTTCTGCGACACCTGGCGGGCCTCGCGCTCGCCGGGCTCGTCGCCGCCGCGACGGTCGTCGTGGCGCCCGCGGCGGCCTGGGCCGCACCCAATTTCAAGGCGCCCTTCCCGTGCGGGCAGCGGTGGACCTTCAGCCATCACAGCGCCGAGGTCCGCCAGGCCCTCGACTTCGTCCGCGCCGACGGCGGCGTCACCGCGGGCACGCCCGTGGTGGCGTCGGCGGCCGGGACGGCGTACCGGTTCTCGCAGCCCAGCGGTGCCGGGAACTACATCGCCATCGAGCACGGCGGCGGGTGGAAGACCTACTACTTCCACCTGTCCGCCTACTCCGTCGCCGACGGGGCCTACGTCTCGCAGGGGCAGCAGATCGGCGTCACCGGCAGCACCGGCAACTCGTCCGGGGCGCACATCCACTACGAGCAGCTGCTCAACGGCGTCGGCCAGGTGATCGCGATCAACGGTGTGTCGCTCGCGCCATACCCCGGCTCCTACAACCAGCGCTACCTGACCAGCGACAACTGCGGCACCACCCCGCCGGGACCGAAGCTGCTCGGCGGGTCGCCGACCGACTTCACGGGGGACGGCAAGGACGACATCGTGGCGTTCACCCATGGGGCGCTCGCCGATGTCTACGTCTCCGCCTCCACCGGCAGCGGTTTCGCCGGCACCTCGGTGAAGTGGAACGACTTCTTCGGCCTGTCTGGCGAGTCGGTCCTGTCCGGCGACTTCAACGGCGACGGTAGGGACGACGTGGTCGCCTTCACCCACGGCACGCTGGGCGATGTCTATGTGGGCCTCTCCACGGGCTCGGGTTTCCTGGGCGGGGCGAAGTGGCACGACTGGTTCGCGCCGGGCGGCGAGATCCCGGTCGTCGGCGACTTCAACGGCGACGGCAAGGACGACATCGCCACCTTCACCCACGACACCGCCGGGGATGTCTATGTCGCGCTCTCCAACGGGTCGTCGTTCGGTGCCGGGATCAAGTGGCACGAGTTCTTCGCCCCGGCCGGAGAGTTCCCGGCGGTCGGCGATGTCAACGGCGACGGGCTCGACGACATCATCACCTTCACGCAGGGGCCGGTCGCGGCGTCCGACGTGATCGTGGGCCTGTCCAACGGGTCGTCGTTCGGGCCCGGCCTCAAGTGGCACGACCTCTTCGCCGTCGGCGCCGAGCAGCCCCGCGTCGGCGACATCAACGGCGACGGCAAGGACGACATCGTCACCTTCACCTGCAACGCCGACGGCGACGTCTTCGCGGCCCTCTCCACCGGGACGGGCTTCGCCGGAACGACGGTGAAGTGGAACGACTTCTTCTGCCTCACCGGCGAGTTCCCCTACCTCGGCGATTACAACGGCGACGGCAAGGACGACATCATCGCCTTCACCAAGGGCACCACCAACGACGTCTACGTCGGGCTGTCGACGGGGACCGGGTTCCTCGGCGGCGCCAAGTGGCACGACTTCTTCGGCCTGACCGGGGAGACGACGCTGTAGGCCCCACAGCAAGATCGTGCTTTTTCCCGGAAGTATTCCCCTCGGAGCATGTCGGTAGGGCTTACTTCCGGGAAGAAGCACGATCTTGCGCCCGGGTAGGGGCGGTTTCTCGGAAGTGCGCGATCACCACCGAGCCGCGGCGCGGGCTATCCGACGGGGGGCGGGGAGGCACCCGACCCGGGCAGCCGCTCCCGGCCGAGCGCGTCCTCCCGGATCCGCTCGGTGTACTGGCCCCGGTGCCGGATCGGCCGCCCGACATCGGCGTACTTCTGCTTCGCCCGCTCCAGATAGGTCCGCACCGTCCCGGCGGCGATGCCCAGCTGCCGGCCCACCGCGTCCACGGTCATGCCGCGCCCGTAGGCGACCAGCACCTCGTGCTCGCGCGGGGTGAGCTCCGGCCGGTCCGGCCGGTCATCGCGGCCCAGCCAGAACGCGTGCTCCGTGGTGAGCGGCGAGTCGCCGCGCGCCACGGCGCGGATGGCGTCGGACAGCACGGTGAGATTGGCGGTCTTCGCCACGTACGCCGCAGCACCGGCCTCAGTCGTCGCCAGGATGTAGGACAGGTCCGGCACCACGGTGATGACGATGACGGTGAACCCGGCGGCGACGAGGCTCGCGACGTTGTCCACCGGATCGGAGAAGTCCTCCAGGTTGAGGTCGAGCAGGACGATCCGGGCCGAGACGGCCTGGCTGAGGAAGTCGGCCACCGACGAAGCGGTCGCCGTCAGCCGGATGTCGGGCACTTTCGCGATCCACGCCGCCATGCCCTCCAGCAGCATCCGGTCGTTGTCGATCGCGGCAATCTCGATCACGGCTTCCACAGCACCTCCACCACCGTGCCGTGCCCCGGACCCGACGTGACGTCCACGGTCCCGCCCGTCTCGATCACGCTGTGCCGCAGCTCGCGGATCAGCCCGCGCCCGCCCGGTTTCGCCGCCGGGTCGAAGCCGACACCGCGATCGACGACGGCCAGCCGCACACCGCCCTGCTCGCCGACGGCGGTCAGCCACGCCTCGCCGACACCGGCATGCTTGGCGACGTTGGTCAGCGCCTCGCGGGCCGCCCCGAGCAGCATCGACGCAGCCGGCGGTGGCAGCGTCGACGGCAGGGCGTGGAACTGCGAGTGCACCCGCAGCCCGAGCGCCTGCTTGTCGCGGACCACCCCGGCCAGCGCGCCGACGAAGTCACCCGGCCCGATGTCGTCGGCACCGGTCATCAGACCGCGCAGGAAGTCCGAGTCCCGTGCGCACAGCGCGCGGACCTCATCGGCACGGTGGTCCAGCCCGCCTCGGGCGATCTTGTTCAGGGTGGTGAGCACCGTCTGATGCAGCACGTCGTACTGCCGGGTCCGCTCGTCGTAGCGGGCGCGCGCGGTCGCTTCCCGGGCTCGTGCCTCGATCGCGTCCGCGGTGGCGAGATCGACCTTCCACGCCGAGGCCCGCTGCAGCCGGGCCAGAACCCAGCCCAGCACCCCGAACCCCAGCATGAAGAACACGTTCACCGCCATCATGCCGACCGTGTCGGCGGACATGCCGACGGTCCGGGCCGCGTTGGCCCAGATCCCCGCGGTGTACGCCACGGCGACGGTCACGGTGCCGACCGCCGCGATACCGACCTGGATGAAGATCGCCGCCAGGGTGACCGATCCGACCGCCGGCGGAACCACCCACAGCTGCCAGCCGCTCGCGCACGAAGCCACACACATCTGCGGCACGGTGAACAGCCAGATCGCGGCGAGCGCCAGGTCGGCCAGGACCCACGACAGCGCGACCCGGCGGCGGCGCAGCGCCATCGTGAACATCACCGCCGACCAGGCCACCCCCGACAGGTAGCTGCCGACGATCACCGTCGTCGACCGGAAGTCGTCGAATCCGCCGAACAGCAGCACCGGCAGGCCGACCGAGAGCTGGATCGCCCGCAGGGTGGCAGACCCCTTGATGAGCACCAGCTCCGCATGCGTCCGCGCACCGTTGACAGTCGCCGCCGCTGGATGCATCAGGTCAACCTCGCACGTGGATATGGACTGCGGTAGTAGGCAGAAACGCCGACTGGACAGATCATGACGCACGCCTCGAAGATCGGCTTCCGCCACCTCGGCGATCTTCAATCTACGGAAGGTGCACCCTCCTATGCGTACACAGCGCTGGCTGGCTGCCATCGCCCTCGGGTTTGCCGCCACCGTCGCGCCGCTCGCGGTGTCGAGCCCCGCACAGGCCGCGCCGACGGTCTGCGACCCGAACTACATGTGGAACACCTGGTCAGGTGCCACCCAGCCGTGGGCCGTCACCCACGCCTCGCGGTACGAGAACTACTCCGGCGCCACGGTCACCTGGACCAGGGCGGCATCGTTCCGCGCGAAACTGACGGCGGGCTCGACCATCACCACCGGGGTCTCCGCCGGCGCATCCGTGGAGATCCTCCAGTTGGGAGCCACCCTCGGCTCCTCGCTGGCGGTGAACGGGTCGGCCACGAGCACGGTGAGCCAGAGCGTCACCGGCACCCTCGCCAACAACCACATCGCCATCTTCTTCCAGGGCAACCGCTCCGCCAGGGGCTCGTGGAAGCGCTACAAGTGCAACGCCGCCGGCACGGCGTCCAGCCAGGTCGGCAGCGGCACCACCCGGAGCTTCGGCGTGAACACGCAGGGCGTCGTGGACTGCGCGTCGAGCCCGTCCCCGTCGTCGCTCGCCTACGTCGTCAGGGCCCAGTACTGCTAGCTCCAGTCTGAGGAGCGATGGTCGTGGGGGGAACTGCTCGCTGGCTCCCCCCACGAACCGTCATTTGCTGGCGGTGCGGCCGCTCACCGTGCCGTAACCCGGCCGGGAGCAGTAACCCCAGGCGTACGAGGTGACACCGGCGTCGTAGAGGATGTTGGTGTACTGGTACTCGTCGGAGTCGCCGGGGTAGCGCTCCGATGTGTACAGCGTCTTGTTGTCGGAGTCCCGCGCGATCTTGACATAGCAGTTCGATCCGGGCGGAACCGGCCCGTAGATCGTCATGCGCGCCCGCGCCGACCGGCAGCCGCCGTTGCCCCAGACGTAGTCCAGGTAGACGATGACGTTCAGGCCGATGTTGACCGACAGTCCCCAGTCCTTGGGGCCCTCGAGCTCACAGGCACTGGCGTAGAAGAAGTTCTGGTTGTCGCAGTTCGAGTTCCTGCCCCACTGACCGCTGTACCAGTAGCAGTTGGCTTCGACGGCGGCGTGGGCGGACGCCGGGCTGACCGCGAGGCCGGCAAAGACGATGACGACCGCAGCGAGCATTGCCTTGATGCGTAGCAAGATTTGCCTCCCCGATGGACGGATAGTCGATGCGATGAGTGTCGATGCGCACCCTCGCTGCGGCCAGGTGTTTCGGCTGGAGCCGAAACACCTGGGACCAACGCAAGGCATCGACGACCCTTAGTTCAATGCCGCGGCATCCCGCCGCGGAACGGAGGGGAGACTGATGATGCTTCGCAGAGTGCTCGGGGTCGCGATGGCTGTGGCGCTGGCAGGCTCGATCGCAGTCGGCACGGGCACGCCCGCCGCCGCCGGTGTGACGCCGCAGTGCACGATTCGGTGGAATGTCCTGCCTGCCGGCGCGAGCGGCGGCATCTGGATGCCGTACGCGGAAGCAGCGGAGACGACCGTCTGCTTCATGCACCGCGGCAGCTACAGCTGGGGTGTCTGGGCGCTCCAGAAGGCCCTACGCGTGTGCTACAACAAGTCCATCGGCACCGACCTGAGCTTCGGGCCGCAGACCGAGCAGGCGCTGCGCGAGGTGCAGTCGCTCATCCACGCGAATCCGGACGGCGGCTACGGTCCGGAGACCCGCGGCAAGCTGAAGTTCGTCAGCGTTGCGTATCCGGACGATCCAGGAGCGTGCTCGACCGTGAATTGAGCGCCGACCGGGCGACTCTGCGTATGCGCCCGGCCTTTCCACCGGTCGTCGCCGAGAGCACGGCCACGTCGAATTCGCTCGTCGAGAAATGATGCGGTTCGACATCCGGTCTGCTCGGCGGATAAAGCTGGGCAGACCGGATGTCGCTGTCAACTGGGCAGGTAACCGGCCAGCACCGGAACATCGCCGGCCAGGCCGTAGGTGGATACGGTCACCGCACCGCCCGTGTCACGGATGTACCAGTCGGCCGCTCCACCGTTCGCGCGGTTGACCGCCGGGCCCGTGCTGCCCGCGGCGAAGTAGGCACCCGGCACCACCCGGTCGCCCGCCTGCCCGAACCGGATGCCGTAGAAGCTGCCGCCCGTGCTGGGCTTGATGTACCAGGTCCCGTCCGAGGGGCGCCACACGGCCAGGTCGGCTTTGCGGTCTCCGTTGTAGTCGGCGGGGACCAGGCGGTCACCTGCGCTGCCGAAGACCTGGCGGACCGTGGCGCTGTCCGTCGAGCGCAAAACGTACCAGGCGTTCTCCGTCGGCCGGTAGACCGCAGGATCGGCCCGGCCGTCACCGTCGTAGTCGGCGGCGACCGGCACGTCACCGCTGCGCCCGAACACCACCGCCGTCACCGCGCCGTCGAAGCTGCGCCTGATCCACCACGTACCGTCCGAGGGCCGCCAGATCGCGATGTCCGTCCGCCGGTCGCCGTCGAAGTCCTCGGCGACGGTGACGTCGGAGGCCTGGCCGAAGGTGACGACATCGGCCGAGCCACTGGTGCTGCGCCGGATCCACCATGTGCCGGTCGACGGGCGGAAGACGGCCGCGTCGGTCTTGGCGTCGCCGTCGTAGTCACCGGGCACGATCCGGTCTCCCGTGGCGCCCCAGGCGATGCTGTAGGGGGAGCCGTCGCTCACGCTCGGTGCGACGTACCACGTGCTGTTGCCCGGTCGCCAGACGGCGCGATCGGTACGACCGTCGCCGTCGAAGTCGCCGCGCACGATCGCCCGGGGCAGCGGGAACAGCGTGTGCAGCAGGATGACGGGTGAGTCGATCACCGTGCCTTGGCCGACGATGGCGTCGCGCACCTGCTGCGGTGTCGCGTAAGGATGGTACTGGAGGTAGAGCGCGGCCGCCCCCGCCACGTGCGGCGCCGCCACCGACGTGCCGTGGTCGATCTCGCTGGCGGTGTCACCGGCGATGGACGCGGAGGTGATGTCCTCGCCGGGCGCGTAGATGTCCAGGCACGGTCCCCAGTTGCTGAAGGAGGACTGCCGGTCCAGGCGGTCGGTGGCGCCCACGGTGATCGCCTCGGTCACCGACGCGGGGGTGAAGTCACATGCGTTGACGCTGTTGTTGCCCGCCGCGAGGGCGTAGGTGAGCCCGCTGGCGATCGAGGCCCGCACCGCGGTCTCGAGTGGCGGGAAGCTGCATTTGCAGCCGAGGCTCATGTTCACCACGGCGGGGCGGACGGCGTTGGCGGTGATCCAGTCGATCCCGGCGAGCACGATGGAGATCGCCCCCGCGCCCTCGCAGTTGAGCACCCGCACCGCGTGCAGGGTCACGTGCTTGGCCACGCCGAAGTCGGTGCCGCCGACGGTGCCGGCCACGTGGGTGCCGTGGCCGTTGCAGTCCTGCGGGTCGGAGTCCTTCTCCAGGAAGTCCCAGCCGTCGCCGACCCGCCCGGCGAACTGCTGGTGCGTCTTGCGGATCCCGCTGTCGAGGATGTAGGCGTGCACCCCGGACCCGGTGGCGGTGTAGGTGTACTGCCCGTTGAGCGGCAACTGGCGCTGGTCGACGCGGTCGAGACCCCAGCTGGCCGCGGTGTCGGCCGTCAGCGCGAGCTTGTCCTGCTGGACGTAGGCGACGGCGGGTTGCGCGCGCACCGCGGCGAGCGCGGTGGCGTCCAGGGTCGCGGCGAAGCCCCGCAGGGCGACCGAGTAGCGGAAGTGGATCTGGCCGCCGTTGCTCAGCGCGGCCTGCTCCGCGGCCTGGCCGTTGGCGCCGTCGCGGAGGACGACGACATACCTGTCGTCGAACCCCGGACCCGGGTCTCTCATGACGGCCGCCACGGGCATCGCCGACGCCTGCGTTGCCTGTGCCGGTGCCACTGAACCAACTGCGGTGAGCAGCGCCAGAACGGCGACTGCGATTCTGCTGACCATCGTGTTCCCTTCGGTACCGCCTGCCCCGCCCAGGCTGTCCGAGTGAAC
Source organism: Allocatelliglobosispora scoriae (assembly GCF_014204945.1). NCBI lineage: Bacteria > Bacillati > Actinomycetota > Actinomycetes > Micromonosporales > Micromonosporaceae > Allocatelliglobosispora > Allocatelliglobosispora scoriae. The sequence goes on from NZ_JACHMN010000002.1 coordinate 500,287, forward strand.
GTACTGGATGTCTTCGATCGCCGCACGGTTCACGGAAGGCCGGGGCGGGGCAGGTCGGTGCCGGAGGCGAACTGGTCGTGCCACTTCCAGCCGTTCTGCACGAAGCGGCCGCCATCCGACAGGGAGACGTAGACATCGGCTGGGGTGCCGCCGGTATAGGTCACCGCATCGGCCCGGCCGTCGCCGTCGAAGTCGCCGACACCCGGCGTCTCCGCCCCGATCGCGAAGTTGTCGTGCCACTTCCAGGTGTCCTGGACGAACCGGCCGCCGTCGGAGAGCGAGACGAAGACGTCTGCGGTGCTGCCCCGGCTGAAGCTGATCACATCGTCCCGGCCGTCCCCGTCGGCATCGGCCAGCGTCGGCAGGTCGGTGCCGGGTGCGATGTGGTCGTGCCACTTCCAGGCGTTCTGCACGAATCGGGTGCCGTCGGAGAGGGCCACGAACGCGTCGGCCGCGCTGCCGCCGGTGAAGGTGACGATGTCGTCGCGCCCGTCACCGTCCACATCGCCCAGTGCGGGCGTCTCGGTGCCGAAGGCGAAGTTGTCGTGCCACTTCACGCCCGGGCCGAAGGACGAGCCGTTCGACAGCGCCACGTAGACATCGCCGGTGCTGCCCCGGGTGAAGGTGACGATGTCGGTGAGTCCGTCGCCGTTGACGTCGCCGACCTGCGGGATCTCGGTGCCGACGGCGAAGAAGTCGTGCCACTTCACCCCCGGGCCGAAGGACGAGCCGTTCGACAGCGCCACGTACACGTCGGCGCCGCCGCCCCGGGTGAAGGTGATCGCGTCGGCCCGGCCGTCGCCGTTGACATCGCCGGTGAAGGGGACCTCGGCGTCGATCGCGAAGAAGTCGTGCCACTGTGGCGCCGCCGGACCGAACCGGCCGCCGTCGGAGAGGGCCGCGAAGACATCCCCGGCCGCCGCGCGGGTGAAGCGCAGCGCGTCGTCCCGGCCGTCGGCGTTGAGGTCACTGCTGTTGCGGGTACGCGTCCCCGCCCCCACGGCACCCGACGCGGGTCCGGCGTTCCCGGCGGCGTCCACGGCCACGACCCGGTAGTACCAGGTCTGTTTGGCGGGCAGCGGACCGTGCCGGAACCCGGTCGACGCGACGGTGCCGACCAGGTTGCCCGCGACGACGGGCACATCGGAGCTGCGCGAGGCGTAGACGCGGTAGCTCGCCACGCCCACGTCGTCGGCCGGCTCCGCCCAGGTGAGGCTCAGCGCGTGCACCCGCCCGGCACCGATCGCGAGCCCGGTGACGATGCCGGGAGCGGTGGTGTCGGCGTAGGGGGTGACGATCGGGAGGGCGTCATAGCGGGCAGCCGTCCACGCCGGTGCGCCCGCGACCGGAGTCAGGGTGATGGTGATCGCCGACTTGCCGCTGGTCAGGGTGGCGGGAATGGTGAATTCGTCGGTCAGCCATCGCTGGACGCCGTTGCCGAGCGGCTGCAGCCAGGTGCCCGCCGGGATGCCGTCGACCGTCACCGCCACCCGCTGGCCGGGTGCCTGCTGATCGGCGGTACGACGTAGGCGTACCCCGGAGTTGGTGGGGTTGATCGTGAGCCGGAAGCCGATCGGCGAGCCGGTGGCGCGCACCTGCCCGGTCACGACGGCCGTGTCGTCGTCGCCCTCGAAGACCGAGGTGAGCGCGGATTGCGTGCCGCCGTCGCTGTAGGAGTGCGCGGAGCGGCTGGCGGCGTCGCCGACGACGACCGTGTCGGTGCGGGCCGAACCGGCGGTGGTCTGCGTGTAGAGGTAGGCGGTGGAGCCGTAGTCGGCGGGCATGTCGTCGGCGGGTCCGTGCTCGATGCCGAACCGCAGCCCCGTCGAGTAACCGACGGCGTCGCCGATCAGCAGCCGGTAGGCGGCGTCGCACTCGTCGGCGCAGCCGCCGGAGCGGAACTGGTGCGCGGTGTTGCCGGTGAAGACGCCGGAGTATTCGCCCCGGTTGAAGTACCACCCGGACTCGTAGAAGTCCTCGGTGCCGGTGCCGTGCCACACCGGTGAGGCCGAGCCGTCGACGTGGATGCGCTCGTCGCCCTCGAGGTAGTTGCGGGTGTTGCCGCCGGTGATGTGGCCGCGCATCGTCTGCGTGACCCCGACGAGCCGGCCGCGCCCGGCCTGCTGGGCGACGGTCCAGTCCCGGCCGAGGACGGTCTCGGCGCGTGCGGACTGGGTGGTGAAGTAGCCCGCGTCGCCGGTCGCGGCGAGCCGGTCCGTCCACTCCGGAGCCGGTGCGGAGGTCACCTCGACGACGACCCCGCTGACCCCGAGTCCGGTGGTGTTGGCGAGCATGACCGCTGCCGAGTTGCGCAGCGGCATCGGCCACCAGGCCGTATACCACCCGCCGGGGGCGGCATCCATCGCGAACATCAGCGATCGGACGGTGCGCTCGCCGAGTCCGGCGCCGAAGAACTCGCCGACCGGGGAGTCGACGGTGCGCCGCCCGTCGAAGGTGAGCCGCAGCCGGAGCCCGGCGAGCAGCGCCGGGGTCGCCGCGGCGTCGGGGATGCGGATCCGCAGCGCGCTGATGGCGCGGGGGCCGGTGAGGTTCGCCGCGGTGGCCTGCCCGCCCGCGGGTACGGTGACCGTGGCGCTGCTCGTCGTCGCCCCGGGCTGGGCCGGTTTGGGGTCCCTCGTTCCGGCGGCCCGCAGCGTGGCGAGCACGTCGGCGGCCTGGTCCGCGCGGCTGAAGGTCGTCACCCCGTCCGCGTCGGCGAAGCGGCGGAAGCCGACGTGGTAGAAGAGCGGGTTGTGCTGCGTCGTGATCCGCATCGACTGCCGGTAGGGCATCGGCACCTTGACCGTGACGCCGCCGGAGGTCTGGTCGGCGTTGGTGACGAGCGGGAAGCTGAAGGGCGCGCCGAGGCCGCCGTTGACGAGGTTCTGCAAGCCGGTGTCGACGACGGTGACGCCGTCGAGCTCGATGCGGATCCAGCCGGTCGCGGTGACGTCGCCGTTGTCGCGGGTGAACCAGATCGACTCGACCTCGCCGGGTCCGGCGTCCTCGGCGAGGACGCATCCGCCGGAGGTCCGCAGGCAGGAGTAGGCGCCGCTGAAACCGTCGTCGTTGGAGCCGTCGCGCCCGAAGCCGGAGAACTGCGCGGTCCGCGCCCCGGCGGCGAGCGACGGCAGCCGGTCGAGCCGCCGGTAGACGTCCCACCCGACGGGCCCCTTGTCGGGGGCTGCGGCGAGGGCAGCGACGGCCGGGACCTGCGGTGACAGGCCGATCAGCAGGAGCGCGGTGACCGCGGTGGCGGCGGCACGCAGCAGGCGTGGGGGCATGCGGGGAACGTATATTCGACACCCATGAATGTCAATAAGTGCCAATGAATCGATAAGTGCCGGAGAATTCCTTCAGGAGCGGGTGAGGGGTGCCGTGCTGTCGCGGACGACGAGCTGCGTGGCGAGCTCCAGCCTCGGCGTCTCGACCGGCTCACCCTGGGCGAGCTTGAGCACCGTGCGGGCCGCGAGCATCCCCATCTCGGCGAGCGGCTGCCGCACGGTGGTGAGCGGCGGTGAGGACCACTTCGCCTCGGGCAGGTCGTCGAAGCCGACCACGCTGATGTCGTCGGGCACCCGCAGACCGCGCTGTCGAACCGCTTCGAAGACGCCGAAGGCCATCTGATCGCTCGAGGCGAAGATCGCGGTCGGCCGCTCCGGCAGGTCGAGCAGCGCCAGCCCGCCGGAGTAGCCGGTCTCGGGGTAGAAGTCGCCCTGCGCGACGAGCGCCTCGTCGAAGGCGATGCCCTCGGCGTCCAGCGCGGCGCGGTAGCCGTCGAGCCGGGCGCGGCTGCAGAGCAGCCGCTTGGGCCCGGCGATGATGCCGATCCGCCGGTGGCCGAGCGAGATCAGGTGCTGGGTCGCGCTCATCCCGCCCGCCCAGTTGGTCGCACCCACCGTGGGTACGGCGAGCGACGGCACCCCTGCCGGATCGATGACGACCGTGGCGACACTGTTGCGCTGCAGCTCGGCGTAGATCGGCGGGGCGAGGTCGGTCATGACGAGGATGACGCCGTCCGAGGCGCGGGCCTTGAGGTTCTGCAGCCACTGCCGGGTGGCGGCGGTCTTGCGGTGGATCGCCGAGACGACGGTGCCGATCCCCTCGGCGTGCGCGACCTCCTCGACACCCCGGATGATCTCCACCGCCCAAGGGCTGTCGAGGTCGTTGAAGACGAGGTCGATGAGGTTGGAGCTGGGTCGGGACCGGTTGTTCCGCCGCTGGTAGCCGTGGTCGAGGAGCAGCCGCTCGACCCGCTCACGCGTACCGGGCGCGACGTCGGCCTGCCCGTTGAGGACCCGCGAGACCGTGGGCACGGACACCCCGGCCTCCTCGGCGATCGCAGCGATGGTGACCCTGCGCCCTTCCATGATCGTCATCTCCCTCGCTGGTGTCGTCGTCAACATCAGAAGCATGCCATGTCACCGCCAAGCCGCCGCCGCCAGAGCGTCAGGCAGACTGGCTGCATGCTGCCCGAGGTCGACCTGCCCGTCCGAGCCGCGCTGCCCGAACTCCTCGCCGCGCTGCGCGACACCGGCACGGCAGTGCTCGTCGCTCCGCCGGGCTCCGGCAAGACCACCCTCGTCCCGCTCGCCCTCGCCGACCAGGTCGAAGGCCGCGTGATCGTCGCGGAACCCCGGCGCATCGCCGCCCGCGCGGCCGCCTCGCGCATGGCCTCCCTGACGGGTACGCGTACCGGCGGCCTCGTCGGCTACACGGTCCGCGGCGACAGCAGGACCAGCGCGGAGACCCGGGTGGAGGTCGTCACCACCGGCGTCCTCGTCCAGCGGCTGCACCGGGATCCGGAACTGCCCGGTGTCGCGGCGATCGTGCTCGACGAATGCCACGAACGCCACCTCGACACCGATCTCGCCCTCGCCTTCGCCCTCGACACCCGCACCCACCTGCGCCCCGACCTGATGCTGCTCGCCACCTCGGCGACGGCGGAGGCCGAGCGCCTCGCCTCGGTGATGGGCAACGGCACCTCGATCGTCAGCGCCGCCGGGATCGCCCACCCCGTCGAGGTGGTCTGGGCACCGCCGACCGGCCCGGTCGACGCGCCCTACGGGCTGCGGGTCGACCCCCGGCTGCTCGACCACGTCGCCGCCGTCATCCGGCGTGCCCTGACCGAGGGCACCGGCGACATCCTCGTCTTCCTGCCCGGGGCCGGGGAGATCGGCGGGGTCGCCGGTCGCCTCGGCGGGTTGCGGGACGTCGACGTGCTCAGCCTGCACGGGCGGCAAGGCTCCTCGGTGCAGGACGACGCCCTGCGTCCGGGTCCCCGGCGGCGGATCGTGCTCGCCACGGCCGTCGCGGAGAGCAGCCTGACGGTGCCGGGGGTGCGGATCGTCGTCGACGCCGGACTGGCGCGGGTGCCGCGTACCGATCATGGTCGTGGTCTTGACGCCCTGGTGACCGTGCGGGCCTCGCGGGCAGCGGCCACCCAGCGGGCCGGGCGGGCCGGGCGGGAGGCGCCGGGGCGGGTCTATCGGTGCTGGTCCGAACGCGATCACGACCGGCTGCCCGCCTTCGCCGACCCGGAGATCGCCGGCGCCGACCTGACCGCCTTCGTGCTGCACCTGGCGTGCTGGGGGCAGACCGACGGGACCGGGCTCGCCCTGCTCGACCCGCTGCCCGCCGCCGCCGCGCAGGTCGCCCGGACCACCCTGACCGCGCTCGGGGCGCTCGACGAAGCGGGCCGGGTCACCGCACGCGGCCGGGCGATCGCGGGTGTCGGTGCGCACCCGCGGCTCGCCCGCGCGCTGCTCGACGGGGCGGCGATCGTCGGCGACCGGGTCGCGGCAGAGGTCGTCGCGCTGCTCTCCGCCGACGTGCGGACCAGCACCGACGACCTCCCGGCGGCGCTGCGGCGCCTGCGTGACAACGCCGACCCGGCCGCCACCGCAGCGTGGCGCACCGAATCCCGCAGGCTGAGCGGCGGCATGGCGTCGCACCCGTCGACCGGCGGCTGGTCCGGGGACCTCGCCGCCGCGCTGATCGTCGGCCTCGCCTTCCCCGAACGCATCGGCCGGGTCCGCACGGCCGGCGGACGCGTCTACCTGATGACCGGCGGGACCGCGGCTGAGCTGGCGCAGGGCACCTCGCTCAACGGGGTGGAGTGGATCGCCATCGCCGACGCGGACCGGCAGCCGGGCAACGCCGCCGCGCGGATCCGGCTCGCCGCGCCCATCGACGCCGAGACGGCGAAGCTCGCCGCCGAGGCCCTCTACGCCGACGGCGGCGAGGTGACCTGGACCGACGGTGACGTGCTCGCGCGGCACCGCACCCGGCTCGGCGCGATCGTCCTGTCCGACCGCCCGCTGGCCAAGCCCGACCCGCAGCTCGTCGCGGCGGCGCTCGGCGAGGGACTGCGCCGCCAGGGACTCAAACTGCTGCGCTGGACCCCCGACGCGACCGGCGTCCGCGAACGCCTCGCCTTCCTGCACCACGCCCTGGGCGACCCGTGGCCCGCCGTCGACGACGCGTCGCTCCTCGCGGACCTGGGGTGGCTCGGACCCGCGCTCGCCACGGCCCGCAACCGCAAGGACCTGTCCCGCATCGACGTGGCGGCCGCGCTGCGCAGGCTCCTGCCGTGGGCGCAGCTCGCCCAGCTCGACGAGTACGCCCCCGACCGCATCGAGGTGCCGAGCGGATCGCGGATCCGGGTCGACTACACCGATCCGGCGGCGCCGTTCCTCGCGGTGAAGGTGCAGGAGATGTTCGGCTCGACGCAGGCGCCGATGCTGGCGGGCGGGCGCTTCCCGCTGGCGCTGCACCTGCTCTCCCCAGCGGGCCGCCCGGCGGCGGTCACCGCGGACCTGGAGTCGTTCTGGCGCAACGGATACCTGTCGGTCCGCTCCGAGCTGCGCGGGCGTTACCCCAACCACCCGTGGCCCGACAACCCGATGAAGGCGAAGCCGTCCGGCCGAACCAAGCCCCGCCCCTGAATTTAATGCTGGACACGCCGCGAAAACCGCAACCAAAGTCAGGATCAACTTTGCGGAACCCGGACGGCCGCAGCGGTGTCTTGATGGTGATGGACGAGCTGTGCGGGAGGCGCGCGATGGGTTCTTGGGGCAGGTTGGTGCTGGGTTCGGTGCTGCTGGTGGCGGGGTGCACGGCTGCGGGTTCGCCCGCGCCGACGCCTGGGGCTGCGACCACTCCGGCCGGGAGTCCGGTCGCCACCGGGTGCGGGTCGAAGGTCGAGACCGGTTCGCTGCCGGACTGGGCCGACGCCGGATTCAGCGGGGACGCCAAGGTTCCGCACGTGTTCGGCGCGAAGGGCTCGATCGTCGGGGTGCTCTTCGGCTATCCGCTGCAGGCGGGGCGGACCGACGGCACCGCCAACAAGATCCTCTGGGTGGGCGGCCCGGCTCCGACGTCCGACACCTCCGCGCCCGACACGCTGGTCATCACCGCCACGCTGGACGGGACCGCCACCACGGTCGTCCGCGAGGTGGCGGGCGGTCCCGGGCCCTCGATCACCGACATGCCGCAGGCCGGGTGCTGGCACCTGGAGCTGCGCTGGTCCGGCCGCACCGACACGATGGACCTGACCTACGGCGCACCGGCGTCCACCGGTAGTTGATCCTGACTTCTGTTGCTGATCCGACGGCGTGTCCAGCATGAAAGTTCAGGGGGGATCGGCCGTTCCGGTCGAGGTGGGGTGCCGGGACGCCTCGATGGGTGGACCTTGGTGGATGTCTGTCGAGGCGCCCGGGTAGCGTGCAGTGATGACGTCGTGGGAAGTGTGGCGGCAGGACGACAACGGCGTTCGCTACAGGATGAGCACGCACAGCGACCGGATCGACGCGATCACCCGGGTGATCGTGATGGAGTCCGGCCCGGTCCACAAGCAGATGTACTGGGTGGACGGGCCCAACCGCCCGGCCTGCAAGACGCTGCGCGACGCCTACAAGCGGGTCGCCCTCGCCGGGCAGGCCGCAAGCGCCGCAGGCAGGACGCTGACGGAGTTCCTCGGGAGCTGGTGGCTGGTGAGCCGGCCGCTCGCCGACCTGCCCGAGCTGGACCTCGACACGATGACGGCGATGCTGACGGCGGCGATGACGGCGACACCGCGCCAGATCCCCGAGGTGCGGACGGCGTCGCCGGGCGCGGCGGCGAGCCATGCGGAGTGGACGCAGCTCATCCTCGCCCAGATCGCCGACCTGCGCGAGCTCTCGATGACCGGAGACCTCGGCCGGTACGGGCACTTCGGCGTCGACGCACCGTCGGGCCTGCGCCGGGGCACCGGAGTGCGCTGGTTCAACCTCGACGTCGAGTCCTATGTGGAGTGCGGGCTGGCGGGATTCCTCGACTACCACCCCGACAAGGCCTTCAGCACCGTCGACTGGGGGCACCTGACCCATATCGCCCGCTGCGGCCAGTCCTACGAATGACCTCCTCTCCGCCCTGAGGAGCGGGACATCCGGTCCGCGTGTGCCCGAGTCGTTCAGGGACCGCTGTTGCCTCGCAGCCTCCGCGACGGGTGACCAACAGCGGCATATCCCATGACCGCGCCGGAGCAGGCCGGGATTCCCTCGACGAACGCCACGATCAGGTCACCGGCGACACTGTGAAACGGCGATGCCAGCCAGGAGGCGAACCAGGAGGACCCGAGAATCAGCGGAAGGACGACCAACAACCCGACCTTGTCGTTGACGAGGCCGAGGAGCACACCGGCGCACAATCCGGCTGCGGCCATCCCCACGGCCGATACGAGGAGAGCGGCGGGGGCGTCCGACATCGAGCCGCCGATGCGAGCGGACAACCAGCCGGAGCCGAACCCGATACGACCCCCGCAACAGCCGCCGAGACACGGAGAACCTTGATCATCGCGGCAGCGTACTGCACCGACGCGCAGCAGAGGTTCCGGTCAGCGGAAAGGTCCACCGCACACTCCGTAGCGCAATCACCCGCGAATCACCCCGATGCCGACAGACGGGTGATTTTGCCGATGCGGGCAGGTCCACCCCGCACAGACGATGGCATGTATCGATATGACGATGCCGTCACCTCCGCCCGAGGCCGACGGTGTCGCCCCAGAGGAAGGGATCGACATGCAACCATCGCACTCCCCCACCCGGCGCCCGCTCCGCGCCCGGGTGCTCGGCGGCCTCGCACTTGCCCTGGTCGGCACCACCCTGCTCGCCTCCCCCGCGCAGGCTGCCGACAATCCCTACGAGCGCGGCCCCGCTCCCACCAACGCCAGCATCGAGGCGAGCCAGGGACCGTTCGCCACCTCCTCGGTGAACGTCTCGTCGACCGTCCCCGGCTTCGGCGGCGGTGTCATCTACTACCCGACCACCACCACGGCGGGCACCTTCGGCGCCGTCGCGATCTCCCCCGGGTACACGGCCCGCTGGTCGAGCCTGTCGTGGCTCGGTCCGCGCCTCGCCTCGCAGGGATTCGTCGTGATCGGCATCGAGACCAACTCGATCTACGACCAGCCGGCCAGCCGGGGAGACCAGCTCCTCGCCGCGCTGGACTACCTGGTCAACAGCTCGTCCGTGCGGACCCGGGTGGACGGCACCCGGCTCGCGGTCGCCGGCCACTCGATGGGCGGCGGCGGCACCCTGGAAGCGGCGAAGGACCGCCCGTCACTGCAGGCGGCGGTTCCGCTCGCGCCGTGGAACCTGACCAAGTCGTGGACCAGCCTCCAGGTGCCCACGCTGATCTTCGGTGGCGAGTCCGACACGGTCGCACCCGTGAGCTCGCACTCGGAGCCCTTCTACAACAGCATCCCGTCCGCGTCGGAGAAGGCGTACATCGAGCTCAACAACGCCTCGCACTTCTTCCCGCAGACGCCGAACACGACGGTCGCGAAGTACGCGATCTCGTGGCTGAAGCGCTTCGTGGACAACGACACCCGCTACGAGCAGTTCATCTGCCCGCTGCCGTCGAGCTCCGCGATCGAGGAGTCCCGGGGCACCTGCCCCTACATCAGCTGACCTGAGCCGTCGGTGCCCGGCCGCCCGGCCGGGCACCGCCATGTCGCCCACATCGGCAGGAACAAAGTCTTTCTTCGCTGTTACGTCTGAGTAACACTGAAGCCATGGTTAATGCATTGGCAGTGCAAATTCTTCCGCTGCGCGGCCGCGACCGCGAGCTCGCCGCCATCTCCGCGCTGGTCGAACGCGCCCGGCACGGCCGTGGCGGCGCGCTGCTGCTCACCGGCGAGGCAGGCCTCGGCAAGACCACCCTCCTCGCCGTGGCCGAGCAGGCGACGGCGCACGCGATGCAACGGCAGGGCGGCACCGGCACGCTGCTCGCCACCGCCGGGCTCGGCGACGAGGCGGGGCTGCCCTACGCGGCGCTGCAGCGGCTGGTCGAGCCGCTACTCGACCGGGTCGACGGTCTCGTACCGCACCAGGCCCGGGTGCTGCGCCGGGCGCTCACCGGCGGCGGCTGCCCCGACAGCGACCGGCTCGCCCTCTGCATGGCCGTCCTCGACCTGCTCGGCGGCGCGGGCCCGCTGCTCTGCCTCGCCGACGACCTGCACGACATGGATCCGCCGTCGGTGGAGGCGATCGTCTTCAGCGCCCGCCGCCTCGGGCACCTTCCGGTGGCGATGCTGCTCGCCAGCCGCGACGACGCCCCGGCCGCCGGGCTCACCACGATCGGTCTCGCCCCGCTGACGAGCTGCGATGTCGCACTGCTGCTCAACGACGTGCTCGACGGGCCGGTCGACGGCACGGTTCCGGCGGCGCTCACCCGCGTCGCGCAGGGCAATCCGCAGGCGGTGATCGAGCTCGCCGGGCTGCTGACTCCGCAGCAGCGGACCGGGCAGGCGCCGCTGCCCGAGGAGCTGCCGGTGGACGGGGAGCTCGGCCGGGCGTACCGGCTGGAGGTTTCCCGCCTGCCCGCGGAGACGCGCTGGCTGCTGCTGCTCGCGGCCGCGGAGCCGGGCCTCGACGCAGGGACGCTGACGCGCGCGGCGGAGGCCTGCGGCATCGACGTCGCCGCGCTCGCACCGGCCGAGCGGCGCGGCCTCGTCGAGGTCGGCGCGACCGTGGCGTTCGGCCACCCGCTCGTACGCACCCTCTCCTACCTGGACGCGCCGCTCGCCCAGCGCCGCGCCGCGCACCGGGTGCTCGCCCGCGTGCTGCACGGCCACGACCAGCGGCTACGTCGGGCAGTGCACAGCGCGGCTGCCGTCAGCGGACCCGACCCGGTCCTCGCCACCGAGCTGGAGCAAGCAGCGCGCGGCGGCGACTACACCCAGGCATCGGCGGCGCTGGAGCGGGCCGCGGAGCTCTCGGCGACCCCCGACGACGCGGCCGCCCGGCTCGTCACCGCCGCCCGCTACGCCTGGCTCGGCGGCCACCCCCACCGGGCCCGGCAGCTGCTCACCAGCGCCCGGCCGGTCGCCGACGGCCCGGCCGAGCTGCTCGCCGGTGAGATCGAGCTGCGGGCCGGAGCCACCGCCACCGCGATCGACGCCCTGATCCGAGCGGCCGACCTGCTCGCCGGGAGCCGCCGCGACCTTGCCGCCGCCGCACTGCTGCGCGCGGGCGAGGCTGCCTGCTTCGCGGGTGACCACGCCCGTTACGTCGAGCTCGCCGACCGGGTGGCGGGCTGGCGCCGCCCCGGCGACGACCCCCGTCTCCAGGTCGTCTACGAGCACATCGCCGGGTTCGCCGCGACCTTCACCGGGGAGCACGTCGCCGCCTCGCACCACCTGCAGCGGGTCGCCGAGCTCGCCGACGAGATAGGCGACTCCGGGCCGCTCGCCTCGGCCGCCGCATCGGCGCTGTTCACCGGCGACACCGCCGCCGCGCACCGGCACGCCGCGAAGGCCGTGCGGATCGCCCGGGACCGGGGCGACCTCGCCGCACTCCCGCTCGCGCTGAGCATGCTCGCCTACGCCGAGTTCTGGTTCGGCCGGTACGCCGTGGCCGAGGCCGTCTGTCTCGACGGCGTCGCGGCGGCGAGGGCCGGTGGCCAGGAGAACTACGCCGGTGACCATCTCGGCATGCTCGCCGTCCTCGCGGCGCTGCGCGGCGAGCGTGCCCTCGTGGCGCAGCGGCTCGCCGAGATCACCGTCCCGCCGGGCGCGCTGAGCCGGCCCCGGGCACTGGGCCGCTGGGCGCTCGCGGTGCTCGACATCCTCGACGGGCGCCCGCAGGAAGCCGTCGAACGGCTGCTCTCCATCGCCGACCCCGCCACCGGGGCCGGGCATGTGATCGTGCAGATCATGGCGACGCCGTGGCTGGTCGAGGCGGCGTGCCGGGCCGAGGAGCCGGAACGGGCGGCACCGGCACTCGCCGCGTTCGACCAGTGGGCGCTGACGATCGGCGAGCCCGGCCGCCGCGCCCTCTCGGCCCGCTGCCATGCCCTGATGGCCCCTCGCGGCAGCGAGGAAGCCTGGCGCGGGTTCGCCGAGGCCGTGGCCCTGCACCTCGCCGGGGAGGGCGAGTTCGAGCGGGCGCGGACGGAGCTGCACTACGGCCAGGAGCTGCGCCGCAGCCGGCGCCCCCGGGACGCCCGGGAGCACCTGCGCCGCGCGCTGGAGGCGTTCGACCAGCTCAGCCTGCCCGCGTGGACCGAGCAGGCGCGCAGCGAGCTGCGCGCGGCCGGCGAAGCGATCGCCACGGCGCCCACGATCACCACCCCGCCGGCGACGGCGCAGGCACTCACCGCGCAGCAGCTCACGATCGCCCGGCTCGTCGCGTCGGGGGCGACGAACCGCGAGGTCGCCGACCGGCTCTTCCTGAGCCCGCGCACGGTCGACCACCACCTGCGCAACATCTTCAGCCGACTCGGTGTCCGCTCGCGGACCGAACTCGCCCGAACCCTGTCCTGACCTGGGGTCCGTTTGATCGGGAGGGGGTTGCGGGAACATGACGGTGTGTCTGTCACCACCTGGTTCCTCACGAAGTCCGAACGCGGCAACGCCGCTACCACGATCGACAGCCGCAACCCCGACGGCCTCGCCTGGACGGAGGGCAACCGGGTCCGCGCGCTGGTGCACGGCTCCGCCTACTTCCGCGAGCTGCTCACGGCCATCGAGGGCACCGACGCGGGCGACGTCGTCATGTTCACCGATTGGCGCGGCGACCCCGACGAGCAGCTCGACGGGCCGGGTACCGAGATCGCGACCGTGCTCGCCGCCGCGGCGAAGCGCGGCGTCGTCATCAAAGGCCTGATCTGGCGGTCCCACCACGACAGCCTGCAGTTCAGCGCCGGACCCAACCGCGAGCTCGTCGACGCGATCCAGGCCGCGGGCGGGGACTGCCTGCTCGACATGCGCGTCAAGGTCGGCGGTTCCCACCACCAAAAGCTCTTCCTGGTACGCCACCAGGGCCGCCCCGAGGCCGACGTGGCCTTCGTCGGCGGGATCGACGTCTGCCACAGCCGCAACGACGGACCCGAGCACCTCGGCGACCCGCAGTCGGTCCCGATGGCGCAGTCCTACGGCGAGCGTCCGCCCTGGCACGACGTGCAGCTGGAGATCCGGGGACCCGCGGTCGGCGACGTCGAGACGGTGTTCCGCGAGCGCTGGAACGACCCGGCGGAGCTCTCCAGCAGCCTGGTCCACCGGCTGCGGGACAAGCTGGAGCGGCGCAAGGCCGACCCGGACGAACTGCCCCGGCGGCTTCCCGACCCACCGGCCCGGACGGCGCTGCCGGGCGGCACGGCGGGGGTGCCGCAGCACGTCCAGGTGCTGCGTACCTATCCGCGACTGCGGACCTCGCCCTACCCGTTCGCGCCGAGGGGCGAGCGCAGCATCGCCCGGGGCTATCTCAAGGCGATCTCCCAGGCCCGGAAGCTGATCTACGTGGAGGATCAGTACCTGTGGTCGGAGGAGGTGATCCGGCCCTTCGCGGCCGCGTTGGAGGCCAATCCCGAGCTGCACGTGATCGCCGTGCTGCCGATGTTCCCCGACTCGGCGAACCGGGCGGTCGCCGACGCGCAGGCGTACGGGCGGCACAAGGCCCTGTCGATGCTGCGCAAGGCGGGCGGCGACCGGGTCGCGTCCTATGGCATCGAGAACGAGGACTGCACGCCGATCTACGTCCACGCGAAGGTCTGCATCATCGACGACACCTGGGCGACGGTCGGCTCCGACAACTTCAACCTCCGGTCGTGGACCTATGACAGCGAGCTGACCTGCGCCGTCTTCGACCCGACCGGCGGCGACGGCCTGCCGCGGGACCTGCGGCTGACGCTCAACCGCGAGCATCTCGGCCGCTCCGACGACGATGAGGAGTTGCTGGACCCGGCGGCGGTGTTCGCGGCGTTCGCCGCCTGCGCGCGGGACCTCGACGCCTGGCACGACGGCGGCCGCTCGGGTCCCCGGCCGGTCGGCAGACTGCGTGCCTACCAGCCGCCAGAGGTGGCGCATTGGCGGCGGCCGCTGGCCCGGATGGTCTACCAGGCGGTCTGCGATCCGGACGGCAGGCCCACCAAGCTGCGGCTCCGCAACAGGTTCTGAGGCGGCACTTGACGCTATAACCCTAGTGGGGTTACACATATATGACCCCACTAGGAGGAGCCGTGGTGCCGAAGATCAACGTCTACCTGTCCGATGAGCTCGCCGACGCCGTCAAGGCCGCGGGCGTGCCCGTCTCCGCCGTCTGCCAGCGCGCTCTGGAGCAGGCCGTCCGCCGGATCACCGCGATCCGGGAGACCGCCCTCGCCGGCCTCTCCGCCGAAGAACTCGCCGCGGCGCTGCCCAACTTCACCGCCCGCACCCGCATCGTCATCCAGCTCGCCGGCGATCAGGCCCGCGCCGACGGCGCACCCGCGGTCGGCACCGCCCACCTGCTCTCGGCGCTGATCGCCGAGGGCACCAGCCTCGGCCTGCGGGTGCTGGAGGCGATGGAGATCGACCCCGAGCAGCTCGACGGCGCCCTCGCCCAGCGGCAGTTCGCGGAGGCACCGGCCGGTGCGGGCACGGCGCAGCGGTTCAGCGCACCCGCCGCGGCCGCGATGGAGTTCGCCGCCGGCGAGGCGATCGGGTTCGGCCACAACTACGTCGGCTGCGAGCACCTGGTGCTCGGGCTCATCGCCGAACCAGACGGCACCGGCGGGCAGGTGCTGCGCTCGCTCGGCGCCGACCTGCGGTCCACCCGCCGGGCCGTCGCCGCGGCGCTGGCCGGTGCCGTCCACCTCCAGCCGAAGCACACCGCGACGCACGCCACGCCTGCCGCACCCGACGCCGGCGTGCTGATGGCGGCCCTGCACCAGGAGTTGCGGCCGCTGGTCGAGCGGATCGAGCGGCTGGAGGAACGCCTCGGATGAGCCGGATCCTGCTGCTCGCCACCGGCGACACGATCGCCCAGTCCCGAGACACCGTGCCGCCCTTCGTCGCGACCGCCGAGCAGCTCCTCGCGGCGATCTCCGCGCCGACGCCGGGAAGCGCCGGTGCCTTGCCACCGGGCATCCAGGTGATTCCCGTGGACGTCATGGCGGAGCCGAGCTGGGACACCTCGCCGACGACGATGCTGGCTCTGGCCCGCCGGGCCCGGGGCGCGATCCTCGACGACGGCTTCGACGGCGTCGTCATCACCCATGGCGTCGACACGATCGAGGAGACCGCCTGGCTGGTGGACCTGCTCGCCGGACCGGCGGCGCGGCGGGGCGCGATCGTCCTCACCGGTGCCGTGCACTGCCTCGACGGCCCTGCGAGCGACGGCCCCGCCAACCTCGCCGCCGCGATCACCGCAGCCGCCGATCCGGCGATGCGCGGCGCCGGTGCGGTGGTCTGCACCGACGGCGAGCTGCATGCCGCCCGCTGGGCAACGCTGCGCGACGCCACCGCCGCAGCGGGCTTCAGCTCCGCGCCGCATCCCGTGCTGGGACGCGTCACCGCCGCCGGGGTCGAGCTACTCACCACGCCACCGCCCCGGCCGCCCGATCCCCCCGGCGAGCCGGAGGCCGATGTCGCGCTGATCAAGACCTACCCGGGGATGGAGGCGGTCCTGCTCACGGCCGCCCTGGACGCGGGTGCCCGGGGCGTGGTGCTGGAGGGCACCGGGCTCGGCAACATCCCGGTCGGGCTCTTCGCGGCGATCAGCGACCTCATCGAGTGGGACTTCCCTGTGGTCATCGCGTCGCGGAGCCGCACCGGCGGGGGCTCGCTCGACGACCTGCCGTTGGGGACGGGTCTCGCGGGCAAGCTCGGTGCGATCGGGGCACGGGGACTCTCCGGCCCGAAAGCACGGTGTGCCCTGATGGTGGCGCTCGGCGCGGGCGGTGTCGTCGGAGCTCGCGCCTGGTTCGACCAACTGTGATCCGCCCGGATCCGGAAGCACGAGTGGTCGAGGTGATCCCTTGGCCGCCGCATCCGGGCGGGGTCGGTGGACGGGCTGAATGAAGCCGGAATCGAGACCGATACGTCGAGGTCCGACCGATTACCGGCAGACCGGGGCAGTCGTCCGGGTGGACGCGGAGGGCTGGGTAGGGGATGACTGACGATCGATGAGTTTCGGTAGCGTTCCGAGGCGTGACCGGGTATGTGTTCATCAGCTATGGCCATGCCGACGATGCCGGTTACGTGGCTCGGCTGGCGACGCACCTTCGCTCGGCGGGTGTGCCCGCCTGGTTTGACGCGGAGATCCGGTCCGGAAACGTGTGGGAGTCGGTGATTCGGGAGCGCTTGGATTCCTGCGCGGCGTTCGTGGTCGTCATGACGCCCGCCGCCGAGTCGTCCCCGTGGGTGAGTCGTGAGATCAACCGGGCGGAGAAGCTCCGCAAGCCGATCTTCCCGCTGTTGCTGGCCGGTGAGGAGTTCTTCCGGCTCAGCAACATCCAGTACGAGGACGTCTCCGGAGGGCGGCTGCCGTCGGCCGGATACGTTCGGCTCCTCACCGGGGCGATCCAGCCGAGCGCGGCCGAAAGGCCCTCCACCCCGATTGCTGAAGGTGATCGGGCGCAGCCCGCCCGCCAGGCGGCTGCGGGTGACGAGACGCTGTTGATGACGCTGGTCCTCCGCCTGGAACAAGCGGGTAAGGACGACGAGGCCATCGCCCTCCTCAAGCGCAACGTCGAGGCCGGCGGTACGGACATGCTGATGACGCTGGTCCTCCGCCTGGAGAAAGCGGGCAGGAAGAGCGAGGCCATCGCCTACCTCCAACGCCACGTTGACGCCGGCGGCACGGACATGCTGATGACACTGGTGCAGCGCCTGGAACAAGCGGGCAAGAAGAGCGAGGCCATCGCCTACCTCCAACGCCACGTCGAGGCCGGCAGCACGGACATGCTGATGACACTGGTGCAGCGCCTGGAACAAGCGGGCAAGAAGGGCGAAGCCATCGCCTACCTCCAACGCAATGTCGAGGCCGGCGGCACGGACATGCTGATGACACTGGTCCTCCGCCTGGAAAGCGCGGGTAGGGACGAGGAGGCCCTTGCCTACCTCCGCCGCCACGTCGAGGCAGGCGGGACCGACATGCTGATGACGCTGATCCTGCGCCTGGAGAAAGCAGGCAAGCAGGACGAGGCCATCGCCCTCCTGCAACGCCACGCCGCTGGCTGACGCGGAGCTCTTGTGACGGTAAGGAACTTCAGCGATGGCGAGGCGTTGAGCGCGAGGTCCCGCAGCGCCGTGAATTCGCACTCGACCCAGCGCGTCCAGCGGCCCTAACCCTCCTCGGCGAGCACCGACATCGACTCCAGGAACGGCGCCCCGAACGTGGTCACCATCGCGACATCGGACGCGTCCCGCCCCTGTCCGATCAGGATCCGCCCCTTGCGCGCCATGTTGTTGCGCGGATCGAAGGTCCACCACCGATCGCCGAGGTAGACCTCCATCCAGGCGGCGAAGTCCATCGGCGCGGGGTCCGGCTCGACGTCAAGGTCGGGCAGGTAGCCGAAGACGTAGCGGGCCGGCACGTTGAGCGCCCGGCAGAACGAGATCGCCAGGTGGGTGAAGTCGCGGCACACCCCGAAGCCGGACCGATTCACGTCGACGGCGGTGGTGAGCGCGTCGCTGCTCCCATAACTGAAGGTCAGGTGGTCGTTGACGTAGTCGCAGATCGCCTGCACCCGGGCATATCCGGGTTCGATGCCGCCGAACCGGGACCACGCCTCGTCACCGAGCATGTCGGGCAGGCAGAAGCGGCTGGGCAGGGTGTAGACGAGCACGTCGTCGGGGAGGTCGTCGGGCGGGAGCTGCGGCGCCGAGAAGTCGACCTCCTCGGTGGCGTCCGGCACAAGCACCGTGGCGTCGTAGCGCAGCACCGAGCGTCCGGCCGGCAGCACCAGGCGTACGCAGGGATTGTTGTAGAGGTCCGTGTAGCGGCGCACCCGGATGTCGGGCAGCGCGGACCACTCCTGATGGACGAGGCTGATCGGGGCCGCGTTGCGCGGCTCGACCTGGAAGACGGTCGGGGTGTCGATCTCCGCAACGTAGGCGAACTCGCAGCCGACCCGTACCTGGCGCAGGTTCATGCCTCATCGTGTCGGAAAAGTGTGTCGTCCGCATTACAACTATTTCCTAGTTTGCCTATAGGAATTATGGATATACACTCTGCCCACCACCCCTGGTCGCTATCGAAACGGAGTTCAGGATGTCGGTCACCGACGAATTACTGACCAACGCGGAGCGCTACCAGCGTGACTTCACGAAGGGCGAGCTCCCGTTGCCGCCCGCCCGTGGCGTCGCGGTCCTCGCCTGCATGGACGCCCGCCTCAACCCCTACGGCCTGCTCGGCCTGCAGGAGGGCGACGCCCATGTCATCCGCAACGCCGGCGGCGTGGTCACCGCCGACGAGCTGCGCAGCCTGGCGATCAGCCAGCGCCTGCTCGGCACACGGGAGATCGTGCTGATCCACCACACCGATTGCGGAATGCTCACCTTCACCGACGACGAGTTCAAGGACGGGATCGCCAAGGAGACCGGGATCCGTCCGCCGTGGTCGTCGGAGGCCTTCACCGACCTCGACACCGACGTGCGCCAGTCGGTCAGGCGGATCCTCGCCGACCCCTTCATCCCGGTGAAGGACTCGGTGCGCGGCTTCGTCTACGACGTGCGCACCGGCGCACTGCGCGAGGTCGTCTGACACCCGGCGTGCCCGGTGCCCTCACACCGGGCACGCCGCAGCTCAGTCCAGCAGCGCGGCGAGCCAGCGTTGCGGCCGCGCCGCGATGTATTCGGCGTCGGCGAGCCAGACCGCACCGTGGCCCTCCCGCCACAGCCGCGCCCACGGCTCCACATCGGATGCCGCTCCGGCGGCGAGGAAGTCGTGCATGGAGCGCGTACGCCTGGCCAGCATCGGCACCAGCAGCCGCCGCTGCGCCTCGTCGAGCCCGTAGGCGTCGACGAAGATCCGCAGCCGGGCGTCGTCGTCGCCGCGCTGCCAGGCCGGATCGGCCGAGAGCGGCAGGAAGCCGTGGAGCGCGTAGGTCCACGGGCCGGCCGGGCGGCGGACGGTATCGCCGACCCGCACGACCCCCGCGCTCGCGTTGCCGCCGGTGAGCGGCTCCTCCACGGTCATCGCGACGGCCCGCCCGTGCTCGCGCGGGCGTCGTGGACCCGGGTGGCGACGGCGAGCACGGCGAGCCACGTGAGCCCGAGCATCCAGCCGCCGAGCACGTCGCTGGGGTAATGCACGCCGAGGTAGACCCGCGACAGCCCGACCGCGGTCGTGCCGACAGTGGCGGAGAGCCAGGCGGTCGCCCAGACGGTGCGGTTGCGGGTGACCATGCAGGTCAGCCAGGCGAGCAGCGCGAAACCGACGAGCGAGCTCGCCGCGTGCCCCGACGGGAACGAGTAGCCGCTCACCGTGACGAGCCGCCCGGGCAGCTCGGGCCGGTCCCGGCCGATCACCAGCTTGATCACGTTGACCAGGATCTGGATGCCGACCAGTCCGACCAGCGCCAGCAGCACCGGCCGCCGCGAGCGCAGGCGCCGCGCGACGACGAACGCGAGCACGGCCACGGCCGCCACCAGCATCAACGCGCCGCCGAGGTCGGTCACGGCCGCGAAAACCACATTCAACCTGGGGGTACGCCGAGCGGCGAGCCACGCCACCGCCGGCCGGTCGATCGCGGTCAGGTCGTCGTCGTCGACCACCTCGTCGAGGATCTCCCCGAAGATCGACGCCAGCGTCACCACCACGATCGATCCGGCGATGAGGATGAGGATCTCGGCGGCGATGCGCACCGTCAGCCAGTTGAGTCCCGCCCGGCCCCGCTCCCCCGCCGAGGAGAGCCAGGGCGACCCGCCGGCTCTCGCCACGAGCGGCCGGATCGCGAGGACCGTGGCGTAGACGGCCGCGATGGTGAGTGCCGCGACGAGAAGCCCGATAAGCACGGTCTCAGGTTACCGGAGGACTCTGCGACTTAACTAACACTTGTAAGCTTACTAGTGTTCGGCTACTGTCACCTTACAGGCGTTAGGTTAGGTTCGCGTGAGGAGAGAGTCATGGAAGCGGAGCTCATGGAGCATCCCCGGAGGTGGCCGGCGCTGGGCGTGCTCAGCCTGACCCTGGTCGCGGTCACGCTGGACAACTCGGTGCTCAACACGGCGCTGCCGTCGCTGGCGCGGGGGCTGTCGGCGACCACCGCCGACCTGCAGTGGATCACGGATGCATACACGCTGGTCTTCGCGGCGGCGCTGATCCTCGCCGGTTCGCTCGGAGCGCGGCTCGGCGCCCGGCGCGCCCTCATCGGCGGCCTCGTCGTCTTCGCGGGCGGATCGGCCGCCGCCGCGCTCTCGACCAGCCCCGCCCAGCTCATCGGCTGGCGGGCGTTGATGGGGCTCGGTGCCGCCTTCGTCATGCCGGCCACGCTGGCGATCATCACCAGGATGTTCTCGGCGGCCGAACGGCCCAAGGCCTTCGCGATCTGGTCCGCCGCCGCCGGGGTCGGCATCCTCATCGGACCGGCCACGGGTGGCCTGCTGCTGGAGCACTTCTCCTGGAGCAGCACGTTCTGGATCAACATCCCGCTCGTCGTGGCCGCCGTCATCGCGACAGCTCTCGCCGTACCCGCCATCGCGCCGCAGCGGACCGGGAAGCTGGACCTGCTGGGTGCCCTGCTCTCCACCGCCGCGGTGGCGGCGCTCGTGGACGCGATCATCGAGGCGCCCGAGCGCGGCTGGACCGCCACGACGACCGTCGCCGAGTTCGCCCTGGCCGGGCTGCTCACCGCGGCCTTCGTCGGCTGGGAGCTGCGCGTCGCGGAGCCGCTCGTGCAGCTGCGCCTGTTCGCCAACCGGCGCTTCGGGCTCGCCGCACTCGCGCTCGCCGTCACCTTCTTCGCCCTCTTCGGCACCCTCTTCGAGCTCTCGCAGTTCCTCCAGCTCGTGCACGGCTACAGCCCGCTCGTCGCGGGGCTCGGCGCGATGCCCTTCGCCGTGGCGATGGCGACGACGTCGGCTACCTCGGCGATCACGTCGCGGTGGCTCGGCATCACCGGCGCTCTCGTCGTCGGCCTGCTCTGCGTCGCGGCCGGGCTCGGCGCCCTCGCCACCATCGAGCCGGACACCGCGTTCGCGATCATCGCCGCCGAGACGGCGCTGGTGGGGGCGGGGATGGGCCTGCTGATGGCACCGGCGAGCCTGGAGATCACCGCAGCCGTCCCGGTCCGCTACGCCGCGATGGCGAGCTCGCTCAACAGCGTCATCCGGGAGCTCGGCGGTGTCCTCGGCATCGCGGTCGTCGGCACGGTCGTCTCGGCCTTCTACCGCAGCACCATGAGCGCGACGCCCGGTGTCGCCGGGCACGACCTGCCGTCGGCGCACGCCGTCGCCGCGCAGCTGCCGCCCGAGGTCGCCGGGCCGATGCTCGACGCGGCGGACCGGGCATTCACCGACGCGATGAACCGGGGCGCGCTCGTCGCGTCGACGACCGCGCTGGTCGCGGCGCTGCTGGTGCTGACAGCGATGCCGCGGCGCGGAGCGCAACCGGCGAGCGAGGTGCCGCAGCCCCGTCGCGACCTGCAACCGGCATGATGGGCCGATGAGCACGTCGCCGAAGCGCAAGGGCCGCACTCGCAACCGTCGGGGCGAGGGCGGCCTGCTTCGCGACGAGATCGTCAGCGCCGCCGAGCGGCTGCTGGAGAGCGAGGGCTCCGAGGAGGCGATCACGCTGCGCTCGGTCGCCCGCGAGGCGGGCATCGCCGCGCCCTCGATCTACACGCACTTCGCCGACCGGGAAGCCATCATCGACGCGGTGCTCGACATCGGCTTCGAGCGGCTGCGCCTGCTGATCGTGGAGAACTCGGCGGCGGAGGGCGACCCGGTCAAGAAGCTGATCGCTGGCTGCCGGGCGTACGTCGACTTCGCCATGACCGACCCCGCCCGCTACCGCGTGCTCTTCGGCCGGTCCCGTGCCGGTGGCGGGCCGCCGGAAGGTGAGCAGCATGTGGAGCTGGAGTCGCTGCCGCCGGTGTGGCAGCGACGGTTGGAGGCCTTCCACACCCTGGTCCACGCGTTGGAGGCCTGTGTCGCGGCGGAGCGGTCGACGAGCACCGACCCGTTCAGCGACGCCACGGCGCTGTGGACCTCGATGCACGGAGCGGTCCTGATGCGGCAGTTCGTGCCGAGGTTCCCGTGGCCGCCGCTGGCCGAGGCCGTCGAGGAGCTGGCCCGCCGGATCGGCCGCATCCGCGACTGACCAGCGGCCTCAACGGTCGGCCCGGACCGCCTCGACCACCTGGCGGACGGCGTCGATGACGGCGGCGGGCTTGTCGTGGTGGATGTAGTGCCCGGCATCCGCGACCACCACCTGCTCACCGCGGGCGGTGCGCGCCGTGACGTCGCCGACCAGCCGGATCGACCGCTCCCGCAGCTCGGGGGGCTTCCCCTTACCACCGGCGCTCAGCGCGACCACGGGTATGTCGGGCAGCTTCCGCTCCCGGCGCAGCCGCCGGACGAACTCGCTGCTCCCGTCGACGACCCGGTTCTCGTCGCCGATCATCGCCACCTGGTGGCGCTCCCGATAGGACCCGACGTAAGCGTCGGTGATCAGTGCCCTGACCTCGGCATCCTCGGTGCACCGTGCTGCCAGCCCGCGCCCGATCGCGGTGGCTACCCGCCCGAAGAGCCCGACCCGGCGCAGCAGTTTCACGCCCCCGCCCATCGCCCTCGCCGCGACCCGCCCGAGGGGTGGCAGGGCTGCGAGCACCTCCTCGTGCGACGGGTCGACCAGCACCAGGCCGAGAACGCGGTCCGGGTGCTCGAAGGCGACGAGCTGCACCAGCAGGCCGCCCCAGCTGTGCCCGACCAGGACCGCCGGGCCGATCTCGGTGAGCAGCGCGACCAGGTCGGCGATCTCGGCCTCGACCGTGAGCGTCGCCATCGGGTCACTGGCGCCGAGGCCCGCCCGGTCATAGGCGACCACCCGGGTGTCGGCCGCGATCGCGGGCAGCACCGGCGCCCAGTCCAGCGACGTCTCCCCTGCTCCGGCGACGAGCACCACGATCGGGCTCTGCTCGCCGCTCTCCACCCACCGCAGCACGCGCCCGTCCGGCAGGTCGAGCTCGCCTCGGCGGAACTCGCCGCGGACGAGTCGGGACAGTGCCGTGCGCACCAGGTCTGGCTGATCCCTCCACATAGTCCAAAGAATAGCCTTTGATCAATACGACAGGGGGCCGGCACCCTGCCGGCGTTTCGTGCGACCCGCCGTCACGGCAGCGGCGACGACAAACCGGAGGTGTGGTGTCGGGGCGGCGCGGTAGTGTCCCAGCAATCAGTCTCACCGCTAGGAGCTGCCCGATGGCGTCGGCCGACAATCCGTTCTTCACCCCGAGTGACCTGCCCTACCAGGTGCCGCCGTTCGACCGGATCACCGAGGACCACTACCTGCCGGCCTTCGCCGCGGGCATGGCCGAGCAGCGGGCGGAGATCGAGGCGATCGCCACCAGCGCCGACGAGCCGACCTTCACCAACACGCTCGTCGCCTTCGAGCAGTCCGGGCAGCTCCTCAACCGGGTCTCGCTCGCCTTCTTCAACGTGGCGAGCGCCGACACCAACCCGCGCCTGCAGGAGATCCACGCCGAGGTCGCGCCGCAGCTCGCCGCGCACACCGACGCGATCTACCTCGACAAGCGGCTCTTCGGCCGGGTCAAGGCGCTGCACGACGCCCGCGACTCACTCGGCCTCGACCCGGAGTCGGACTGGCTGCTCCAGCGCTACCACGTGCAGTTCGTCCGCGCCGGTGCCCAGCTCGCCGAGGACGACGCCCAGCAGCTGCGGGAATACAACTCCGAGCTGGCGACGCTCTACTCCAGCTTCAATACCAGGCTGCTCGCCGACACCAACGACCTCGCCGTCGTCGTGACCGACCCCGCCGAGCTCGCCGGGCTCTCCGACGACGCCGTCGCCGCGGCGGCCGAGGGCGGTCGCGCCCGGGGCGAGGACGGTGCCTACGCGCTGAGCCTCATCCTCCCCACCGCCCAGCCGCCGCTCGCCTCCCTGCACAGCCGGGAGCTGCGCGAGCGCGTCTACCGGGCGTCGAGTGCCCGGGGCAGCCGCGGCAACGACAACGACACCGGCGACCTGATCCGGCGCATCGTCACCCTCCGCGCCCAGCGCGCCCGTCTCCTGGGCTACGAGCACCACGCCGCCTATCAGATCGAGGACAACACGGCCCGGACGGCGGAGGCGGCCGCGACGATGCTCGCCAAGCTGGCCCCGGCCGCCGTCGCCAACGCCGCCGCCGAGCTCGCCGACCTGCAGGAGCTCGCCGACCACCCGATCGAGCCCTGGGACTGGGCCTACTACGCCGAGCGCGTCCGCAAGCAGCGCTACGACCTCGACGAGTCGGAACTGCGGCCCTACTTCGAGCTGGACCGGGTCCTGTTCGACGGGGTCTTCTTCGCCGCGACCAAGCTCTTCGGCCTCACCTTCACCGAGCGCCACGACCTGCCGGTCTACCACCCGGAGGTGCGCGCCTTCGAGGTGACCAACGCCGACGGGTCACCGCTGGGCCTGTTCTTCGGCGACTTCTACACCCGGCCCGCCAAGCGCGGCGGTGCCTGGATGAACAGCCTGGTCAACCAGTCGCGTCTGCTCGGCACGCTGCCGGTCGTCGTCAACAACCTCAACATCAACCGCCCGCCGGCCGGTGAGCCGACGCTGCTGACGCTCGACGAGGTCAAGACGCTGTTCCACGAGTTCGGGCACGCGCTGCACGGGCTCCTCTCCGACGTGCACTTCCCCGGCTTCGCCGGGACCGAGGTGCCGTCGGATTTCGTGGAGTACCCGTCCCAGGTCAACGAGATGTGGCTGCTCTGGCCGGAGGTGCTCGCGAGCTACGCCGTGCACCACCAGACCGGTGAGCCGCTGCCGCAGCAGGTGGCCGACCGGCTGCTCGCCTCGGCCCAGTTCGACCAGGGCTACGCCACCACGGAATATCTCGCCTCGGCGCTGCTCGACCTCGCCTGGCACACGCTCACCGTGGAGGACCTCGCGACGCCGGGCCTGATCGACGACATCCCGGCCTTCGAGGCGGCGGCCCTGGAGCGCGACGGTGTCGCGGTCGCCGCGGTCCCGCCGCGCTACCGGACCAGCTACTTCGCGCACATCTGGAGCGGGGCGTCCTACAGTGCGGGCTACTACTCCTACATCTGGAGCGAGGTGCTCGACGCCGACACCGTCGAGTGGTTCAAGGAGAACGGCGGCCTGCGCCGGGAGAACGGCGACCGGTTCCGGCAGACGCTGCTGTCGCGGGGCGGCACCGCCGACGCGATGACCTTCTTCCACGACCTGCGCGGGCGCGAGCCGCAGATCGAGCCGCTGCTCACCAGGCGTGGCCTCGACCGGTCCTGACCTGGCTGCTGCCGGGTGGCCTCGCGCGAGGTCGCCCGGCAGGTCAGGCGGGCGCCTCGACCAGAGTCGGGGTCGGGGTCGCCGCCTCGGCGACGGCCGGGCTGCGGCGCAGCATCGTCCAGGCGAACATGCCGAAGGGGATGATCAGCCAACACGACAGCACCCGGTAACCGAGCACCGCCGCCGTGGCCGGGGCATCCGAGGCTCCGGCGCTGACGAGACCCGCCACGAGCCCGGTCTCGATGAGTCCGATGCCGCCCGGGGTCAGCGGGATCTGCCGGACGACCTGCACGGCCAGATAGGTTCCCGCGATCGCCGTGAGCGGCAGCGGCAGGTTGAAGGCCCGCACGACGGCGAGCAGGCAGATGAGGTCGGCGAGCCAGTTGACGACCGCGAAGCTCAGCGCGAGCGCCCAGTGCTTCGGCGCGACACCACGGGCCGCCTCGACCATCCGTCCGAGCCGGCCGTCCGGCTTCGGCCGCCACGATCCCCGCCAGATCACCGCGACGAGGCCGATGGTGACGGCCGCCACGAGCAGCAGTGCACACCCGCTGACGAGTCCGGAGACCGTGCCGCCGACGAGGTAGAGCAGGCCGAGGCCGAGGAACGAGACCACACCCGAAAGGATCATGACCGCGGTCGCGACGCCACGGCTCGCACCCCGTGCCCGGAACTGCTGGAACGCGAAGGCCGCCGAGATCGCCGTGCCGGCCGGCATGCTGATCGCGATCGCCGATCGGCTCAGCGAGATCGCCATCGCCCGGGGCAGCGAGATCTGGACGCCGAAGGCCCGCAGGAGGCGCCGCTGCTGGCGGGCGAACATGCTGAGCGAACCGATCTCCGCCACCGCCGCCAGCACCAGCCACCAGGGCTTGGCCTCCCGGGCCGCGACGATCACGTCCGACCAGTGCGGCAGCCGGTCGCGCAGCAGCACGATGGCGACGATGCCTATGACGACGGGCGCCGCCCACCGCAGCCACCGGCGCGGGGAGCGGACCGACACGGCCGCCTGACTCACGGGGCCAAGCGTCCTCCTCCGAGGGCCACCTGGGCAAGATCGAATGATGCGAGACACACCCGCAGGTCCCGGGCTCGAGCGGATCACGAGATCCCCGCTCGGCGAGCCGAATCGACTGCGGCCGAAATGCCGCCGGTCGCCGGGTCGCCATGGCCGAGCAGGACCGTTCCGGCACCGGTCGCGGCGAGGGTCCGCAGGGAGTCCAGCGCGGCGGCGGAGTCCTCCGTGAAGGCCCGGCAGACGATACGGGGACCGACCTCGCCGGTGAAGGCGTCCTGCGTCACCAGGGCATCGCCGGTGAAGAGGGCGTCGAGCTCGGGGAAGTGATAAGCGGCGCTGCCACCGGTGTGGCCGGGAGTCGGGATCGCCTGCGGGCCGCCGGGCACGTCGAGGCGCTGGGCGAGATCGAAGGTCCTGGCCGAGGCGATCGGACCGGTGCCGAAAGCGCCGAGGCGGGCCATGTGCAACGGCGCCCCAGGGCGGCGGGGCGGCGCAGCGCGTACCCCAAAAGGGATTTTTCGGCTCTTGGGGGCCTGCGCGGGTGCTCGAGGGCGGGCGCGTCGGCACGACCCAGCGCCGCGCCTATGACACCAGCGGTCGCCGTGCCGCCGCCGAGCGCAACCGGCTCGCCGTCATCGATGCGAGCCGTGAGCTGCTGCTGCGCGACGGCTATCAGGCGACGACGATCGGCGCGATCGCCGAACGGGCCGGGGTCTCCACCGAGCTGATCTACAAGACCTTCGGCAGCAAGCAGCGGCTGATGAAGGCGGTCTACGACGTCGCGCTCGCCGGGGACGCGGAGCCGGTGCCGATCGGGCAGCGCCCGGCGATCGCCCGGATCATGGCCGAACCGGACGCGCGCGCGAAGATCGAGCTCTACGCCGCGTTCGTCGAGGACCTGATGGCCCGCCTGGGCGGCCTGCTCGCGGTGCTCGCCGAGGCCGATCCGGAGCTCGCCGAGCTGCGCGTGACGACCGAGGGGGAGCGGCTCATCGGCGCGAGCGCCTTCGTCGGCCACCTGCACGAGCAGGGACACCTCGCGCCAGGAACCGACCTCGCCCGCGCCGCCGACGCCTGCTGGGTCCAGACGTCGCCGCAGCTCTTCGCGCAGCTCGCGATCACCCGCGGGTGGTCACCCGGGGACTACCGCTCATGGCTCGCGACCGTGCTCACGGCGAGCCTGCTGCCGCCCGCTTAGCAGACGGGTACGCCGGGAAGCTGCGCCGCCGGATGGTCGATGTAGATGTTGGTGATGAACCCGGCCGGCGAGGCGAGCTTGGACCACCAGTTGTTGCTGTAGCCCTCGGCGCTGACCCAGTCCCCCTGCTTCTGGCAGAGCACGGTGACCCGGGTGGGCCCGGCCAGCGTCGCCACGGTGGCTGCGGCGAGCCGCGCGTCGGACCGCACCCGCACCCCGCTCCCCCAGGTCATGAACGACGACCCGCCGCACCCGTTGTCGCTCGTCAGCGACTTGGAGCCGTAGGACCCCGGATAGGGCGCGAGCGAACCGCCGTTGATCACGATGGTCTGCCCCACGCCGTTGAGCAGCTGCTCGTAGTGGATGTGCGCGCCGCTGGTGTTGCCGGTGGCCCCGGTGATCCCGATCTGCTGCCCCTGTGCGACGGACGCCCCGTTCGCGACGGAGTAGGACGCGAGGTGGAAGTAGTAGGTCTTCCAGCCACCGCCGTGCTCCACGGCGATGTAGTTGCCCGCCCCGCTGGGCTGCGAGAACCGGTACGCCGTCCCGCCCGCGGAGGCGAGTACCGGCGTTCCGGCGGTGGCACCGCCGTCGTTGCGGACGAAGTCGAGGGCGAGCCGCACCTCGGCGCTGTGGTGGCTGTAGGTCCAGCGCTGGCCGCAGGGGAAGGGCGCCTTGAAGAGTGGCGCGGCCAGCGCTGGCTGTTCCGTGGCGGTGACGACCACACCCGTCGCCGCGATCATCGTGAGGAGGGCGAGCATCGAGCGAAGTGGACGCACACCAGTCTCCGTCACCGGTAGGCGCCTGGCAACGGGGGGAACCAGGCTCCCATCAGGATAAGCACTACAGTGATGCCTGTAAATACTGTTGCTTGTCGATCGCCTGGCGACCTGCCACCCTTCCGCACATACCTCCGGAGCGATACATTAGGTTAGCCTTGCCTTTGTTGAAACTATGGGAGGACACCGCCATGCGGGTCGTGATGTTCGGCTACCAGACCTGGGGGCACCGCACCCTGCAGGCCCTCCTCGGCTCCGAGCACGAGGTCGTCCTCGTCGTCACGCACCCCCAGGGCGAGGGAGCCTACGAGAAGATGTGGAGCGACTCCGTCGCGGACCTCGCCTCCGCGCATGGCGTACCAGTGGTGCTGCGCAACCGGCCGGACGACGAGGAGCTCCTCGGGCTGCTCAAGGACGCCGACCCGGATGTGATCGTCGCGACCAACTGGCGTACGTGGATCCCGCCGCAGATCTTCAACCTGCCCCGGCTCGGCACGCTCAACGTGCACGACTCGCTGCTACCGAAGTACGCCGGCTTCTCCCCCCTGATCTGGGCGCTCATCAACGGCGAATCCGAGGTCGGCGTCACCGCGCACATGATGAGCGACGTGCTCGACGCGGGCGACGTCGTGCTCCAGCGCTCCGTGCCCGTCGGCGACCGGGACACCACGGCCGATCTGTTCCACAAGACGCTGGAGCTCTTCGGGCCGATCACCGTGGACGGGCTCGCCGAGATCGCCTCCGGGCGGACCGACTGGACGGCACAGGACCGGTCGCAGGCGAGCTTCTTCCACAAGCGCGCCGACGAGGACAGCCGCATCGACTGGACCTGGACCGCTCAGGAGCTCGACCGGCTGGTCCGCGCCCAGTTCGACCCCTACCCCAACGCGTTCACCTTCTACCGGGGACAGCGGGTGCGGGTGCTGAGGGCATCGGTGTCGCAGGGGATCTACGGCGGCACGCCCGGTCGGATCTTCATCCGCGAGGGCGACGGCGTGGTGATCGTCGCGGGTGCCGAGGCCCGCCGGGGCCGCAGCCACGGTCTCGTGATCGAGCGCGTCCGCCTCGACGACGACACCGAGCTGGACGCCACCGACCTCTTCCAGACGATGGGCGGGTACCTGGGCTGAGGCCGCGGGACGGGTTCCGCCGCGCCGACGGCGGGACCCCCGGGGGCGTACCCGGCGACGCTTTTCTAGGCTTTTGACCGTTTTGGCCTATGATGGGGTAGTGACCCTGTCGAGCGGCTACGCGGCGGTCTCCCAGCGCATGGTCGTGCGCGAACCGGTGGGGTACCTGATCGTCCGGCTGCTGATGCCGCGGATGCTGCAGCGGCACGCGCTCGCGGTCGCCTGGTTCGTCTGCGCCACCGACGACATCGTCGACAACGGTCCCAGAGAACGGCGACCGGCCCGCTTCACCGCCTGGGACCGGCAGGTCCGCGCGGGCCTGGCGCTCGACGGCCCGGTCGCCGGGGCGAAGCCCGAGCTCGCCGCCTTCCTCCACACGGTGCGCGAGTGCCGGCTGACCGACACCCTCGTCCACGAGTGCCTCGACGGCCTGCGCGATGATCTCCACTTCACCGGAGTGCGGTCCGAACAGGATTTCCAGGCCTATGTGGACCGGGTGACGATGCCACTGCTGCAGCTCATCATGGCGGTGCACCCGCAGGCCCGGGGCCCGGAGTTCACGACCGCGCTGCGGCACCTCGGCGAGGCGTGCCAGCGCATCGACATCCTCGACGACCTCGCCTCGGACCTGCGCGCCGGGCGCCTGTTCCTGCCCGCCGACGAGCTCGCCGGCATCGGCGTCACGCCCGAGGACCTGTTCGCCGGCCGCGTCCCCGCGCAGCTGCACCCCGTCCTGGCGGAGTGGGCTAGGCGTGCCCGCGAGGGCCTGGTCACGGCGCGCTGCCTGCTCACGGTCGCACCGCGCGAGCTGCGCCCGCTGATCGACGTCATCGTCCGCGGGCACGAGGCCAGGCTCGCGGGACTCGAGAGAGCAGGACTGCGACTGGTACGCCGACGGGTGCTGCCGCCGATCCTGCCCGCCCTCCGGATCGTCACCCAGGGGATGATGCGAAGGGTGGCGGGCCGGGTGGATGATCGAAGCATGACCGATGAGGAGCAGTCCGCGGAGAAGTTCCGGCACCTTCCCGAGCGCATCCAGATCAGCGACATGGTGGAGACCGTCGCCGTGCCCCCGGTGTCGGTGCACGGTCCCGATGTCGAGACCGTCGACAACGTCGGGCCGCTGCGGGTCAGCCACACCTGACCACCGCGTGCCGGAGAAATAGGTTGCCGGAGCATCCGCCGGTTGCCACGGTGTAGCCATGAGCAGAGATCCGGTCGTCGACGCGCGCGACCTCGTCGCCGAGGTGTTTCCGCAGGCCCGGTGGGCGCTGCTGACCGGCAGCGTGATCACGGCTGCGCGTACCGCCGGATCTGACCTTGATGTGGTGGTGGTCCTGCCCGACGGCGACGGGGACGCGCCGCATCGCGAGTCGCGGCGCTTCCGGGGGTGGCCGGTGGAGCTCTTCGTCCACGACGAGCTGACCCTCGGCCACTATCTCGGCAGGGAGCTCGTCGGCCGCAAACCGAGCCTGCACCGCATGGTCGGCACGGGGATCACGCTCGTCGGCGACCCGGCCGACTGGCGGGAGCGCTGCGCCAAGGTCCTGCTCGACGGTCCGCCGGCCCGGAGCGAAGCCGAGCGGGACTGGGCGCGCTACGGTCTCACCGACCTGCTCGACGACCTCGTTCACGCCACCGACGAGGCCGAGCGCACGGTGATCGCCGCCTTCGCCTGGCGCGCCGCCGGGGACCTCACGCTGGGGTTCGCCGACCGGTGGACCGGCACCGGGAAGTGGCTGCTGCGCGAGCTGCGCGACCTCGACCCGGCGGTGGCCGACCGGTGGCTGGCCGCGCACGGCGACCCGGAGGCGATCGCCGCATACATCCGCGAGCTGCTCGACCGCAACGGCGGGCCGCTGTTCGAGGGCTACCGCGCCGACGGCGAACGCCCCTGACCGCCTGTCCTGATCGCGCCCCCACGCGGCTTGATCGCGTTGAACCCCGGACGCGCCCTACATGTCCGGCCCGAGGGCATATTTCCGGGTTTCAACGCGATCAAGCGCGCAGCGCGGCGCTACGCGAGGTGGTCGGCGGCGACCGGGGCGGGGTCCGACGGGACCGGGCGGCGGCGGGCCGACGGGATGATCAGCGGCGTGCCGGACTCCGGGTCGGTGATGACGCGGCAGTCGAGGCCGAAGACGTCGCGGACCAGCTCGGCGGTGACGATCCGGGACGGTTCGCCGGTCGCCACGATCCGGCCGCCGGACATCGCGATCATGTGGGTGGCGTAGCGGCAGGCCTGGTTGAGGTCGTGCAGCACCGCGACGAGGGTGTGTCCGCGATCCGCGTGCAGGTCGGCGCAGAGGTCGAGCAGCTCGACCTGGTGCGCGATGTCGAGAAAGGTCGTCGGCTCGTCGAGCAGCAGGATGCCGGTCTGCTGGGCGAGCACCATCGCCACCCAGACCCGCTGGCGCTGCCCGCCGGAGAGCTCGTCGACGAACCGGTCCGCCAGCTCCAGTACGCCGGTGAGCCGCATCGCCTCGGCGACCGCCGTCTCGTCGTCGCTGGACCACTGCCGCAGCAGCTTCTGGTGCGGGTAGCGGCCCCGCGCCACCAGGTCCCCGACGGTGATCCCGGCCGGAGCGAGCGAGGTCTGCGGCAGCAGGCCGAGCCGCCGGGCGACCTCCTTGGCCGGGTAGGAGGCGATCGCCGCACCGTCGAGGTAGACCGAGCCGGCTCGCGGCTTGAGGATCCGGGCGAGTGCCTTGAGCAGCGTCGATTTGCCGCAGGCGTTGGGGCCGACGATGACGGTGAAGGAGCCGTCGGGGATCTGGACCGAGAGCTGCGCGGCGACGGTCCGCTGGTCGTAGCCGAGGGTCAGGTCGACGGCATGCAGCCGCTGGTCGCTCACGCCGCCTCCAGGTGGATTCATGATCGCTTCCGCCACTCGGCGGCGAGCAGCCAGATCAGGTAGAGCCCGCCGATCGCGCCGGTGGCGATGCCGACGGGGAACGGGGTCGGTGCGAAGGCCCGCTGGGCGGCGAAATCGCTCGCGACGAGTAGCAGCCCGCCCAGCACGGCGGCCGGGAGCAGGCCGGGCCCGGACGACCGGGTCAGCCGGGTCGCGATCTGCGGCGCGGCGAGCGCGACGAAGCCGATCGGCCCGGCCGCGGCGGTCGCGACGGCGGTGAGCGCGAGGCTGACCGCGATGACACCCACCCGGGTACGCTCCACGTCCACTCCCAGCCCGCGGGCGGTGTCGTCGCCCATCTCCAGCATCGCCAGGCGCCGGCCCAGCAGCAGCGCGCAGGGCAGCAGGACCGCCACCGCGATGCCGACCGCGCGGACGTGGTCCCAGTCCCGGCCGTTGAGGCTGCCGATGAGCCAGCGCTGGGCGTTCTCGGCCTCGCGGAAGGTGGTCCTGGTGAGCAGGTAGGAGTTGACGGCCTGCAGGGCGGCGCTGATGCCGACGCCGACGAGGACGAAGCGGTAGCCCTGTACGCCGCGGCGGTAGGCCAGGGCGTAGAGCAGTGCGGCGGTGGCGGCGGCGCCGATGAGGGAGCCGATCGACGTCTGGGTCGCCGAGCCGCCGACGACGAGGATGACGACCATCGCACCGGTGGCGGAGCCGCTGGTCAGGCCGATCAGGTCGGGGCTGGCGAGCGGGTTGCCGGCGAGCCGCTGGAACATCGCCCCGCTGGTCCCGAGCGCGGCGCCGATGAGCAGGCCGGTCAGGAGGCGGGGCAGGCGCAGTTCGAGGACGATGAAGTCGGTCCCGGGGCGGCCCCGGCCGAGCAGGCTGTCGACCACGTCTGCGAGCGGGACGGGGAAGTCGCCGGTGGTGAGCGTCGCCGCGGCGAGGGTGATCGTCGCTGCGATGAGGACGATCAGCACGGCGAGGGAGCGCGGGTCGACGCGCATCGAGACGCGCTCGTGCGGGGAGCGCAGCACCCGGCCGCGCAGGACCGTCGTCATAGCTGGGCCAGCCGACGGCGGCGGGCGAGCAGGATGAAGATCGGGGCCCCGATCGCGACCACGACGATGCCGACCTCCAGCTCGGCGGGGCGGGCGACGACCCGGCCGGCGATGTCGGCGCCGAGCAGCAGGATCGGGGCGAGCACCATCGAGTAGGGCAGCACCCAGCGCTGGTCGGGGCCGACGAGCATGCGTACGCCGTGCGGCACGATCAGGCCGATGAAGGTGATCGGTCCGGCTCCCGCCGTGGCGGCACCGCAGAGCAGCGTCACGGCGAGCGCCCCGAGCGCCCGGGTCCGGCCGATGTGGACACCGAGCGCCCGGCCCGCCTCGTCGCCGAGGGCCATCGCGTTGAGCGGTTGGGCCAGCGACAGCGCTACGAGGACGCCGACGACGACGAAGGGCGCGAGCTGGACCACGACCTCCATCGGCCGCCCGTTGAGCGAGCCGACCACCCAGAACCGGTAGGCGTTGAAGGCCGCCGGATGCAGCAGCGTGATCGCGTAGACGAGCGATCCGAGCGCCGCCCCGATCGCCGTCCCGGCCAGCACCAGCCGTTCCGGACTCGCCCGGCCCCGCCCCGCCGTACCGAGGAGGTAGACGAGCACCGACACCGCGGCGGCACCGGCGAGGGCGAACCACACGTATCCGGCGGCCGTGACGACGCCGAGGTAGGCGATGGCGACGACGATCGCCGCCGAGGCGCCGAGCTCGACGCCGAGGAGCCCCGGATCGGCGAGCGGGTTGCGGGTGAGCCCCTGCATCAGCGCCCCGGCGAGCCCCAGCGCGACGCCGGCTTCGAGGCCGAGCAGCGTACGCGGGACCCGCAGCTCGCGGATGATCGTCGAGTCGATCGACGAGTCGGGGTGCCACAGGACCCGCCAGACCGAGGTGAAGCCGAGCTCGCGGGCGCCGACCCAGATGCTGAGCAGCGCGATCAGGACCAGCAGGCCGAGCCCGACGAGCAGCCCCAGCGCACGCAGCGTCCGGCCGCGGCCGAGCCGGAGCGGCGCGGACAGGCCGACGCTTGAGCCCACCACGCCTCCCCTACGTCGATTCGACTAGGTAAGGCTAACCTAATGTAGGCTCGGCGCAACCATGGACCGACCCCCCGATCCGGAGGTGCACGACGTGCGCACCGTGCTGCGTGACGCGATCACCGGCCAGCGCCGCCACGTGGCGCTCTCCACCCTCTTCGTCACCGGCCACCAGGCCGGCGAGGCGATGGTGCCGTTCATCATCGGCGTCGTCATCGACCGGGCGGTCGCGGGCAGCGCCGCCGACCTCGTCACCTGGCTCGCCGTGCTGGCCGTCGTCTACATCGGACTGAGCTTCAGCTACCGCTTCGGCGAGCGCAGCAGCGAGCGGGCCGCCACCCAGGCCGCGCACGGCGTGCGGATCCGAATCACCGAGCGGGTCCTCGACCATCGGGGCGGTGCCGAGGCCGGACGGCTGCCGGGTGCCCTGGTCAGCATCGCGACCTCCGACGCCTCCCGGGTCGGGGTGGTCAACATCGCGCTGCCCTACTCGATCGCCGCCGTCGCCGCCGTGCTCATCGCGGGCGGGCTGCTGCTGTCGATCTCGCTGCCGCTGGGGCTGCTCGTGCTGCTGGGGACGCCGCCGATGCTGGTACTGGCCCATCTGCTGTCCAAACCACTGGAGCGGCGCAGCGAGACCGAGCAGGATCGGGCGGCACACGCCTCCGGGATCGCGGCGGACCTGCTCACCGGCGTACGGGTGCTCAAGGGGCTGGGCGCCGCGGGGGCTGCGGTGGGGCGCTATCGGCGTACCAGTCGGGAGGCCCTGGGTGCGACGGTGCGCGCGGCGCGGGCGGAGGCCGCCTACGACGGCATGGCGCTGGCCTTGAACGGGATCTTCCTCGCCGTGATCGTGCTGGTCGGCGGGCGGCTCGCGGCCGACGGGCAGATCACCGTCGGGCAGCTCATCTCGGCGGCGGGGCTGGCGCAGTTCCTGATCGGGCCGCTGAGCACCTTCGGCTGGGTCTTCGCCGACATGGCCCAGGCCCGCGCCTCGGCCGCCCGGATCACCGAGGTCCTCACCGCCGCACCGGCCGTGACCGGCGGCGAGACCACGCTGCCCGACCCTGTGCGCGGGCAGGTCACGCTGCACGGGCGCACCGTCGCGCCGGGCGAGCTGATCGGGATCGTCGCCGACCCGGCCGAGGCGTCGGCACTCGTCGCGCGGCTCGGCCGCGAGGCCGAACCGGACGGGCTGCTCGCGCTCGACGGCGTCTCGCTCGCCGACGTCGCGCCAGGCGATCTGCGGGGCGCGCTCCTGGTCGCGACCCACGACGCCGACCTGTTCGAGGAGTCGGTCCGAGCCAACATCTCCGCCGACGCCGACCTCGGTGTGGTGCTCGGCGCGACGACCGCCGACGAGGTGGTGCGGAGCCTGCCGGACGGGCTCGACACCGTGCTCGACGAGCGTGGCAGATCCCTCTCCGGCGGCCAGCGGCAGCGCGTCGCGCTCGCCCGCGCGCTCGCCGCCGACCCGCCCGTGCTCGTGCTGCACGACCCGACCACCGCCGTCGACGCGGTCACCGAGGCACGCATCGCCGACGGCATCCGTCGGCTGCGGCAGGGCCGCACCACGATCCTGATCACGACGAGCCCCGCGCTGCTCGCGGTCACCGACCGGGTGATCGTCCTCCGCGACGGCGCGGTCGCCGCCGACCGGCGGCACGCCGACCTCATCGGCGACGACGAGCTCTACCGATCGGCGGTCCTCGCATGAGGCAGACCCTCCCCGTCGCGAGCGGGCGGCGCACCGCCGCCGTGCTGCGCGAGCTGCTGCGGCCCCGGCGAGGCCTCGCGGTCGGCGCGTTCGCGCTGCTCATCGCCGGGACGACCGCCGGGCTGCTCGCTCCCCCGCTGATCGGCCACATCGTGGACGTGGTCGTCGACCGGCGCGGCGCCGACGCGATCACGGTGCCGTTCCTACTGCTCATCGCGGTGGCCCTCGCCGAGGCGGCGCTCGCCGCCGGTGGCGTGGCGCAGCTCGCGAAGCTCGGCGAAAGCACCCTGGCGGACCTGCGCGAACGCTTCGTCTCCCGAGCGCTGCGGCTGCCGCTGGAGCAGCTCGAACGGGCCGGCACCGGCGACGTCACCTCGCGGGTCACCAACGACGTCACCGTCATCGCCGAGGCCGCCCGCAGCGCCGTGCCCAATCTGGCCCGCGCGCTGCTCACGATCGGCCTCACCATGCTCGGCATGGCCGCGCTGGACTGGCGGTTCCTCCTCGCGGCGCTCGTCGCCGTCCCGGTGCAGCTGCACACCGTGCGGTGGTATTCACGCCGGGCCGTGCCGCTCTACGCCGCGCAGCGGATCGCCGTCGCCGAGCAGCAGCACGACATGCTCGGCACCGTCGGCGGCGCCGCCACCGTGCGGGCCTTCCGGCTCACCGGCGACCACCTGCACCGGGTCGAGCGGCGCTCGCTGCGCGCGGTCGACCTGCTCATGCAGGGCATCCGGCTGCAGACCCGGTTCTACAGCCGTCTGCACGTGGGCGAATACCTCGGGCTCGCGGCGGTCCTGGTCACCGGTTTCCTGCTGGTCCGCGCGGATCAGATCAGCGTGGGTACGGCCACCGCCGCCGCCCTGTTCTTCCTGAGCCTGTTCGGCCCGATCAACACCGCACTGGCCCTCATCGACGACGCCCAGGCCGCCGGTGCGGGCCTCACCCGCCTCGTCGGCGTCGCCGACCTGCCCGAGATCCCGGCCCCCCGGACCGCATCCGCCCCTGCCGACGCGTCGATCACCGCCACGGACCTCTGGTACGAATACGTCCCCGGCCGCACCGTCCTGCGCGGGGTCGGCGTCGAGGTCCGGCCCGGCGAGCGGGTGGCTCTCGTCGGCGCCAGCGGTGCCGGGAAGACGACGCTGGCGAAGCTGATCGCCGGGGTGCACCGGCCGACCAGCGGCACGGTCACCCTCGGCGGCGGATCGGCCGTGCTCATCACCCAGGAGGTGCACGTGTTCGCCGGGACGCTCGGCGACGACCTGCGGCTGGCCCGGCCGGACGCGACCGACGCCGAGCTGCTCGCGGCACTGGAGACGGTGTCATGGGAGGAGCTGCCCGACGGGCTCGACACCGAGGTCGGCGAGGGCGGCCACAGTCTCACGGTCGCGCAGGCGCAGCAGCTGGCGTTCGCCCGGCTGGTGCTCGCCGATCCGCGGATCGTGGTGCTCGACGAGGCGACGGCGGAGGCCGGGAGCGCCGGGGCGCGGGTGCTGGAGCGGGTCGCCGAGGCGGCGCTGGCGGGGCGGACGGCACTGATCGTCGCGCACCGGCTCACCCAGGCCGCGGCGGCCGACCGGATCGTGGTTCTGGAGGACGGGCAGGTCGTCGAGGTCGGCACCCACGCCGAGCTGATCCGCGGCGAGGGCCGCTACGCCGCCCTCTGGTCGGCCTGGTCCACCCAGCGCACCCCGTAACTGCGCACGGCAACACGCCGTCGCAGATTTGCATTGCGCCGTTCAGTTCTGATGGGCTTCGGACGTGGACATCAGCGACGTCATGGCGGTCATCGCAGCCCTCGACGCCGAGGGCGTGCGGCACTGGGTCGCCGGCGGCTGGGGCGTGGACGCCCTGGTGGGACGGCAGACCAGGCCGCATCGCGACCTCGACCTCGCCGTCGACGCCGCCGATGAGGCCACGGCGCTGCGAGCGCTGGCCCGGCTGGGGTATTCGATCGAGACCGACCAGCGCCCCGCGCGGGTCGAGGTGGCCGCCGCGGGTGCCCGGTGGGTCGATCTCCACCCGGTGCGTTTCAACGCCATAGGCTGGGGCCGACAGGCCGATCTATCAGGCGGAAGCTTCACCTATCCACCGGCCGCCTTCGATGCCGGAGTCCTCGCCGACCGCGCCGTCGGCTGCCTCTCGGCGAGCCAGCAGCTCTGCTTCCGGACCGGGTACGAATTGCGCGACGTCGATCGTCACGATATCACGCTGCTCACAGCCTTGCTCTGATCGAGCGACAGACTGCATATAGCCGTCCGGTTATTGCAGCCTTCTCCTTAAATATTGCGTGATTCGATCAACCCTGCAAAAGTGTTACCGGTTACGGCCGAGAGAGGCGCATGTGAACGTTTAACGCGTTCAATGCGTCGACTTTGCCCTGCTCGGCGCCGCCCGTGCGCCTGCTGGGCGATTCGAAGAGACCTGGGGGAGGTCCGATGGTGTTCCTGGATTCCGCATCGAGCAGCGATTGCGCTCGATGGGTCGGCACCGGTATCGCACGCGGTGTGACCACCAACGCCACCATTCTTCGCCGAGCGGGAGAGCTCGCGGTCGGCGTCGCCGTCAAGAACATCCTGGCCCACGAGCCGGATGAGCTCCACGTCCAAGTCATCTCCGAGGATGACGGCCAAGCCTTCGACCAGGCGGTCCAGCTCGCCGAGCTGGACTCGCGGATCCGCGTGAAGATCCCGTTCGTCACGTCGCAGGGGCGCTACCGGGCCGCCCTGATCCGGCGGGCGATCGCCGTCGGCATCCCCGTCAACGTCACCGCCTGCACCTCGCTGCCGCAGGCGTTCACCGCGCTGTCGCTGGGGCCGGCCTTCGTCAGCATCCTGTGGTGCCGGACCCGCGATGCCGGCGAGGACCCGGCACAGGCGGTGGCGGACATCGCCCGGCGGCGGGACCGCTTCAGCGGCGACACGCGCCTGGTCATCGGCAGCATCCGCGAGTGCGACGACGTCACGCTGGCGCTGCGGTCCCCCGCGGACATCGTCACCGTGCCGCCGCAGATCCTGGAGACCTGGATGCAGGCCCCCGGCAGCGTGGCGATGGCGAGCCAGTTCGCGCTCGACGCCGCGGAGCTGACGCTGTGAGCCGGCAGGTGCCGTTCGCCGCCCCGCTGATCGGCGCGGCGGAGATCGAGGCGGTCACGGCCGTGCTGCGCAGCGGCTGGATCGGCACCGGAGCGGTCACCGCGGACACCGAGCAGCGGTTCGCCGACTACCTCGGCGCACCGCACGTGCTGCTGCTCAACTCCGGCACGGCCGCGCTGCACCTGGCGCTGCTCGCGCTGGGAATCGGCCCCGGCGACGAGGTCATCGTGCCGACGGTCACCTTCACCGCCACGGCGGCGACCGTGCTGCACGCCGGAGCCGTACCGGTCCTGGTCGACGTGGAGCCGGACACCCTCCGCATCGATGTCGAGGCCGTCCGCCGCGCGCTCACCCCGCGGACCCGCGCGGTCGTCGCCGTCCACTTCGCCGGGCGGATGGCCGACGTGCGGGCGCTGCGGAGCCTCTGCGACGCGCACGGCCTGCGCCTGATCGAGGACTCGGCACACGCGCTGCCGGCGGAGCGGGACGGCACCGTGCCCGGCGGCATCGCCGACGCCGCCGCCTTCTCGTTCTTCGTCACCAAGCCGCTCACCAGCGCCGAGGGCGGCCTGCTGACGATGGCGGACGGGGACGCCGCCGCCCGCGCCCGCGTCCTGAGCGCCCACGGCATCGACCGCGACGCCTTCGCCCGGCACTCCTTCGGCCGGTCGCCGCATTACGACGTGGTCGCGCCCGGACTGAAGTACAACATGCCCGACACCGCCTCCGCGCTGCTGCGCTGCCAGCTCGACCAGGCCGACGCGATGCGGGCCCGCCGCCGCGACATCGCCACGGCGTACCTCGCCGCGCTGGCGGACCTGCCGGGACTGCGGCTCCCGCCGGTCGACACGCCGACCGACACGTCGTCCTGGTACCTGTTCGTGGTGCAGCTCGGCGACGGCCTGGACCGCGACGCCGTCGCCGCCGAGCTGCACCGGCACGGGGTGGGGACGAGCGTGCACTTCCGCCCGCTGCACCAGTTCAGCTACTACCGCACCGAGGTCGCGTCGGCCGCCGGGGAGTTCCCCGTCGCCGACGACGCCTTCACCCGGGTGCTCTCGCTGCCCATCTTCCCCGGAATGTCCGATGAGGACATCGAGCACGTCGCGACCGCCGTCCGGGCGGTCCTCGAGCAGGCGGTCGGTCGATGACCCAGCTCGTGATCCCGTGCGGGGGCTACGGGACACGGATGTCCTCGGTCACCTCCACCCGGCAGAAGTGCCTGGTGGAGGTCGCGGGGCGGCCCTTTCTCGCGCACGTGCTCGACGTGGCCGTGCAGCCGCCCGTCGACCGGGTGCTGCTGCTGGCGGCGTACCGGGCCGACGAGGTCGACGACTTCGCCACGGCGTGGGCGGCGGCGCATCCGGGCATCCGCGTCGACGTGCTCGCCGAGGAGGTCGCCGCCGGGCCGGTGGCGGCGCTGCGGTCGGCCGCCGAGCAGCTCGACGAGGAGTTCCTGCTCGTCCTCGGGGACGTGCGTCCGCCCATCGGGCAGGACCTGTGGGCGGATCTCGCCGGTGTCGCCGACACCACGGGCGCCGCCGCGGTGATGATGACCGCGCCGGTCTCGGCCGGGCGCGACCCGGGCAACGTGATCCCGGACGGCCCCTGGGTCACCCGATACGACAAGGCGTCGGGCGGCCCGCTCGTGGACCGGGGCGTGCGGTTCCTGCGCCGGCGGGCCCTCGACGAGCAGGCGGGCGACGGCGACCAGCAGTTCTTCGGCGGCCTCTCCGCGCGGCGCATGCTCGCCCACCACCGAGTGGACCAGCAGATCATCGAGGTGGGTACGCCGGACCGCTGGCAACACGCCGTGCTGAACCTGGACGGTGGCGAGTGAACGCGCTGATGTCCACCGCACCGATGCGCATCAGCATCGCGGGCGGCGGCACCGACCTGCCGGAGTACTACCGGCACGGCCCCACCTCCGTGCTCGCCCTCACCGTCGACCGCTTCGTCCACGTCGCGCTCGCCGACGAACCCGACGCCGCGCTGGGCGCCCTGCCCGATCCACCCGGCGGTCTCGCCCACGTCGTGGCGCCCGCGGCGGCCGGGGAGCACGCCTATGTGACCGCGGCGGGCGAACTCCTCGGCGTCGGCGGCGGATGGCACCTCGCCATCGGCTCCCAGGTGCGGCCCGGTTCGGGCCTCGGCGGCTCCGGCGCGTTCAGCGTGGCACTGCTCGACATCCTGGCCCGTGCCGACGGCCGGGAGCTGTCCCCAGCCGACCTCGCGGTCCTCGCGTTCCGGCTGGAGCGGGAGGTCCTCGGCCGCCCGGTCGGCCAGCAGGACGGTTGGGCGGCCGCGATCGGCGGCGCCGTGCGGATCGACCTGGCACCGGACGGCAGTGCCACGGCCTGTGCCAACCCGGCGCTCTACGAGGTGATGGCGCAGCTGCTCGGTCGCGGCCTGCTGCTGTTCCGGACCGCCGACCAGCGCGACGCGGGCCGGGTCCTCGCACACGCCCCGGCGGTGGACCCACAGCGGTACGCACAGGCCCTCGCCGCGGCGGCCGAGACCGAGGCCGCCTTCCTCTCCGGGGACGTCGCCGTCATCGGCGCAGCGCTGCGGGCCCACTGGGCGGCGAAGATCGCCGCGAACCCGCACACCGACCACCCGGTCTGCCGGGCCATCACGCAGCGGTCGGCGGAGGTCGGCATCCACGGCTTCAAACTCGTCGGCGCCGGCGGTGCCGGGCATCTGCTCATCGCGGCCGACCCGGACCGGCGGGACGAGTCGGTCCGCTTCCTGACCGGGCTCGGCCTGGTCCACGTACCCGTGCGGTCCTGGCCGCACGGCCTGCTGCGCCACGACGGCACGGCACCCGAACTGGAGGAGGCGGTATGCGCATCGGCATAGTCGGCGCGGGGCTGCAGGCACGTCGCCGCCTGTCGGCGTTCGGCCCGGCGGACACCCTGGTCGCCGTCGCGGCGCCGAATCCGGCGGTGGTCGAGGCGCTCGCCGCACCGCACGGCGCTCGGCCGCTGGAGGACTGGCGGGACCTCGTCGCCCGGCCCGACCTCGACGCGGTGCTGGTCACGACACCGCCGGACCTCCACGAGGAGATCGCCGTCGCCGCGCTGACCGCCGGAAAGCACGTCCTGTGCGAGAAGCCGCTCGCCTCGTCGGCCGCCTCGGCCGCCCGGATGGAGGCCGCCGCCGCCGCGCACGGCCGGGTCCTGCACTGCGGCTTCAACCACCGCTTCCACCCGGC
This sequence comes from Allocatelliglobosispora scoriae, assembly GCF_014204945.1. Lineage (NCBI taxonomy): Bacteria > Bacillati > Actinomycetota > Actinomycetes > Micromonosporales > Micromonosporaceae > Allocatelliglobosispora > Allocatelliglobosispora scoriae. Next base: position 543,116 of record NZ_JACHMN010000002.1, read on the forward strand.
GATCCGGGAGCTGGGCTCCATCGTCCACGAGGGACGGTACGGCCGCCCGCTGTCGGCCGTCGGGGTCTACGGCTACGGCTACCGCGCCGGGTACGCCGACGAGTGGCGCGCCGATCCCGCGGTCGTCTCCGGCGGGCAGCTCATGGAGCAGGGCATCCACCTCGTCGACCTGATCGACTCGCTGCTCTTCCCGATCGCCGACGTCGTCGCGCACACCCAGGAGACGTTCGGCATGGCGGCCGGGCTGGAGGACGACGCGCACGTCATGCTCCGCTCGGCGACCGGGCAGCTCGCCTTCGTCCGCAGCAGCCTCAGCCTGTGGCGCAACCGGTTCACGTTCGACGTGACCCTGGAGCGCGCCACCGTCCGCGTGGACGGTCTCGGCGCCTCCTACGGCGAGCAGACGCTCATCGTCGACGAGCGGGGCACCGGACCGTTCACCTCCTCCGTCATCTCGTTCCGGGGCGGCGACCAGTCGTGGGGTGCCGAGTGGCGCTACTTCCACGACCTGGTCGCCGCGAACCCGGCCGGTCCACCCGACCCGGCCGGACGGCAGGCCCTCGCCGTCGTGGAGGCCGCCTACGAGTCGACCCGCACCGGGCGCTGGACCCCGGTCCCACCCCCGTCCCCCCTCCAGGAGAACCGATGAACACCACCGGGATCACCGCCCTGCGCGACAGCGCGGCGGCCGTCGTCCGAGACCTCGACATGGACGCCATCAGCGCCGCCGCCGAGGTACTGGCCGAGGTCCGGCTCTCGCAGGGCATCGTCCTCACGGCCGGCAACGGCGGATCCAGCTCGACCGCCTCGCACTTCGCCGCCGACCTCGTGAAATACACGCGATCGCCGCAGCAGCCGCACTTTCGTGCCCTGTCGCTGACCGACAACATCGCCTGCCACACCGCGTGGACCAACGACGCCGACCCGGCGCTCGCCATGGCCTACCTCGCCGAGCCCTGGCTGCCCACGGGCGCCAAGGACGCGGCGGTGCTCTTCTCCGTGCACGGCGGTGCCCGCGACGGCTCGGTCTCGACGAACCTCGTGGAGCTCGCCCGCTTCGTCCACAAGACGGGCGGCAAGGTCATCGCCGTCACCGGCTTCGACGGCGGGGCGATCGGGGACATCAGCGACGTCCACATCAACGTCCCGCTGGACCGTGAACCGGTCGCCACCCCCGGGGTCGAGTCGGTCCACCTGCTCGTCGCCCACGCCCTCTGCCTGCTCCTGTCCGGAAAGGAACCCTCATGAGCACCACAGCCACCCTCGTCACCGGCGGGGCCGGGTTCATCGGCAGCCACGTCGTGGACCACCTGGTTCGCGACGGCGTACCCGTCGTCGTGATCGACAACCTCTCCAACACCACCCGCCGGCTGATCCAGCCCCACCTGGACAGCGGTGCGGCGGTCCTGCACGAGCTCGACGTGCTCGACACCGACGCCGTCGCCGAGATCATGGCGGGCGGCGTCGGGCGGGTCATCCACCTCGCCGCCAGCGTGGACATGCGGGTCGCCCTGGAGAACAACTGGATCGACATCGAACAGTCGATCCTGGCGACGCGCTCGGTCCTGGAGGCGATGCGGCACAGCGGCGTCGGCCACATCACCTTCTCGTCCTCGTCGACCGTCTACGGCGAGCCGAGCATCCGGCCCACCGCCGAGCACCACGGCCCGATGCTGCCCATCTCCGTCTACGGCGCCGCCAAGCTCGGTGCCGAAGGTCTGATCTCGGCCTACAACCACCTCTACGGCATCGAGGGCGCCATCTTCCGCTTCGGCAACGTCGTCGGCGGCCGGATGAACCACGGCGTGATCTTCGACTTCCTGCGCAAGCTGGAGCGCGACCCGAAGCGGCTCGAGGTCCTCGGCGACGGGCTGCAGCGCAAGAACTACTTCCTCGCCGAGGACTGCGCGCGCGGCATCATCGAGCTCGCCCACCACGCGAACGGCGGAGTGCTCGTCGCCAACCTCGGCACGACCGACACGGTCACCGTGACCCGGATCGCCGAGATCGTGCTGGCCGAGCTCGGCCTGGACGCCGAGATCGCCTTCGGCACGGGGGTACGCGGCTGGCCCGGCGACGTGCCGGTGGTCGAGTTCGACCTCAGCCGTGCCCACGAGCTCGGCTGGACCGCGTCCAAGCAGTCCGAGGAGGCCATCCGGGAGGCCGTGCGCCGCCTGATCCAGGAGGAGTCCCATGGCTGAGGTCCTCGTCGTGGGAGACTGGCACCTCGCCTCGGTGACCGCCGCCGGGCTGCTGCGCCTCGGCTACACCGTGAGCAGTCGGCCCGACGACCCCGACGTTGCGGACGAGGTCGCCGCTGCCGAGCTCGCCGGCGGCTCCCGGGCGGCCGGGGAACCGGAGATCACCGAGCTGCTCACGGCCGCCCGGGACCGGGGCGACCTGCGCCTGCTCTCCGGTGCCGAGGAGGCAGACCTGGCGGCGGGCCGGGCGGAGCTGACGGTGATCGCCTACGACTCGCGTACCGCCGCCGACGGCACGGCGATCGACGAGCGGCCCGTCCGCAGTGCCACCGCGGCGCTGCGGGCCGCCGGGCGTACCGGGCCGGTGATCGTGATGAGCCAGATCCGCGCCGGGACCGGTGACGCGGTGCTCCGCGCCGCCGGGCTGCCGCCGGACAGTCCGGACCTGGTGCACATCCCGGAGAACCTGCGACTGGGCCGGTCCCTGCAGGACTTCCTCCAGCCGCACCGGCTCGTCGTGGGCTGCAACGCCGAACCGCCGGAAGCGGTCCGGCGGCTGGTGGACCGACTCGACTCGCCGAACCCGCTGCGGATGAGCCTGGTCGAGGCCGAGCTGGTCAAGCACGGCACCAACGCCTACCTCGCCGCCTGCATCACCCTCGCCAACGATCTCGGCACCATCGCCGGGCACCTGGGCGCGGATCCCGCGACGGTGCTGAACGGGGTCCGGGCCGACGCACGGGTCGCGCCGAGCGCCCCGATGCGGCCGGGCGAGCCCTATTCCGGAGCCACGCTGCAGCGCGATGTCCGGGCGCTGTGGGAGCACGGCGAGCCGATCGGCCGCGACGGGCTCTTCCGCGCGATCTCACAGTCCAACGCGGTGCACTCGCTGGGGCCGCTCGCGGTCCTGGACCGGCGGCTCGACGGGCTCGCCGGGCGCCGGGTGTGCCTGCTGGGGCTGACCTACAAGCCCGGCGTCTCGACCCTGCGCGACTCGCCGGGGCTGCGGCTGGCCAGGGAGCTGACGGCGCACGGCGTCGAGGTCGACGCGTTCGACCCCGTCGCCGACACGACCGACCTGCCGGGCATCCGCCGTCACGCCAGCCTCGCGGCGGCGGCCGACGACACCGACTGCGTCGTGCTCATCGTCGAGCACGAGGCGTTCACCACGCCGTCGGTCTTCGCCGACCTGCGGCCGCGCAACCGGATGCTGCTGCGGTTGACGGGCGGTGAGCCGCACAGCCGCGTACCCACTCCGGCGGGGTGGCTCTCGATCGACCCATGGCGGGGCTGAAGCGGCATGGCCGAGCCGGGTGGTGCGTGTTCTTCGACCGCGACGGGACCCTCAACGCGCACGTCCCGCGCGACGGCCGGCGCAGCTCGCCGCGCGGCACCGGCGAGTGGCGGCCGCTGCCCGGCGGCGCGGAGGCGATCGCGTCGCTGCGCGAGGCGGGTGCCCACATCGCCGTGGTCACCAACCAGCCGGACCTCGCGCGCGGGCTGCTCAGCTGGGACGTCCTCGACGACCTGCACGGGCAGCTGGCCGGGGTCGACGCCGCATACACCTGTCCGCACACCGCTGCGCAGCGCTGCCGCTGCCGCAAGCCCTCCAGCTACTGGCTGCGGCGAGCCGCCCGGGAGCTCTCCGTCTCGCTGGCTGACAGCTACCTGGTCGGGGACCGCCCGACCGACGCCCAAGCCGGACTCAACGCCGGCCTGACCGCCGTGCTGCTCGTCCACAGTGCCCGGACGAGCGGGATACCCGGCCTGCTCTACGCACCTGACCTCACCTCCGCGGCCGCCGCCATCCTGCGGCACCGCTCACACCCTCAGCACCACTGACGAAAGGCAGAACCATCATGAAGCTCGGCACCATCCTCGCGACCTCCGGCGAGATCGGCGACATGTTCGGCGGCGACATCCGGGCCGAGGCCCTCGACCGCGGCTGGATCTCGGACTTCGCCGAGGGGCAGTACGTCTACCGCGCGCCCTGGGTCCGCCTGCTGCGCCGCCTCCAGGGCTCCATCCTGGACCAGGCCTACCGCAACGGCTTCCAGGAGTGGCTGTTCCCCCGGCTCATCCCGCAGAAGGCGCTGGAGGACTTCCGCCTCACCCAGTACGCTCCCGAGCTGCTCATGCCCGCGGGCGTCAACGGCAACCAGGTGCTGGACCCCGTCCAGTGCATCAGCCTCTACCAGCTGCTGCGCGGCACGAAGCTGCCCCTCGACGAGCTGCCGCTGCGGATCGTCGAGACCCTCGGCGGCTGGACCTGGCGCAACGAGCACGCCGAAGAGCTCGACGGACCGGTCAAGGCCCGGGAGTTCCTGCGGGTCGAGCACGTCTTCCTCGGCACCCGGGAGCAGGTGCGGGCCTCCCGCGCACTGGTCCGGGAGGGCCTCACCGGCCTGCTGACGAGCTGGGACCTCAGCTGGCAGGTCGTGGCGGCCGAGGGCTGCATGGAGATCCCGTCCCTGGTCGAGGCGCAGGACGCGGCGCTGTCGCCGGACGAGGTGCCGGTCCAGGACATCGAGGTGCCGCTGAGCAGCACCCGTTACGACCGCAACCGGCCCGGCTGGGCGGACTCCTTCGACGAGCGGTTCGACCTGCGGGAGATCTCCGGCTGCTCGGCCGAGGGCACCCACCTGACCGAGCGTTTCGAGATCACCACCGAGGACGGCATCGACCTGTGGAGCGGCTGCTGCGGCATCGGCCTCAACCGGCTGGTCGTGGCGTACCTCTACCGGCACGGCTTCGAAGCTGCGGAGAAGATGCTCGATGCCTGACCACCGTCTCGCCGTCCTGCTGCTGACCAATGAGGGTTTCCGGCAGGTCGACGGCGGCGTGGCCCGGTACGTGCACAACATCCTCGACGCCCGCGACCAGGCGCAGTCATCGGCCCGGGAGCGGGGCGTCGAGGTGCAGTGGCACGTCGCCGAGCGCGCCCAGTGCACCGGGCTGCTGGACGAGGAGCTCTTCGCCCAGGCCCTGGACCGGTACGTCCACGGCGGCGGCGTGCGCTACCACCCGATGGCCGACCCCCGGGCGCACAACTGGGAGGTCGACCACTTCGAGCACTGCATCGCGCTCAGCGCCGCCGCCGGTCAGGTCATGCTCTCCGTCTCCGGCACGGCCGACTCGGTCCTGGTCGTGTCGGGGATGAGCATGTTCGCCATGGCGGCCCGGTTCGTGGTGCGCGCCGCCGACCAGTTCGGCATCGCGGCCAGCTACGTCCACATGACGCACAACCCGGTGCTGCGCCCCGACGGGGACGCGGAACTGCCCGAGACCTACGCCGACTCGGTGATGGGGCACCTCGCCCGCCACGATCGGCGGGTCAGCGTGGGCTGGGAGTCGCACTGGATGCGCCGGCAGTACCAGCTCGTCTACGGCATCGCCGACGACAAGATGCTCTACGCCCGCGCCGGGGTGCCCACGGACGCCGCGAAGTTCGACCGGATCCCGCCGGATCCGGAGCTGCTGCGGTCCCTGGGCGTCCCGACCGACCGCGACCTCGTGATCAGCTGGGGTCGCGGCGTACCGGAGAAGGGGTTTGATCTGCTCATCGATGCGAGCCGGGCCGCGGAGGACCGGTTGGTGCCGGTGATCCTCAACCCCCGCCCCTACCCCGCTCTCGCCGAGCACGTGCGGCGGACCGGGTCGCCGGCCGTGCTCCTGGACGGGCAGGACGACCGGGTGCTCTCGGCGCTGTGCCAGTGGCCGCGCACGCTCGCCGCGGCGTTCCTCTCCGACCGGGAGGCGGCCTCGGTCACCCCGGTCGAGGCCGCCCTGATGAGCGGCGGTCAGGGGCTGGTCGTGGCCGCGGTCCCGACCGGGGTCTATCCGGAACTGATCGAGGACGGACGGACCGGCCTCATCGCCGCAGACCGGAGCACCGCCGCGGTCGCGGCGGTGCTCCGCTCGATCGCCGGACTCAGTCCGGCCGAGCGGGAGTCCATGAGCACCGCGGCCCACGAGCGGGCCCGGCGCGAGCACGATTTCCGGACCAACTGGCTGCGCTCCTTCGACGAGATGCTCGACCGGCACCTCGCCGTCATCGGCGGCGTGCCCCAGCAGAAAGAGGAATGACGACATGACCCATCGCAAGCGTTGCGTTCTCGTCGGCGCCGGGCCCCGCGGCGCGATGCTCGCGCGGGCCCTCACCGACCATCCCGACCTGGTGCTGGCCGGCGTGTGCGATCCATCGCCGGCCAGCGTCGCGGCCTTCACGGCCGAGTTCCCCGGCGTCCCGGTCTTCGCCGACATCGCCGGGCTGCTCAGCGGCACGGCCGCCGACCTGGCGATCGTCGCCACGCCGCCCCGGCGGCACGCCGAGGACTCCATCGCCCTGATCGAGCGCGGCGTCCCCACCATCGTCGAGTGCCCGATGGTCGAGACGTTCGACGAGGCCGAGGCGGTGCACGCGGCGGCGGTCCGCAGCGGGGTGCCCGTCGCCATGGCGGAGTCGTTCTGCTTCCTGCCCGCCGTCCAGAGCATCCGGAAGGTCGTGCAAGAGCGGCGGGCCGAGGGCACCGCGGGGCTGGTGCTCGGCGGCGAGGGCCACTACCTGGAGATGGACAGCGGGATGATCCCCGGCGGGTGGCGCGACGACTACCGCATGGCCCGCTACATCACGCACGGCCTGGGTCCGCTGCTCTACGCCACCGGCCAGCGCGCGCACCGCGTGATCGGCCTGGACCCGCTGGGCCGGCGCTCCCGGGCACAGGGCTCGCTGCTGCCGATCGCGCTGGTGGAGACCGACGGCGGCGCGGTCTTCTACGTCGCCAACAGCGGCCTGGCACCGCGACCGCTGACCCGCTGGACCGTCACCGCCGAGAACTGGTGCGCCGAGAGCGACCCGGCCGGCGCCTTCGACGGTCCACTGCGGATATTCCACGGTGGACCCGGCCCCGCCGGGGGCGACTGGGAGCAGCGCGAGGTCTCCCTCAAGGCCGTCTATGACGACCTGTGGGGCCTCGGCTTCGAACCGGAGCGGCTGATGCTGCGCCGGTTCGCCGCCGAGCTCGACGGCGCCGAGCCCGCCCTCGGCCTGGGCCTGTCGCTCAACATCTCCCTCGCCGGGGTGGCCGCGGCCGCCTCCGGCGAGCGCGACGGCGCCGCCGTGGTGCTGCCCTCCTTCGAGCCGACGGGAGCAGCGGCATGACCGCCGAGCCGTTCCCCGAGCTGGGGCCGCTGGGGTTGGGCACGTGGCTGTTCGGCTGGGAGACCCCGGTCGAGGAGGCCCACCGGCTGATGCGGCGCGCCCTCGACGAGGGAATCACCTACTTCGACACCGCCAACAACTACGGCTCCGGCGCGTCGGAGGAGATCGTCGGCGCCTACCTGCGGCCGATGCGGGACCGGATCCTGATCGGCACCAAGGTCTACGCGCCGTTCGGACCCGATCCCGCCGACCGGGGGCTGTCCGCCCAGGCCGTACGCCGGGCCGTGGCGGGCTGCCTGGAGCGGCTCGGCACCGATTACCTGGACGTGCTGCACCTGCACCGTCCCGACCCGACCGTGCCGGCCGAGGAGACGGCCGGGGCGCTCGCCGACCTCGTCCGAGCGGGCACCGTCCGCCACATCGCCACCAGCACCTTCCACGGCCACCAGATCGACGCGCTGCAGCAGGCGCTGCGGGCCGAGGGCATCGCGCCCGCCGGAGTCGACCAGGCGCCCTACTCGCTGCTGGAACGGCAGGTGGAGTCGGCCGCCGGTGACGCGCTGCGCGAGTGGCGGATGGGCATCACCGCCTGGAGCCCGCTCGGGGAGGGGCTGCTCACCGGCAAATACGCCGACGCCGCCGCCGAAGGCCGGATCCGCCGGTGGAACGCCGCCGGGGAGGAGCGCTACCAGCGGGGATTCGAGGCGGCCGAGCGGTTCGGCAAGCTCGCCTCGGCCAACGGGTGGACGCTGCCGCAGCTCGCCCTGGGCTGGCTGGCCCGCCGGCCGCTGGTCGGCTCCATCCTGATCGGCGCCCGCACGCTCGAACAGTTCGACACCTACCTCGACGGCGTCGCCACCCCTGTGGACGGTGTCGACGAGGCGGTCGACGAGATCGTCGGGCCGGGGCAGAGCCTGCTCCACCACTACCGAACCTGATCCGACTGTCTGTCACGCACCGCACCGCAACACACCGGAAGGAACCATCCCATGTCACAGGAACGGCCGTTGGTCAGCGCCAGTGGTCTGGTCAAACGCTACGGTGACTTCACCGCCGTGGACGGCATCGACTTCGAGGTCCACCCTGGCGAGGTCTTCGGACTGCTCGGCCCCAACGGGGCGGGCAAGTCGTCCACCATGCGCATGATCAGCTGCGTCTCCAAGCCCAGCGCGGGCGAGCTGCGGATGTTCGGCATGGACGCCGCCACCGACGGCCCGCGGATCCGCTCGCGGATCGGCGTCTGCCCGCAGCAGGACACATTGGACCCGGAGCTGAGCCTGGAGCAGAACCTGACGGTCTTCGCGCGGTATTTCGGCATCCCCAAGGCCGTGGCCCGCACCCGCGCGGCCGAGCTCCTCGGCTTCGTCCAGCTGCAGGACCGCGCGGCCGCCAAGGTCGACTCGCTCTCGGGCGGGATGAAGCGGCGGCTCAGCATCGCCCGCGCGATGATCAACGATCCCGGGCTGCTGCTGCTCGACGAGCCGACCACAGGACTGGACCCCCAGGCCCGCCACCTCCTCTGGGAACGCCTCGACCAGCTGCGGCGCAGGGGCGTGACACTGGTCCTGACCACGCACTACATGGACGAGGCCGAGCAGCTCTGCGACCGGCTGGTCATCGTGGACCACGGCCGGATCGTCGCGGCCGGGACACCGGGCGCGCTCATCGCCGGGCACTGCACCAAGGAGGTCCTCGAACTGCGGTTCGCAGGCGACACCAGCGGCGTCGCGGCATCGCTCACCGGCATCGGGGTACGCACCGAGACGCTGCCCGACCGGGTGCTCGTCTACGCCGACGACGGCGACGCGGCGGCGACAGCCGTGCACACGCGGGGCATCGGTGCCCGCAGCGCCCTGGTCCGCCGGGCCGGGCTCGAGGACGTCTTCCTGCACCTGACCGGACGATCGCTGGGGGACGAATGAGCATGACTCCGATGACGGCGGTCACCGCGCACCTGCTGACCTATTACCGCCAGACGTGGCGCGACTCCGCCTTCAATTCGTTCATCCTGCCGCTGTGCCTGCTCATCGGCATCGGCTGGTCCGTGGGCCGCCACGTCGACCAGAGCCTCGGCGTCCCCTACCTGAGCTACGTCGCCCCCGGCCTGCTCGCCGCCGCCGTGACCCAGGTCGCCGCCGCCGAATCGGCGTGGTCGGTCTACGGCGGCTTCGAGTGGAGCAGGATCTACCACGCGATGCGGGTCACCCCGGCCCGGATCAGCGACATCCTGATGGGCCACCTCGGGTACGTGGTACTGCGCTCGGTGATCGCCGGTGCCGGGTTCCTCGCCGTGGTGGCGGCTTTCGGCGTACCGCGCTCGTGGTGGGCGCTGGCGGTGCTGCCGCTCGCCGTCCTGATCGCCCTGGCGGTGGCGGCCCCGGTCTTCGCCGTCAGCGCCTCGATCCGGCACCCGGGGATGTTCGACGTGCTCTTCCGGCTCGGGATCATCCCGATGTCGCTGCTCAGCGGCGTCTACTTCCCGCTCGCCACGCTGCCCGTCCCGGTCCGGGCGGCGGTGCTGCTGCTGCCGCTGAGCCACGCCACGGAGCTCGTCCGGATGTGCGTCCTGGGCGACGTGCGCGCAGGCGCAGCGGCCGTCCACATCCTCTGCCTGCTCGCCTGGGCCGGTTTCGGATTCCTCCTCGCCCGCGCCGCCTTCACCCGGCGCCTCTCAGATTAGGACACGGCATGACCCAACCCATCGCGTACGCCGCCGGCCCCTGGGCCAGCGTGCGACGGGCGCTCGCCGTCTCCGCCCGCAACGTCGCAGCGGCGAGCCACCCCTCCTACCTCTGGGTCCTCCTGTCGGGGCTCTTCGAACCGGCCTTCTACCTCTTCTCCATCGGCCTCGGCGTCGGGTCGCTGGTCGGGTCGATCACCGTGGACGGCGAAGCGGTCTCCTACGTCAGGTTCGTGGCGCCGGCGATGCTCGCCGCCTCGGTCATGAACGGGGCGATGTCGGAGGCGACCTTCAACTTCTTCACCAAGCTGCGGATGATGCGGCTGCACGACGCGACCGCGTGCACCCCGGTCAGCTCCACCGAGATGGTACTGGGCGAGGTGCTGTGGTCCGTGGCGCGAGGCGCGGTCCACTCGATCCCGTTCCTCGTCCTCATGCAGCTGATGGGCCTGATCGACGCGGCGCAGATCCCCGGGCTCTTCGTGGTGACCCTGCTGACCGGGTTCGCCTTCGGCGCGCTCGGCGCGGCGATCTCCACCTTCCTGCGCGGCACCCACGACTTCGACCGGGTCAACCTCTTCACCTTCGTGATGTTCGTCTTCTCCGGCACGTTCGCCCCGGTCTCGGAGTACCCGCTCTTCCTCGGCCCGCTCGCGCAGGCGACACCGCTGTGGCAGGCGGTCGCCCTAACCCGGGACCTGTCCACCGGGACGTTCGGGTGGGATTCGGCGCTGCACTGCGGCTATCTGGTGGTGCTGGCCGTGCTGGCGATGGCGGTGGCGAGCCGTCGGATGGAGCGGACGCTGCGCGGCTGACGACCGGGACGCACGGCGGGACGAGATCGGGTCAGCCGTGGCGGCCGTGATACGGATGGAGCGAGGTACGCCGCACCTACGGCGATCCGCCTGCATAGTGCGAACAGGCCCGAACGGGTGGTGTTGCGTGGCGTGCGGCAATGCGGTCGATCGCCGACAGCCTACATGGCGCTATTTTTGATGATCTACAAATTTAAACGTATCCGCGACCCGAAAACTGACCAACCAGCCCCGGTGCTCGACAAGACGCTTCGGACATGATCCACATCGGCGGCATCCTTCACGAGGACTGAAACTTGAGAATGGGGGCTCCGACTCGGATTCAGATAAGGCTGTCCGACTATCGCCGATCGCGAACCCAACCACCATTCGTTCAAGTCATCCGACGCATCAGCATCGAATATGACATCGGCGAATTTGCTGAGGATATCGCCCGGCCGCCCCTCAAGGACGGCCGCATACTGCCAATTCTGAACAGCTCCCCAGGCGGCCGCGTTCTCCAAGAGTGAAGTCACGTTCCCCCGACCACGAGCAACCCACCTGGCCGTCGATCGACGACACAATGGCACATTGAGCAGTGGTGTGCGCCCCACATCGAAATATCCACGCGCCGTCTCTCGTTCGCCAGATCGGATCCGACCCGGCAACACCCAACCTCAGCTTGCCGACAAGGGGTCCGCCTAGAAAATCTACGCTCAGTCCAGAATATACGCTTTCGAATTCTTGCAGCGCCGACACCACGTTCGGCTCCTTATACGATCCGGACGATCTATCCGTGGCCGCAGCACCAATACTTTCATATCGAATACCGACGTATTTACTGGCTCGGGCGGACAAGCCAAGAGCGGAAATTGTTTGATTGGTCGTCACGCGAGCCCACGCGATAAAATCGAATAGCCTTCACGTATTTCACGGGGTGCCAGGATTTGCGACTGCATACCAAGCCTGGCCCGCTATCCCTCGTTCGACAACCAGAACTCCTTTACCAACCAAATCATGAAGCGCTGACTCCACCGTCACCAGCGTATTCCCCCGAGCACGTATCGACTCCGCGAACCAAAGAATTCTATGAGCGTCGAAACCAGCGTTTGGCCATCAGCTGCAATATCTATATCAATTACAGCACCGTCTTTGCCTTTGATGTAGCAGCCCGAGTCATGAACGGAATAGTGTACACCGCTTGGCAACTGCCACTTGCGGCCAGCTCTTCGCTGAATTACAGCTCGATGCAATGAAGCGAGATCTGCACCCCCGTCAGATCGGCCATACTGGCGCCAACCTCTGAAGCGAGCTGCTGCATGCGCGAAATGAATTGAAGCAAAAGCTCTCGCGGGTCCAACTCTAACTCACCATAATTCCCGTTCACGATCTTGGTGTGAACGCATTAGAATTGGCGACCTAAGATATCGATATGGCGAAAGATCAAGAAATTCCACATTCGTCTCCCGGCCCAATTCCCTGGGCTTCGACCGCAGGGCCGCTACCGAAGGATCGAGATTCGATCCCGATTGGAGGATCACCTGCGCAACTTTGTCATCAATCACTATATTGACATATTAGTCAAGCCCGTGCCGACAGATATGATGCAATCCAATGAATAACACCACTATCCAGAGTCGCCGACACATCGCAAGAGCTGCGGCGTAACGGACATGGAGCCATTACAACATGTCAGCAAGCGTCGAACGATGCCTGTTCAGCGCTTAAGCTAGTCTCCCACGAACCAAAGATAAAGATGCGATCCATTCTCCACCTCCAAACACAGCCTTTCGATCTCTGCTACTGCGTCATTTCCGAGGACTTCACCGATCGAGCGACTAGCAATCTCCCTTCGAAGTCTTACAGTCTGGCGCGAGTTGAACATCGTGTCCGCATACGGCAACATACTACCCAGAAATGGAAACTCCCCATCGTCTATATACTGGAGGGAGGTCATCCAGTCCAGTCCACGTCGTCCGCGCGACACGACTTCACCAGCCTCGTTACGCACTTGAATATTAATCACCAAGCCAACTCTCAGTTCGGATGAACACTCTCAACCTCACCATTTCGCACCCACACTTCAATGGAGAAGAGGTCATTCCCATCCTTATCGTATCCGATAGGATGGCGGCTTTTGATCTGCAACACATGCTGATGGGCATTACCGGTGCCAATGTTCATTCTTTCCATGGGCTTACTCATTGCCAACCTGGCCCAGTTGCGAATGTGGCTTGGCTTAACCCAGTCCTCGAATTTCGACTTTTCTGTCCATTTCCCGGCGTCTGGATGACCCGCGTCGTGGCGGGGAAGGATGTGGTCATTCATTACTTCATCGGAAACGTTCCCCTCCCCGCAGTTGTGTACGAGGACCTGCGCGTCGCCTGCGACCACGTAGTACGTGTGGAAGTTGTCCACGGTGAGGTCGCGCATCTCGCGGTTCCCCGTGAAGTTGCGGACGGCGACCACCTGCCGGGTCTTCCCGTCCGGCGCCACCAGCTTGTGCCCCGGCTTCAGGTCGGCGGCGTTGACCCATGCCTGATCCGTCGCATCCCAGAACGGGTGGTGTTGCGTGGTGTGCAGCAATGCGGTCGAGGCGCCGACATGGTTCTCATCGCCAGCCTGCTGTGCATCAGCAACGGAGACGGAGACGTCGGTGAGGTCCGTGTCCTGGTTGTTGTGCACCGCAGTGACCGCTTGCCCGGTGGTCAAGCCGGACTCGGGATCAGTCGCGCTGACCTCGTCGCCGATCTCGACCTCGCTGATGGGCTTACTGGACCCGTCGGCCATGAGTACTTCGGTGTCCGGCGCAAAACTGTGCTTGCTGCACGCCGCCTTGGCCCGTCCACCGGTAAACGCACCGCCCAAGGCACCGAAGGCGACACTGAGCGGATCGATATGACCGGTGGCGAGGTAATCCCCGATGGCGCTCGACAATCCGCCCACCAGCGCGCCGCCCAGGGCGCGAGTGATCAGGTTGGTGGTGAGCCGGGCGAGGACCGGACGAGCGATGAGACCGGCGACCGCTCCGCCGACCCCTCCCGTGACTGCGCTGAGGAGTCCGGATGCACCGCCCAGCGCAGCCGCGTTGAGGACGTCGCTCCAGGAGTCGAGCCGGTGGTTCATCCACTCCGAGGCCACGCTGGTGGCTGCACCTGCTGCCACGGCGCAAGCGACCGCGCCGAGGCCTGCCGTGGCGACACCCAGCGCGACGCAGCCGATCGCGGTGGCGACGGTGGCGAGCGTGGTCAGCGTGCCTGAGTTCCGGCACTTCCAGTCTTTCTCACACGCCAGCGCCTCACCCTTTTCGGCAAGCGCGGTCTTGGTGTTCTGGGCTCCGTTGATGGCTGCGTCGATGACCAGCGCCGTGATGACCGCTCGGGCGAGCGGGTCGTTGCTCTGGCCGTACCCGCCGAAGGCCTCGGCCAGTTGGTCGATTTGCTGGGCGATCTCGCTGGCGTCATTGGGGTCCACCTTGATGGCGGGTCCCCCGTTGAACGACGTGTTGCCGTCGGCATAGGTGCGGTAGTAGGTACAGTTCTTGAGGTAGTTCTCCTTGCTGTCGGCCTGGCGCGGGCAGGGTTCCTGGTATTTGGTGCAGCCGACCATCTTGGTCATGCCGGGTCGTTGGCACGCGGGCAGCAGGTTGTTGAGACGGATCTCGTCTTCTCGGTCCTTCTTGTCCTTATTATCCTGGATGCGCTGCTGCATCTGGAAATAGCAGACGCCTATTTCTTTGCAACCACCGGCACCATCATCGTGCGCGTCGCGCTGGTGTCCGCTGGGGTCCGTGCCGGTCAGCGGGTTGTCGTTGGCGTAGGCGTACCGGTTGGCGTTGGCGCTGTTGGGGACTGGGCTGTTCGCGACGGTGTCGCGGGAGTCGAACTGCCCGGTTTTCGGGTCGTACCAGCGGGCGTGCATGTTGACGCGCTTGGTGCTCGGATCCGTCCACTCCGACTGGTAGCCGAGGTTGCCGATGACAGAACCGACGATCGGGTCGGGTATGCCATAGGGGTCGTAGGAACGCGATCCGGCTACGGCGGTGCCGGTGGCCTCGTACTGGGCGACGACATCGGTGTGCAGGTCCGTCCAGGTGTACTGGGCGGTCGCGCCGGAACGAGCGCCGACGAGAGCCCCGGCCGGGTCGCGGATGTACTGGGCGGTGGTGTCGGCGGCGAGGTCGTTGCCGAGACCGGAGTAGCGGTGACCGGTGATGACGGCACGGCCCAGGGCGTCATAGGAGTAGGTCTGGGTGCCGCCGTTGTACTCCTGCGTGATGGCCTGGCCGTATGCGTCGGACTGGGTGTCCAGGATCTGAGCACCGTCATCACGGGTGGCCAGTGTCCCGCGAGGCGTGTAGCCGTAGTCGGCGAACAGATCATGGTCGAGGCGGTTGCGCTGGTCGTACCAGAACTCGTTGCCGCCGGCCTTGGTCCTGTTGCCTGCCTTGTCATACTCGTACGCGGTCGGCGTACCGCTGTTGCGCTGCCAGGTCTTGAGGCGATTCGCAGCGTCGTAGGTGTAGGTGTTGTCGACCGTGCCGGCCTGGCCGAGGTTGACCGCCTGCTTCGAGGTCAGGTTGCCGTTGTTGTCGAACCCATAGTCGATCTTCGCGAGCGACGTTCCGTTGGCGGCCTTGAGCTCATCGGTGTCGATACGGTGGAAAACCGATCCTCCGGCCACAGTGGAGCAGCCTGTGCCACCGCGAGCAGCGGGATCCGACCCACCGCCAGGATGAGTTGGCATCGACGCTGAACCATGCCGTTGACCGATGCCACCGCCCGCTCCACCGTCTGCGGCCCCACCAGCGGCATGACCTGGAGCTTCGTGTTGCTCGCAGCTGCCGCCTCCTCCAGCGTCCGCACCACCTGAAGCGTCTCCGGCGACGACTTGCCTTTCTCGTCGGAGAGCAGGCAGGCAGTGAACTCACGATGGACCCGCTCGACCGGTCGACGCTCGTCAGCGGGCCACGCCAGCCACACAGCTGCGGCGAGAATCAGCAGAGTCGCCGCTCCGGCGACCCATCGAAGCGGTCCCATCGACCGCCAACGCCCGCCCAGGTTCATGGACACCCCCTCAGAGCGGCACAGCCTAGCGAAGATCCCGCTGGCGAGGCCACCGAGCCCGACATGCGCTATGCATACACATTAGTAATTTTTGGTCGATTTTGGCGTTCTATCCATATTGGTGACGGTCGTGACATCGGTGTTGCGAGGCATTAGGCTCTGCCAGTCACTTCCATTGGTTGATCCTGTTAAGGAGTGCCATGGACCTGGAGATACGGCATCTGAGAGTGCTGCGGGCGATCGCGGACACCGGCAGTGTGACAAAAGCAGCGTCGCTTCTCGGGCTGGCCCAGCCTGCTGTCACCGCGCAGCTCCAACGGATCGAGCGAGCGCTGGGCGGCCCTCTCTTCGACCGCGACCGACGCGGGGCCACACCGACGGCGCTCGGGGAGCTCGTGCTCGCCCGCGCCCGGGTGGTGCTGCCCGCGATGAAGGGCCTCCAGGAGGACGCGGCGCAGCTCGCCGGTCACCGGTCCCGGCCGACCCAGTGGCGCATCGGCGCGGTCAACGGACCGATCCTCGGCGGCCTCATCTCCCGGCTCGCCTCGCTGGAGGACAGCTTGGAGGTGCTGACCCATCCGTCGCACTGGGCCGACAAGCTCGCCGAGATGGCCGCCGAGCGCAAGCTCGACTTCTGCATCGTCGGCGTCTGCGGCGACACCATCCCCGGCCCGGCCGAGAGCGGCCTGGTGTGGCGCGAGATCGCGACCGACGCCATTTTCGTGATGCTGCCGGAAACGCATCCATTGGCCCGGCGCTGGGAGATCGACCTGGCGGAGCTGTCGGATGCGCAGTGGGCGAGCATGCCCGGCGACGGCTGCTTCGGCGACTGCTTCGCCGCCGCCTGCGCGCGATCGGGCTTCTCCCCCCGCACCATGTACGAGATGGACTTCGGCAACGCCATCGACGTGGTGCTGGCGGGGCATGCCGTGGGGCTGTGCAAGGCGACCTTCCGCCGGGTGGATGGCGTCGCGACGGTGCCGATCGCCGGTGGGCCACTGCGCTGGCGACACCTGCTCGGCTGGCACCCGCGCAGCGAGGCGGCCCGGTTCGCTGAGACGATGCACACCCACGCCGCTGCGGCCTACGAGGAGTCCGCCGACCGCAACCCGCACTACATCGAGTGGCGCAAGGCCTACCCGCAGTTCGGACCCGGCGTTCCATCGCATGACGATATGACGAAAATAATATCTATCTAGTTCAATACATTGCCCGATAGCTTTCCCGGCATGAATCGTAGAATTTTCTACATCTCCGCAGTAGCCACCCTCACCATGGGTATCACTGCCGCGCTGACCTACCCGGCCGTGGCCGGTCAGCGTGCCGAATCCGTCAACGATGCCGCTACCGCGGCGGGCGTCTCGCCCCAGGTCTTCGAGGCCCTGGCACGGGACCTCAAGCTCGACACCGCAGGCGTTTCGGTCCGGCTCGCCAACGAGGCGAAGGCCAACAAGTCCGACCTGAAGCTGCGCAAGTCGCTCGGCAAGTCCTACGCCGGCGCCTGGCTCTCAGCTGACGCGAAGACCTTCACGATCGCGGTGACCGGCGAGGCGCAGGCCGAGCAGGTGCGTGCCGCCGGGGCGACCCCCCGTCTCGTCAAGCACAGCCTGCAGCAGCTCGACGCGGTCAAGGCGAAGCTCGACGCCAACTCCGCCAAGGCGCCCAAGGCCGTACCCGGCTGGTATGTGGACGTCACCACCAACACCGTCGTCGTGCTCGCCCGCGCCGGCGCCGACACCGCCGGATTCCTCAAGCAGATCGGCGCCGACATCAGTGCCATCCGCATCGAGGTGTCCACCGAGAACCCGGTGCCGCTGATCGACGTCATCGGCGGCAACGCGTACTACATCGGCGGCAGCCGCTGCTCGGTCGGCTTCCCCGTCACGATCGGCTTCGTCAGCGCCGGCCACTGCGGCACCACCGGCTCGACGACCACCCAGCCGAGCGGCACGTTCGGCGGCTCCAGCTTCCCCGGCAACGACTACTCGTATGTCCGGACCGCCTCGGGCAACACGCCCCGCCCGCTCGTCAACCGCTACTCGGGCAGCACCACCGTCTCCGTCGCCGGCTCGACCGACGCGGCGATCGGCGCCTCGGTGTGCCGGTCCGGCTCGACCACGGGCTGGCACTGCGGCACCATCGGTGCCCGCAACGCGTCGGTGACCTACTCGCAGGGCACCGTCAGCGGCCTCATCCGCACCAACGTCTGCGCTGAGCCCGGTGACTCCGGCGGCTCGCTCATCGCGGGCAACCAGGCCCAGGGCGTCACCTCCGGCGGTTCGGGCAACTGCACCTCCGGCGGCACCACGTACTTCCAGCCGGTCAACGAGATCCTCCAGGCCTACGGCCTGACCCTGATGACCAGCGGCACCACGCCGCCCTCGTCGCCGCCGCCGACCAGCGGCTGCACCGGCTACGAGTTCACCCGCTCCGGCACGCTCTCCAGCGGCGGCGTCGCCTACCAGCCGGACAACAGCTACTACACCTCCACCGTCTCGGGCACCCACCGCGGCTGCCTGCGCGGACCGTCGGGCACCGACTACGACCTCTACCTGCAGAAGTGGAGCGGGTCGGCGTGGGTCGACGTCGCAGAGGGCGCGACGTCGTCGAACGCGGAGACGCTCACCTACTCGGGCACCGCCGGCAACTACCGTTTCCAGGTGCACGCGTACAGCGGTTCCGGCGCCTACACGATGGGCTTCAGCAACCCGTAACCAGCACCATCAGACGTGCCCGGCAGGCTCACCCGGCCCGCCGGGCACATCTGTGTCGATCAGAGGTAGGACAGCGTCGCCGATCCCGTCGCCGCGCTGTTGGGATTGACGAGCACGGTCCAGGTGCCTGTCGCGTTCAGCGTGAAGTCGCCGTAGGTCGCCGAGCCGCTGATCGTGAAGTAGCCGAGGTAACCGCCGGTCGGGTTGTAGAGCTCGACGTACGCCTGACCGCCGCCCCAGTATGTCGACGACGCGGAGATGCGGATGTGCTGGCCGCTCGTACCGGAGAGGGTGTAGCGGGCGTTCTGGCCCCGCAGCCCGATGGTCGTGGTGACGGGGACAGCCGGGGTGAGGGAGCCGCCGAGGATGTCCCGGCCCAGGGTAAGGGTGACCGACCCCGTCGCGGCGCTATTGGGGTTGATCACGGCGGTCCAGGTGCCCGTGGCGTTCAACGTGAAGTCGCCGTAGGTCGCCGAGCCGCTGATCGTGAAGTAGCCGAGGTAACCGCCGGTCGGGTTGTAGAGCTCCACGTAGGCGATGCCACCGCCCCACGAAGTCGACGACGCGTCGAAGGTCACGTGCTCACCAGATGTCCCGGAGAAGGTGTAGCGGGCGTTCTGACCCCGGAACCCGATCGCCGTCGTCACCGCGGTGCCGGATGTCAGAGAACCGCCGAGGATGTCCCGGGCGAACGTCAGCGTCACCGACCCCATCGCAGCGCTGCTGGGATTGATCACCACGGTCCAGGTCCCCGTGGCGTTGAGGGTGAAGTCGCCGAAGGTCGCCGAGCCGCTGATCGTGAAGTAGCCGAGGTAGCCGCCGGTCGGGTTGTAGAGCTCCACATACGCCACACCACCACCCCACGAAGTCGACGACGCGTCGAAGGTCACGTGCTCCCCGGCCGTCCCGGAGAAGGTGTAGCGGGCGTTCTGACCACGGAACCCGATCGCCGTCGTCACCGCCGTGTCGGGGGTGAGGGAGCCGCCGAGGATGTCGCGGGCGAAGGCGATCGTCGCCGCACCCGTCGCCGCGCTGCTGGGATTGACCACCGCAGTCCAGGTCCCGGTCGCGTTCAGCGTGAAGTCGCCGAACGTCGCCGAACTGCTCATCGAGAAGTAGCCGAGGTAACCGCCGGTCGGGTTGTAGAGCTCCACATACGCCACACCACCACCCCACGAAGTCGACGACGCGTCGAAGGTCACGTGCTCCCCGGCCGTCCCGGAGAAGGTGTAGCGGGCGTTCTGACCCCGGAACCCGATCGCCGTCGTCACCGCGACACCGGAGGTGAGGGCGCCGCCGGCGAGGTCGACGGCGTAGGTGAAGGTGGCGGCCCCGACCGCGCTGCCGCTGGGGTCGATGACGATCGTCCAGGTGCCGGTGGCGTTCAGCGTGAAGTCGCCGAACGTCGCCGAACTGCTCATCGAGAAGTAGCCGACGTAGCCGCCGGAGGGGTTGTAGAGGTTGCCGTAGGCCACGCCACCGCCCCAGGACGAGGAGGAGACGTCGAAGGTGATGTGCTCGCCGCTGACCCCCGCGAAGGTGTAGCTCGCGGTCCCTCCCGGTACGGCGACGGTGGCGGTGACCGGATCGCCGGAGGTGAGCACTGCGGCGGATGCGGGGGCCGCGGGGGCGACGATGACGAGAGCGGCCAGGACGGACGAGGCTGCGAGTGTGGCGAGACGACGGAACATGGCTCCTTCTTCCCTGCGACGAAGACGCACGGGTAGGGGGAGCTGGCCAGCTCAGATCGGCAGTTGCTGATGTAACTGTAGGCGCTCCGGCGGCTCGGAGCTGGACAGAGACTGACCAGCTTCGGCAAACCCGCCACTGCCAGGTACTTGTCGGATCAACGACATTTATATTATGCAGAAACTTGAATGTGTCGATTCTCACAGATGACGTGCGTCTAGCGATGCATGTCTATGAAGGGAGGCACATGGAACCCACCACACCGGCTGTGTCCCGCCGCGGAATCCTCACCGCTGCAGCCGCCGCTGGTTCCGCGCTCGCATTGGCGGTGCCGACAGCGGCATCGGCGAGCACCACCGCAGCTCCAGCGGTCCCGCTTGTGGAGCACAGCCGCATCGGTGCCGTGCTCACCCGATCGCCCTCGGGCGCCGAGGTGACTCTGCGCTACGCGCCGGACTTCCACGACCGGCTCGGCGACTGGATGCGTCTCTGGTGGGCCAACGCCCCCGGGGACTGGATCGCCCCGTTCGAGCTCACCACCGCAGGCACGTCCAACGGCGGACATGCCCTGCTGCTCGTCGGGATCAGCTACACGCGTACCGACCGCCTGCGCGCGGGCTTCGACGCGTCCGTGCGTGACAGCCGCTACTGGGCCACGCTCGCCAGCCTCTACCACCACTTTCCCAGGGTGACGGCCGGCGCTGGACACCTGGAGATCTCCGACGGCCACCCCGGCTTCACCGGCGGCTCCGACCAGGTCTCGTTCGTCCGGGCCGCCATCGCGGGCGTCTGGGCGGGCTCGGCTTCGGCCACCGGCGGCTGGGCAGCCGACGCCAACCGGATCCTGCGCGCCGCGGGCGGATCCGGCGACATCACCAGCCGCCAGGGCTGGTCCGCTTTCACCGAGGCCACGCTGCGGCGGGGCCTGTCCGTCCACCACAACCGCTAGGGGTATCCGATGGCAACATCACGTCATGATTTCCGCTTCGTCGTCGACGGCGTCGACCTCACCGAGGCACAGCGCGTCCGCATCGCCAACGAGATCCAGAAGGCCGGGCTCGCCGCGCTGCAGAACGCCAGCGTCAACCTGCTGCGGCCGATCACCGTCGGCCACGCCAACTGGCCGGTCCTGCGGCCCGAGTGGTACGGCCTCTGGGTGATCGACGGACCCCGGGCCGACCAGGTCGGGCAGCAGATCAACGCCATCGGGTTCTACCAGTAATGATCGACGACCAGCGGCGTGTGGAACCTGTCGACCGGATGTGCCCCAGCACACCGGCGGGCAACGCCACCGTCTTCCTGGGGATGATCACACCGATGGGCAAGGTCGCCTACATCACCCCGGAGGTTCCCGCCGAGACGGTGCTCTCCGGCATGGACGACTCTGCCGGGCCGCTGGAGGCGAGCTACCGGTTCGCCGGGCCATGCGTCACGAGCAGGTGCGGATTCTGGACCGGTGAGCACTGCGGCCTCGGCGCCACACTGGTCGAGTCCTATCAGGCCAGCGGTGGCGAGGAGGTCGACCTGCCCAAGTGCGCCATCCGGCGGAACTGCCGGTGGTTCGCCGAGCAGGGCCCGGCGGCCTGTTCGCCCTGCTCCTACGTGGTCACCGACGCGCGTTGACGGGTAATCCGGGAACCCGCCCCCGGACTACTCCGCTGCCGCCACCGGGCGACCGACCGTGAGCGCCTGACGCAGGTCGGGCTCGACGGAGGCGACGTAGTGCGCGTCCGGCTCGGCACCGACGGCATCCAGCGTCTTGCTGAAGAAGCACCGCGCTGTCGCGGCGAGCACCACCTGGAGGATGTCCTCCTCCCCCAGCCCGTGCCCGCGCAGCTCCTCGACGTCGGCCTCGGTGATCGCGGTGGCGTCGGCGACGACCTTCTCGGCGAAGGTCATGACAGCCACGTCGCTCGCGTCGAGCCCCGCGCTGCCGTGGTGCGTGGCGATGGCCCGCACGGTCTCCGCGTCGTAGAACCGATCCCGCAGCACCTTGCCATGGGCGAGGGCGCAGTAGCTCGACTTCAGCGCCCGAGCGGCGGCGAGCGTTACCAGCTCGTAGCGGCGCAGGTCCATGCCGCCCTTGATGGTGACGTTGAGCTGCTGCCACGCGGCGAGGACCGCGGGCCGCAGTGAGAAGACCTCGGTGTAGTTGGCGACGAACCCGTTGGCGGCCCGGTCGGCGGCGAGGAGGCTCGCGGCCTCGGGCGTGGCATCGGCCTCGTCAGGCACCCGCAGGAAGCTCATGCCACCGAGCCTACGCGTCCCGATGATCGCGCCGTTTCTCGGATTCCGGCACATCGCATGATCGCGTTGTTTCCGGGAAACAGTCCCTCGCCCACCTGTTGAGAGGTCGGCTTCCCGGAAACAACGCGATCAACGCGTGAGCAACGACGCCGCGTCAGGACGCGGACGCGTCGATCAGGCTCTGCGGGCGCATGTCCGTCCAGTTGGCGTTGACGTAGTCGAGGCAGTCCTGCCGCCCGGCCGGCCCGAACGCCGTGCGCCACCCACCGGGGACCTCGGCGAACTCGGGCCACAGGCTGTGCTGGTTCTCCTCGTTGACCAGCACCAGGTAGGTGCCGTCGGTGTTCTCGAAAGGGTTCGTCATGACATCTCCGGTTCGGTGTAGGTGATCAGTGCGTGCAGCGCCCGGAACCAGGTCCGGGCCAGGTCGTCGACGGATTCGGCGGCGAGCACCGCACCGGGCCAGGCCCAGGTGACGCTGAGCTCGGGCCCGCCGGGACGGTCCTCGGTCTGTGCGTTGACGACGAGGCAGTAGGTCTCGGCCATCTCCTCGTCGGCTCCGTTGTCGGCGGCCTCCGCCTCGGGAGCGAACTCCCAGTCGGCGGCCTCGGGGAAGTCGAACCGCCCCATGTAGTTGAACTCGATCTGCGGCGACGGCAACTCCGCCAGCACCGCCGAGGTCCGGGGGTTCAGATAGCGGAGCAACCCGAACCCCATTCCGTTGTCGGGCAGTCCGGCGAGGTGCGCTCGCACGGCCGCGACCGCCCGGCCCGCCGCCGGTCCCCCGGCGAACGCCTCGTCGAGGTCGATGGAGCTGACGTCGAGGCAGATCGGGAAGACGTTGGTGAACCACCCGACCGTGGCCGACAGGTCGGCGTCGCCGGCGAGCTGCTCCTCCCGCCCATGGCCCTCCAGCGAGACGAGCACCGAGTCGCCCTCGCCACCCTGCCGGCGCCGCCAGTCCGCGACGGCGAGCCCGAGCGCGGTGAGCAGCACGTCGTTGATGCTCGCCCCGAGTGCCGTCGGCACCCTGGTCAGCAGCGGTTCGGTCGCCGCCGTCGGCAGGGACAGGGTGATCTCCTGGATCGTGGCGGCGATGTCCCGCTTCTGGTCCAGCTCGCTGCGCAGCGGCAGCGGGGTACCTCGGCCGAGCAGCTCCGTCCACATCGGCAGCTCAACCTCGCGCGCGGCGGCCTGGCGGGTGAGCGCGGTCGACCAGCGGCGGAACGGCGTACCCACCTGGGGTAGCTCGGGGCGGCGGCCCGCTGCCGCTTCGCGCCACGCGGCCGCGAGGTCGGGCAGCAGGATGCGCCAGGACACTCCGTCGACGACGAGGTGGTGCACGATGAGCAGCAGGCGGCCGGGCTGGTCGGGGCCCGCGTCGAACCAGGTCGCGCGGATCATCACCCCGGCGTCGGGGTCGAGCGCGGCCTGCGCGGCGGTCGCGCCCCGCGCCACCGCGGCCCACATGCCCTCGGCGTCCAGGCCGCGCGCATCGACCCGGTCCGTCCAGCTCGCGGCCGTCGACGATCCCCTGGGGGGTACGCCCAAAGCCCACTGCCCCACCCGCTCCAACCGTGCCCGCAGCATGTCGTGCCGATCCACGACCGCCTGCAGCGCGGCGAGCAGGTTCTCCCAGCCGAGCCGGGCCGGTACCTGCACGACAGCAGACTGGTTGAACCCGTCGATCGGCCCGCCCAGCTCCCGCAGCCAGTGCATGACCGGTGTCAGCGGCAGCGTGCCGACGGCGTCGGCGGTCTCGTCCGCCCCGGTCAGCTCGGTCGCTGCCACGGCGAGTGCGGCGACGGTCCGTGCGGCGAAGATCTGCCGTGGCGTGATCCGCAGCCCGGCCGCCCGGGCCCGGCTGACGAGCTGCATCGCGACGATGCTGTCCCCGCCGAGGGCGAAGAAGTCGTCGTCGATGCTCACCTCTGGCGCCCCGAGTACGGTCGCGACTACGCCGCAGAGCACCCGTTCGCGCTCGTCGCGCGGCGCCCGGCCGGCGGGTAGCGCGGCGAGGTCCGGCCCGGGCAGCGCGCTGCGGTCGATCTTGCCGTTGGCGAGCACCGGCAGCCGCTCCAACAGCACGAACGCGGTCGGAACCATGTGCTCCGGCAGTCTCGCCGCAACGAACGCCCGCAGCTCCTCCACGCTCGCGCCGCCCCCCAAAGCACCACCTCTTGAAGAGTTGCTGCTATCCGTGCCGCCACCCTCCGCACCAACTCTTGAAGAGTTGGTCCCATCCGCGCCGTCCCCGTTAGCAGCAACTCTTGAAGAGTTGCTGCTAACGGCGGCGGCTGTGACCACATAGGCGACGAGCTGCTTCACGCCGGGCCGGTGCTCGCGAATGACGACCACCGCCTCCGCGACCGACGGATGCCCGGCGAGGGCGGTCTCGATCTCCCCGAGCTCGACCCGGTAGCCCCGGATCTTGACCTGCTCGTCGGCGCGGCCCAGGTACTCCAGCGTTCCGTCGGCGGTCCACCTGGCCAGGTCACCCGTGCGGTACATCCGGGCACCGGGCGGGCCGTAGGGGTCGGCGGTGAAGCGCTCGGCGGTGAGGTCCGGCCGCCCCAGGTACCCTCGGGCGAGCCCGGCCCCCGCGAGGTGCAGCTCCCCGGCGACCCCGACCGGCACGTGCCGCAGCGCGGTGTCGAGGACATAGGCCCGTCCGCCCCGGACAGGCCGTCCGACCAGCGGCGACGAGGTGTCGCCGATCCGGGCGACGAGAGCGTCCACGGTCGCCTCGGTCGGGCCGTAGAGGTTGAACGCCTCCGTCCGCGGCAGCGACCCGAGCTGGGCCCAGAGCGCCGGTGACACCGCCTCACCGCCGACGCCGATCACCGCGAGCGGGCAGTCGCCGCCGTCGAGGAGCCCGGCTCCGGCGAGCTGCGTCACGTGCGACGGGGTCAGCTCGATGAAGTCGATCCCCTCGCGCCGGATCAGTGCCGTGAGCTGCTCGGGGTCGCGCTGGACCTCCTCGGTGACGATGTGCAGTTCATGCCCGTCGAGCAGCCAGAGCTGCGGCTGCCAGGACGCGTCGAAGGAGAACGACCAGGCGTGCCCGACCCGCAGGTGCTCCCGTCCGGTCCGCTCCCGCGCGGGCTGGAAGAGCTGTGCCCGGTGGCTGCGGAAGAGGTTGACGAGGTTGCGCTGGCTGACGACGACGCCCTTCGGCTTGCCGGTGGAGCCCGACGTGTAGATCACGTACGCCGGGTGGTCCGGTGAGACCGGGGCGGTGCGCCCGGTGTCGGTGAGGTTGTGCCCGTCCTGGACCGCGAGCAGCTCGGCGACGCGCGGGGTGTCGAGGACGAGCGCGGGTCGGGCGGCGGCGGGCAGGTTCGGAGCCACCTCCTCGACGGTGACGACGAGGGCGGGTGAGGCGTCGTCGAGCATCGCCGCGATCCGCGCCGCCGGGTAGGCCGGGTCGATCGGCAGGTACGCCGCGCCCGCCTTCTGCACCGCGAGGATCGCCGCGATCATGTCGGCGGTCCGGGGCAGCGCGAGTGCGACGATCTGCTCCGGTCCGATGTGGAGCTGGGCGAGGAGCCGGGCGAGCCGGTTGGCGCGCAGGTTGAGCTCGGCGAAGCTCCACCGGGTGCCCTGGCAGGCCACGGCGGGCGCGTCGGGCGAGAACGCCGCCTGCGCCTCGAAGATCGACGGCACGGTCGCGTCCGGCCCGTCGGCCTGGTCGCCCGCCGCTCCGTCACGCTGTGCAGCAAAGCGTGGCTTCCCGTCGCCGGATGGCGACGTTGTGCTGCACAGCCTGACGGAGTTCCACGACGTGAGGATCCGTTCCCGCTCCGCCGGGGCGGTGAGGTCCAGGCGCCCGACTGGCAGGTCCGGCCCGGCCGCGATGCCGGTGAGGATCTGCGTCAGCGCCGCGACGAGCCGCTCGGCGGCCGCCCGGTCGAAGAGGTCCGGGCGGAACTCCAGCACCAGGCGCAGCCGCTCGCCCGGGTCGACTACCCAGGTCAGCGGGTAGTGCGTGGCGTCGCGCCCGCCGGCGTCGGCCGGCCGCAGCAGTGCACCGTCGTCGGTGGACTCCTCCTGGTCCGGGTAGTTCTCGAAGATGAACAGGGTGTCGAAGAGCTCCCCCAGCCCGGCGGTGCGCTGCACGTCGGCGAGCCCGAGGTACTGGTGGTCCATCAGCGCCGACTGCTCGTCCTGGACCCGCCGCAGCAGCGCGGTCACCGGCTCGGCCTGATCGACCCGGACCCGGACCGGGACGGTGTTGATGAACAGGCCGATCATCGACTCGACACCGGGCAGCCCGGCGGGCCGGCCGGAGACCGTGGCGCCGAAGACGACGTCGGCACGCCCGGTCAGGCGGCCGAGCAGAACGCCCCACGCCGTCTGGACCAGCGTGTTCAGGGTGACGCCGCGCTCTCTGGCGAGCGCCGCGAGCGAAGCGGTGACGGGTGCGGGCAGCTCGTGCTCGGCCAGCTCCGGCACGATCGGCTGGCGCTGCTGGTCGATCGGGGCGAGCCGGGTCGGTTCGCCGAGCCCGCCGAGCGCCTCCGCCCAGGCCCGCTCGGCGGCGGTGCGGTCCTGCGCGGCGAGCCAGCCGAGGAAGTCGCGGTAGGCGGGCGGTGGCGCGAGCGGCTGCGTACCGGCCTCGTAGAGCGCGGAGAGCTCCGCGATGAGCGGCCCGCGGGACCAGCCGTCGAGCAGCAGGTGCTGGTGGGTGAGGACGAGCCGGTGCCGCTCCGGTCCGACGCGCACGAGGAGCAGCCGCAGCAGGGGCGCGACCGCCGGATCGAAGCGGCGCTCCTCCTCGGCGAGGCAGCGCTGCCACGCCTCTTCCCGCGCGTCGGTGTCCAATCCCGACAGATCCGCCTCGGCCCAGGGCAGCACGACACCGCGCGCCACGACGGCGACGGGACGGCCGGAGGCGAGGTGCCGGAACCCCGCGCGCAGGTTGGCGTGCCGCTGGAGCAGCGCCTGCCCGGCCGCGCGCAGCCGGAACGCGTCGACGGGCCCGTCGAGGTCGAAGACCATCTGGACCGTGTAGACGTCGACCCCGTCGGCGTCGAACGACGCGTGGAAGAGCAGCCCCGCCTGCAGCGGAGAGAGCGGCAGCACCTCCTCGGCATCGAGGGCGGCGAGTTCCCGGGCCTCGTCGTCGGTGAGGTCGGCGAGCACGGGTGCGGCGGCCCGCACGCTGTCGCCGCTGGTCACCCCGGCCGCCTCGGCGAGCGCGGCGGGCGTGCGGAGCTGGAAGACCTGCCGCGGCGTGATCGTCAGCCCGGCCGCACGGGCCCGGCTGACGAGCTGGATGGAGACGATGCTGTCCCCGCCGAGGGCGAAGAAGTCGTCGTCGGCACCGGCCGCGGGCACGCCCAGCAGGTGGGCGAAGAGCTCACAGAGCAACTGCTCCCCGGGGGTACGCGGGGCGCGGCCGACCGCCACCGCCGCGAAGTCCGGCGCCGGAAGTGCTGCCCGGTCGAGCTTGCCGTTGACGGAGACCGGCAGCGCGTCGAGGACGACGAAGGCCGACGGCACCATGTGGTCCGGCAGCTCCCGTGCGAGAAACGCCCGCAGGTCGTCGACTCCGTCGAGCGCGCGAATAGCACCAACTCTTGAAGAGTTGCGCCGATCTTGGTCCTCGGTGGGAGCGCCCGGGACGACATACGCCACGAGGTGCGCCGCGCCTGGGCGGTCCTGGCGGAGGGTGAGCGCCGCCTGGCGTACCCCCGGATGTCTGGTGATGACCGCTTCGATCTCGCCCAGCTCGACCCGCAGGCCTCTGATCTTGACCTGGCCGTCGGCGCGGCCGACGAATTCGAGGACCCCGTCGGCGGACCAGCGGACGACATCGCCGGTGCGGTACATCCGCTCGCCCGGCCCGCCGAACGGGTCGGCGACGAAGCGCTCCGCCGTCAGTCCGGCCCGGTGGAGGTAGCCGCGAGCGAGCTGCACCCCGGCGAGGTAGAGCTCGCCGAGGGCGCCCGGCGGGACCGGCAGCAGCCCGCTGTCGAGCACGTAGACCCGCGTGTTCCAGACCGGCTGCCCGATCGGCACCGAGCCGGTGCCGGTACCCGCGGCGGCAGGCCAGGCGGTCACGTCGACGGACGCCTCGGTGGGGCCGTAGAGGTTGTGCAGTCCGGCGCCGAGCACCGCGTGCCACCGTTCGGCGACGTGGGTCGGGAGCGCCTCGCCGCTGCAGATGACGCGCCGCAGCGAGCCGCAGTCGGCCGCCGTCGGCTCCTGGAGGAAGATGTCGAGCATCGACGGTACGAAGTGGACCGTCGTGATCCCGCGCTCCTGGATGAGCCCGGCGAGGTAGGCCGGGTCGCGGTGCCCGTCGGGGCGGGCGACGACGAGCGCGGCCCCTGTGAGCAGCGGCCAGCAGAACTCCCAGACCGAGACGTCGAACCCTGCCGGCGTCTTCTGCAGCACCCGGTCGTCGCTGGTCAGGCCATAGGTCTCCTGCATCCAGAGCAGCCGGTTGACGATCCCCTCGTGCGACACGACGACACCCTTGGGCACACCGGTCGACCCCGACGTGTAGATCACGTAGGCGGGGTGCTTCGGCCCGGCTGCGATGAGTTCCGCCTCGACGGTCTCGATCGGCGACCCGTCGAGCACGATCGTCGGCACGTCCAGCGTCACGCCGGGCGCGACGAGTGCCAGCACCGGCCGCGCGTCGGCGAGCATCGCGGCGATCCGGGCGGGCGGGTGGTCCAGGTCCAGCGGCAGGTACGCCGCCCCCGCCCGCTGCACCGCATGGATCGCCACCACCAGCTCGATCGATCGGGGCAGCGCGAGGGCGACGATCGATTCCGGTCCCGCTCCCCATGCGGCGAGGACCCTGGCGAGCCGCTCGACCCGCTCCCCGAACTCGGCATAGGTCAGCTCCGCCTCGTCGAAGGCGATCGCGAGGGCCTGCGGTGTCCTCGCGATCTGCGCGGCGAGCAGCTCCGGCACGGTCGTGGCGGGCACGGACCGCGCGGTGTCGTTCCAGCCCTCGACGATCGCTTGCCTGGCGGCGGGTCCGAGCAGGTCGATCCGGCCGACCGCCCCGTCCTCGGCGAGCGCCTCGAAGGCCCGCACGAGCTGAGCGGCGAGCTCCTCCACGAAGGAAGGCTCGAAGGCGTCCGCGCGGAACTCCAGCGCGAGTTTGAGCTGCTCGCCGGGCTCCGCGATAAGGGTCATCGGATAATGAGTGGCGTCGTGGCCGTCGCTGTCGGCGATCGGCAGCCCGCCGCTGCCCGGCTCGTCGCCGTCGGGGTAGTTCTCGAAGACGAGCAGCGTGTCGAAGAGCTCGCCGACCCCGGCCGCGCGCTGGATGTCGGCGAGCCCGAGCACCTGGTGGTCCATGAGCGCCGACTGCTCGTCCTGCAGCCGCGCCAGCATCGCCGCGATGGGCTGGGCGGGGTCGAGGCGTACGCGTACCGGCACGGTGTTGATGAACAGCCCGATCATCGACTCGACGCCCGGCAGCTCGGCCGGCCGCCCGGAGACGGTGGCACCGAAGACGACGTCGTCCCGCCCGGTGACCCGCGCCAACACCAGCCCCCACGCCGCCTGCACGACGGTGTTGAGCGTCACCCCTCGCCCCCGCGCGACGGCCCCCAGCCGTGCGGTCAGCCCTTCCGGCAGACAAATCTCGTTGATCAAGGGAAGACTCGCCATCTCGGGTGCCCGATCTGCGGCGAGTCTTCCCTTGATCAACGCGAATTTCAGGGGTGCGGCGTCGGCGAGAGCGCGGGTCCAGGCGCGGCGTGCCGCACCTGGGTCCTGTGTGGACAGCCAGGCCAGGTAGTCGCGGAAGGGGCGGATCGGCGCGGGAGTCACCCCCTCGTAGAGGGCGGACAGCTCCGCCACCAGCGGTCCCCTCGACCAGCCGTCGAGCAGGACGTGGTGGTGGGTGAGGACCAGGCGGTGCCGGTCGGCGCCCGTGCGGGCGAGCGCCATCCGGACCAGCGGCGCCGCGGTCGGGTCGAACCGGCCGCCTTCGCTCGCGAGCAGGTCGGTCCAGCCGCTCTCATCCGATGTGGAGAGGTCGACCTCGGTCCACGGGAGCACGACGCCGCGCGCGACGACCGCGACCGGCCGGCCGGACCGCAGGTGCCGGAACGATGCGCGCAGGTTGCCGTGCCGGTCGAGCAGCTCCTGGCCCGCCGCGCGCAGCCGCGCCGCGTCGATCGGCCCGGCCAGCTCGAACGTCATCTGGACGGTGTAGACGTCCGGGCCCGCCTCGTCGAGGAGGGTGTGGAAGAGCAGCCCCGCCTGCAGCGGCGAGAGCGGCAGCACCTCCTCCACGTCCAGCCCGAGCGCGATGAGCTCGGCGCGGTCCGCGTCGGTCAGGGTCACCAGCGACACCCCGGCCGCGGGTCCGGTCGCGCCGGTCACGACACCGGCCACCGGGATCAAACCCGCGGGGGTACGCCGCTGGAACACCTGCCGCGGCGTGATGACGAGACCGGCTGCTCGGGCCCGGCTGACGAGCTGGATGGAGACGATGCTGTCCCCGCCGAGGGCGAAGAAGTCGTCGTCGATGCCGACCTGCGGTACTCCGAGCACCTCGGCGAAGAGGTCGCAGAGGACGCGTTCGCGTGGCGTACGCGGAGCACGGCCGGAGGTGACCGCCGCGAAGTCGGGTGCGGGCAGCGCGTCCCGGTCGAGCTTGCCGTTGACGGAGACGGGCATGACATCGAGGGGCACGATCGCGGCCGGGACCATGTAGTCCGGGAGCAGCTTCGCCACGTGGGCCCGCAGCTCGGCGGGGTCGATCGGAGCGGCGGCAGGGACGGCGTAGGCGACGATGCGGCGTACCCCCTCGTCGCGGACGACCACCGCGGCCTGGCGGACCGACGGGTGAGCGGCGATGACCGCTTCGATCTCGCCCAGCTCGACCCGGAACCCGCGGATCTTGACCTGGTGGTCGACCCGCCCGGCGAACTCCAGCGCGCCCTGAGGCGTCCAGCGCACCAGGTCGCCGGTGCGGTACATGCGGCTGCCGCCCCCGGCGAACGGGTCGGCGACGAACCGCTTGGCGGAGAGGTCCGGCCGCCCCAGGTAGCCCCGGGCCAGCCCCGACCCGCCGAGGTAGAGCTCCCCCACGACACCCGCCGGGACCGGTCGCAGCCCGGCGTCGAGCACGTAGGCGAGCGCGCCCGGATCCGGGAACCCGATCGGCACCGAGCCCGCACCCGGCGAGCACTCCCAGAGCGTGGCGTTGACGGTCGCCTCGGTCGGGCCGTAGGCGTTGAACATCCGGCGCCCCGGCGCCCAGCGCTCGGCGAGGCGCGCCGGGACCTCCTCCGTGCCGACCAGCATGCTCACCCCGAGCGGCAGGTCGCAGTCGGCGGGCATCGCGGAGAGCACCGACGGCGGCAGCGCGAGCTGGGTGATGCCGTGCTTGCGGATGTAGTCGGTCAGCTGGTGGCCGGGCAGGCGCCGCTCGGCCGGGACGACGACGAGCGCGCCGCCGCCGAGCAGCGCCTGGCAGATCTCCCAGAACGCGAGGTCGAAGCTGGGCGAGGCGAACTGCAGCACCCGGCTGTGCTCGTCGACGCCGAGCCGCCGCACCTGCGTGGCGAGCAGCTTCCCGATCCCCTCGTGCGTGACGACGACCCCCTTGGGCCGCCCGGTCGACCCCGACGTGTAGATGACGTAGGCGGCGTCGAGCAGCTGCGGCAGCTGCGGCTCCGCCTCCGCATCGTCCTCGCCCGCCTCGTCGAGGAGCAGCAGAGACGTGCCCGCGGGCAACTGTCCGATGTGGTCGCCGGTGGTGATCACGCAGCCCGGCGCGGCGTCGTCGAGCATGTAGCCGAGCCGCTCGGCCGGGTAGTCCAGGTCCAGCGCCAGATAGGCGGCACCGGCGCGCATCACCGCGACGAGCGCGACGATCAGATCGGCGGAGCGCGGCAGCGCGACGGCGACGACCTGACCGGGACCGGCCCCCCGGGCGGCGAGCCGCCGGGCCAGCACCGTTGACTGCGCGTCGAGCTGGGCGTAGGTGAGCTCCACGTCCTCGCAGACGATCGCGACGGCATGCGGGCGGGCGGCGGCCTGCTCGGCGAACCGCACCGGGAAGGTGACCCGGTCGAGCCCAACGGTGCTGCCGTTCCACTCGGTGAGGATGCGGCCGTGCTCGGCGTCGCTGAGCACGTCGACCCGCCCGACCGGCAGGCTCGGGTCGGCGGCGATCGCGGTGAGCACGCGGCCGACGCGACCCAGCATCGCCGCCGCGGCCGGATGGTCGAGCACGTCCTCGCGGTAGCGCAGCTCCAGGTTGATCCGCCGTCCGGGCTCCGCGACGAGCACCACCGGGTAGTGGGTGGCGTCCACGTCCTCGGCCTCGCTCATCCGCAGCCCGGGGGCGGGCCGGCTCCAGCCGTCCTCGTCGAACGGATAGCTCTCGAAGACCATCAGCGTGTCGAAGAGCTCCCCGAGCCCGGCGGCGCGCTGGATCTCGGCGAGCCCGAGGTACTGGTGCTCCATCAGCCCCGACTGCTCGTCCTGCACCCGGCCGAGCAGGTCCACGATGGACTCGGCGGGGTCGGTGCGGACGCGTACCGGGACGGTGTTGATGAACAGGCCGATCATCGACTCGACGCCGGGCAGCTCCGGCGGGCGGCCCGCGACGGTCGCGCCGAACACGACGTCGCCGCGCCCGGTCAGCCGCCCCAGCACGATCCCCCACGCGACCTGGACCAGTGTGTTCAGCGTGACGCCGCGCTCGCGGGCCAGCACCGCGATCCGATCGCTCAGCGCCTCCGGCAGTGCCGTCTCCACCGACGCCGGCACGACCGGTTCGCGCGGCAGCTCGGTCGGCGCCAGCCGCGTCGGCTCCGCGAGCCCGGCCAGCGCGCGGCTCCAGGCAGCGCGGGCACCGTCGCGGTCCCACCGGGCCAGCCACCCCAGATAGTCCTTGTACGGCGTGACCGGCGGCAGCTCCCGTCCGGCGTAGAGGTCGAAGAGCTCCCGGACGAGCAGCGGCGACGACCAGCCGTCGAGGAGGATGTGGTGGTGGGTGATGACGAGCCGGTGCTCCTGCTCGCCCAGCCTCACCAGCGACATGCGCAGCAGCGGCGGCCAGGTCATGTCGAACCTGGTGTCGAGGTCCACCTGGGCCAGGCGCGCCACCTCGTCCCGCTGCGCGTCGACATTCAGAGTGGACAGGTCGTGCTCGGTCCAGGGCAGTGGGCAGCGGCGCGGGATCGCCGCCACCGTCTGGCCCTTGCCGGTGCGCCGGAAGCTGGCCCGCAGGTTGGCGTGCCGGTCGAGCAGCGCCTGCCCCGCCGCTCGCAGCGACGCCGCCTCCAGCGGGCCGCGCAGGTGCAGGGCACTGGAGACGGTGTAGATGTCGGGGCCCTGCTCGTCGAAGAGCGCGTGGAAGAGCAGCCCCTCCTGCAGCGGTGTCAGCGGCAGAACGTCCTCAAGCCCCGGCTTCGTGCTCACTGTGTCTCCCATTCGGACTCGAGGTCGGCGAAGTCCGCCGCCAGGTCGTCGATGTCGTCCTGGCTGAGGCTGACCAGCTCCAGGTCCGACGGTGTCCAGCCACCGGCGTCGGGGGTGACCGCATGCGTGGCGAGCGCGTCCAGGGCGGCGAACCAGCAGGCGGCGAGCTCGCCGACCGCCTGCTCGGTGAGGACTCCGTGCGGCCAGGACCAGGTCACGCTCAGGCGGGGTCCGCCGGGGTGGTCCTCGGTGACCGCGTTGACCTCCAACGGGTACTCCAGCGGCATCGCGTCGTCGGCGCCGCCGCCCCAGGCGTCCTGATCGGCGACCGGCTGCCACGGCGCCTGCCCGTCGTCCCCGCCCACGGCGAAGCGCCCCAGGTAGTTGAATCCGATCAGCGGCCTGGGCAGCACCGACAGGGCTGCGGCGGTCCTGGGGTGGAGGTGCCGCAGCAGGCCGAACCCCATCCCGTTGTCGGGAACGGTGCGCAGGCGCTCCTTCACCGCCTTCAGGGCCTGCCCGGCGGCCGGGCCACCGGCGAGGGCCTCGTCGAGGTCGGCGCCACCCACGTCGAGGCGGACGGGGTATTCGCTGGTGAACCAGCCCACGGTGCGCGAGAGCTCGGCACCCGCGACGAGCTGCTCTTCCCGGCCGTGCCCCTCCAGGGCGACGAGCCAGCCGTCCCGGCCGGACCAGCGCCGCAGGGCGAGCCCGAGCCCGGTCAGCAGCACGTCGTCGACGCCCGCGTGGAACGCCGCCGGAACGGTCGTGAGCAGCGGCTCGGTTCGTTCGGCCGGCAGCTCGACGGTGAGCTCTCCGGTTCCGCCGACCGTGTCGACCGCGGGATCCAGCGGGCGGGAGCCGAGCACGGGTGCCGCGCCGTCGAGCACCCCGGTCCAGTAGGCGAGCTGCGACTCGCGCAGCCCGGCGGCCTCGACGAGCCCCTGCGACCAGCGGCGGTATGACGTACCGGCGGGGGGCAGTTGTGGTGGAGCGCCACGGGACACCGCTCGCCACGCGTCGGCGAGGTCGGGCAGCAGGATCCGCCACGAGACGCCGTCGATCGCGAGGTGGTGCACGAGGATCAGCACCCGGCCGCCGATGCCCGCGCCCGCGTCGAACCAGACGACCTGGACCAGCACTCCGGCCCGCGGCGCGAGCCGGTCCCGGGCGTCGGCGGTCCGCGCGGTGACGAGCTGCCGCAGCTCGTCACCGATGAGGCCGGCCGCGTCGACCCGGGTCACGCAGGAGTCGGCGGTGAGCGCGCCCGGCGGCGGGATCTCCAGGGTGCGCTCTGCGGTCAGCCTCGCCCGGAGCAGGTCGTGCCGGTCGATGACGGCTTGGACGACGGCGTGCAGCCCGGCGAGGTCGAGGTCGGCCGGGGTCTGCAGCAGCATCGACTGGTGGTAGCCGTCGATCGGTCCGCCGAGCTCGCAGAGAGCGTGCATGACCGGGGTGAGCGGCGCGGTCCCCCACGCCGCCTCGGGCGCTTCGGTGACGGCGCCGTCGGCGATGCGGGCCGCCGCGGCGAGCCCGGCGGGTGACTTGTGGCGGAAGACGTCGCGGGGGCTCAGCAGCAGCCCGGCCGCGCGGGCCCGGCTGACGAGCTGGATGGAGACGATGCTGTCGCCGCCGAGGAGGAAGAAGTCGTCGTCGACGCCGACGCGCGGCAGGCCCAGCACCTCCGCGAAGAGCCCGCACAGGATCTCTTCGCGGGGCGTACGGGCCTCGCGCCCACCGGCCAGCTCCGCGAAGTCGGGCGCGGGGAGTGCGGCGTGGTCGAGCTTGCCGCTGATCGTGCGCGGCAGGGCGGCGATGGTGACGAAGGCAGCCGGAACCATGTAGTCCGGCAGCGCCCGCGCGACGAACTCCCGCAGCTCCCCCACTGCCGCGCCCTCCCCTGGCGCAACCTCCCCCGGCGCAACTCTTGAAGAGTTGGTGTTATCGGGGGGCGCGACGACGTAGGCGACGAGGCGTTTGACCCCGGGCGCGGCTTCGCGGACGACGACGGCGGCCTGGGCCACCGCCGGGTGCGCCGCGAGGGCCGCCTCGATCTCGCCGAGCTCGATCCGGAAGCCACGGACCTTGACCTGACCGTCGGCCCGCCCGGCGAACTCCAATGCACCGGTACCGGTCCACTTCGCCAGGTCGCCGGTCCGGTACATGCGCTCGCCGACTGCGCCGAACGGGTCGGCGGTGAAACGCTCGGCGGTGAGGGCGGGGCGATTCAGGTAGCCGTGGGCGAGCCCGGCACCGGCGATGTAGAGCTCGCCGACCACGCCGGGCGGCACGGGCTGGAGCGCGGCGTCGAGGAGGTAGGTGCGGACGTTGCCGAGCCGGTAGGGGGTGCGTGTCGCGCCGTCCCACCCGTACGCGTCGACGGCGGCTTCGGTGGGGCCGTAGAGGTCGTGGCAGGACAGGCCCGGCGTGTCGCAGACCCGCTGCCAGAGGGCCGGGTCGACGGCCTCACCGCCGACGAGGAGGACGCGCAGCGTACCGGTCTCCAGCAGGCCCTCGTCGACGAGCTGGCGCAGGTAGGTCGGGGTGACGTCCATGACGTCGATGCGGTGTGCGGCGGCGTAGGCGATGAGTGCCGTGGCGTCTCGGTAGGTCTCCTCGGACGGGACGTGGAGTTCGTGGCCGTCGAAGAGCCAGAGCAGCGGCTCCAGGGATCCGTCGAAGACGAACGACGCGTTGTGGAGTGCCTTGTGGGTGGGTCCGGCGGTTGGCATCAGGTGCAGCTGGTGCGTGGCGAACAGGTTGCTGATGCCGCGGTGCGGAACCACGACACCCTTGGGGGCGCCGGTGGAGCCCGAGGTGTAGATGACGTAGGCGGGGTCCCAGGGGGACATAGGCCTTGTCCGCTCGGCGTCGGTGATGGGAGTACAGGGGAGCCCGTCGAGGTCTTGCTCGTCGAGGAGCAGGTGGGGTGTGCCGGTGAACGCCGACGCCAGGGCCGTGGTGGTGAGGGTGAGGGTGGGGGCGGCGTCGCCGAGGATCGCGGCGATGCGGTCCTCGGGCTGGTCGGGGTCGAGCGGGAGGTAGGCGGCTCCGGCGGTCCAGACGGCGAGGAGGGCGGGGACCATCAGCGAGCGCGGGAGGGCCAGCGCGACCAGGTCGCCGGGGGAGATTCCCTTGTGGAGGAGGAGCCTGGCCAAGCGGTGGGATCCGGCGACGAGCTCTGTGAAGGTCCAGCTCCTGTCGGCGGTGACCAGCGCTGTGGCCGCAGACGTCTCGGCGGCCCGGGCCGAAAGAATGTCCACCAGGTTCATAGCACCAACTCTTGAAGAGTTGGTGCTGTGCGTCGGGGCGTTCCAGATGTGCAGGAGCTGGTGGCGTTCGGCGGGCGTGAGGATCTCGATGCGGCTGATCGGCGCGGCCGGGTCGTCGGCCACCTGGGTGAGGACGCGGAGCAAGCGGTCGACGAGGCGCTGGGCCGAGGCGGGGTCGAAGAGGTCGGTGCTGAACTCCAGCGAGCCGTGGGCGCGGTCCGTTGTGGACGCTTCGACGAAATCGAAGGAGAGGTCGAACATCGCGGCGGTATGCCCGACCGCCTCGGGGTGTGCCGTCAGGGCGCCCAGGTTCCAGGTGTCGTCGTCGCTGGTCAGGTACGAGACCATCACCTGGAACAGCGGATGCCGCGACAGCGACCGGACCGGGTTCAGCGCCTCGACCAGATGCTCGAACGGGATGTCCTGATGATCGAACGCAGCCAGGTCGGTGTCACGGACCCGGCCCAGCAGCTCCCGGAAAGCAGGATTCCCCGACGTGTCCGTCCGCAGGACCAGAGTATTGACGAAGAACCCCACCAGGTCGTCCAACGCCGCATCACCACGCCCCGCCACCGGAGTCCCGAGCGGGATGTCCGTACCCGCACCCAGCCTCGTCAACAACGTCGCCACCGCAGCCTGCACGACCATGAACATGCTGGTCGACGTCTCCCGGGCCACGGTACGCAGGCGGTGGTGGAGTGCGGGTTCGAGGGTGAACTCGATCAGGCCGCCGTGGTGGCTCGCCTCGGCCGGGCGGAGGCGGTCGGCGGGGAGGGCCAGCGCCTCGGGCAGATCGGCGAGGGTCTGCGTCCAGAAGGCGAGCTGTCGGGCGGCGAGGCTGCCCTCGTCGGTGCGGTCGCCGAGGAGGGTGCGCTGCCAGAGGGCATAGTCGGCGTACTGGATGGGGAGTTCTGTCCACTGCGGAGCGTGACCCGCGACGCGGGCAGTGTAGGCGGTCGTGAGGTCGCGCCGCAGCGGCACGTCGGACCACTCGTCGCCCGCGATGTGGTGCAGCAGGAGCAGCAGGACGTGTTCGTCGGGGGCGACCGTGAAGAGATGCGCCCGCAGGGGTGGCTCCCGGTCCAGGGCGAAGCCGTGGTCGGCGGCGTCCGCGAGGTGCTGCGGCAGCTCGCCGTCGGTGACGCGGGCGGTGTGGAGCGGGACCGGCTGCGGGTCGAGGATCAGCTGGTGCGGTGCGCCGCCGTGGTCGGGGAAGATCGTCCGCAGTGGCTCGTGCCGCGCGGTGAGATCGGTGAGCGCCGCCGCGAGCGCCGACTCGTCGAGCGCGCCGCGTAGGCGCCAGGCGATCGGGATGTTGTAGGTCGGGCTCGGACCTTCGAGCTGGAAGTGGAACCAGAGGCGTTGCTGCGCCGACGAGAGCGGCAGCCGCTCCGGGCGGGCGCCCGGGACGAGCGGCGGGCGGGCGGCGCTGGTGGCGCCGGCCGGCAGGTGGCGGCCGAGCGCTGCGACGGTCGGGGCGTCGAAGACCGCGCGGATCGGCAGGTCCGCGCCGAGGACGGAGCGCACGCGGCTGACCAGGCGCATCACCAGCAGCGAGTGGCCGCCGAGGGCGAAGAAGTCGTCGTCGACGCCGACATGGGGCAGGCCCAGCAGTTCGGCGAAGAGCCCGCAGAGCACTTCCTCCCGGGGAGTACGAGCAGCGCGGCCGCCGCCGAGAACGGCGCGGTCCGGTGCGGGAAGCGCGGCATGGTCGAGCTTGCCGCTGATCGTGCGCGGTAGGGCGTCCACGGCGACGACGGCAGCAGGGACCATGTAGTCCGGCAACCGCCCCGCAACGAACCCCCGCAGGTCGACCCCGATAGCACCGGTCCCGGACGCAGCGCCCGGCGGGGCGGCGACCACGTAGGCGACCAGTCGCTTCAACCCCGGCGTGTCCTCGCGGACGACGACCGCCGCCTGGGCCACCGCGGGGTGCGCCGCCAGGACTGCCTCGATCTCGCCCAGCTCGATGCGGAACCCGCGGACCTTGACCTGCCCGTCGGCCCGCCCCGCGAACTCGATCCTGCCGGAGGTCGTCCACTTCGCCAGGTCACCGGTGCGGTACATGCGCTCGCCGTTCGCGCTGAACGGATCGGCGATGAAGCGCTCGGCGGTGAGGGCTGGCCGGTGGAGGTAGCCCCGGGCCAGTCCCGCCCCGGCGACGTAGAGCTCGCCGACGACGCCGGGCCGGCACCGGTTGGAGCACCGCGTCCAGCAGATAGGTGCGGACGTTGCCAAGCCGGTAGGGGCTGCGCTCCGCGCCGTCCCACCCGTAGGCGTCGACCGACGCCTCGGTGGGACCGTAGAGGTCGTGGCAGATCAGCCCCGGTGTGGCGCAGACCCGCTGCCACAGCCCGGGATCGACCGCCTCGCCGCCGACGAGCAGCATCCGCAGCCCGGCATCGAGCAGCCCCGCCGCCACCAGCTCCCGCAGATATGTCGGCGTCACATCAACAACATCGATGTTCCGGTCCCTCACATAGGAGACCATCGCGGCATCGTCCCGGTAGGTGGCCTCATCGAGGACGTGCAGCTCATGACCGTCGAGAACCCAGATCAACGGCTCCCAGGACCCGTCGAAGACGAACGACGCATTGTGGGCCACCCGCGCCCGACCGCCGAGGGCTCCCATCAGGTGCTTCTGATGCGTGCCGAAGAGGTTGACCACACCCCGGTGCGGGACCACGACACCCTTCGGCACACCGGTCGAGCCCGAGGTGTAGATGACATAGGCGGCATCCGATGAGGACAGAGCCGGAGTGGCGAGTGGCGCGTCATAATGCCGGGACAGGGCAGCCGCCGTGTCGGGATCGTCGACCGGGACGGACTGCGCCGCACTCAGAGGCAGCAGCACGGAGAGCGCCGCCGTGGTCACCACCAGCGCCGGGTTCGCGTCGGCGAGGATGTGGCCGAGCCGGTCGGCGGGCTGGTCCGGGTCGAGCGGCAGGTAGGCCGCGCCCGACTTCAGCACGGCGAAGATCGCGGGAACCATCAGCGACCGGGGCAGCGCCAGCGCCACGAGACCGCCCGGCCCGACGCCCTGGGCGAGGAGCAGCCGGGCCAGCCGGTTGGACCAGGCATCCAGCTCGGCGAAGGACCACTCGGCACTGCCGCACACCAGCGCGATCGCCTCCGGCGACGCCGCCACCTGCACGGCCAGCAGGTCCACCAGCGTGCCCTTAGCACCAACTCTTGAAGAGTTGCCGCTATCGGGGAGCCTGTTACCACCAACGCTGGAAGAGGCGGACGGGGTGTTCCAGGCCTGGAGGATGTGATGGCGCTCCGCCGGACCGACGATCTCGATGTGGTGGATCGGTGTGGCGGGAGCGGCGGCCACGGTGGCGAGAACCCGGAGCAGGCGGTCGACGAGGTGCTGCGCCGACGCGGGGTCGAAGAGGTCGGTGTTGAACTCGATCGCGCCGCGGACACCGCCGCTCCGCGCATGCGCCGAGTCCTCGAAGAAGTCGAAGGAGAGGTCGAACATGGCGACGTTCTGCCCGACGGGTTCGGTGCCGGTCTCCAGCCCCGGGAGGTCGGCGACCCGGTCGTCGCTGGTCAGGTACGAGACCATCACCTGGAACAGCGGATGCCGCGACAGCGACCGGACCGGGTTCAGCGCCTCGACCAGATGCTCGAACGGGATGTCCTGATGATCGAACGCAGCCAGGTCGGTGTCACGGACCCGGCCCAGCAGCTCCCGGAAAGCAGGATTCCCCGACGTATCCGTCCGCAGGACCAAAGTGTTGACGAAGAACCCCACCAGGTCGTCCAGCCCCGCATCACCACGCCCCGCCACCGGAGTCCCGAGCGGGATGTCCGTACCCGCACCCAGCCTCGTCAACAACGTCGCCACCGCAGCCTGCACGACCATGAACATGCTGGTCGACGTCTCCCGGGCCAGGTCCCGCAGGTTCGGCAGCAGCGCATCGGGGATGACGAAGTCGATCGTGGCACCCCGGAATCCGGCGACCGGTGGTCGGGGGCGGTCGGTGGGGAGAGCCAGCTCCTCGGGCAGGCCGGCGAGGGTCTGCGTCCAGAAGGCGAGCTGTCGGGCGGCGAGGCTGCCCTCGTCGGTGCGGTCGCCGAGGAGGGTGCGCTGCCAGAGGGCATAGTCGGCGTACTGGACGGGCAACGGTGGCCAACCAGGGGCGCGACCGGCCGCGCGAGCGGCGTAGGCGGCGGCGACATCGCGCCGCAGCGGCACGTCGGACCACTCGTCGCCCGCGATGTGGTGCAGCAGCACGACCAGGACGTGCTCGTCGGGGCCGATCGCGAGCAGGTGCGCGCGCAGCGGGGGTTCGCGGTCGAGCTCGAAGCCGTGCTCCGCGATCGCGGCGAGGCGGTGCGGCAGCTCAGCTTCATCGATCGGTTCCGCGAGCAGTGTCACCGGTTGCGGGTCGAGAATCCGCTGGAAGGGCATTCCGTCGCGGTCCGGGAAGACCGTCCGCAGTGCCTCGTGCCGAGCGGCCAGGTCACCGAGCGCGGCCTGGAGCGCTGCGGCGTCCAGCGTTCCGCGCAGCCGCCACGCGATCGGGATGTTGTAGGTGGGACTCGGCCCCTCCAACCGGTAGAGGAACCACAATCGCTGCTGCGCGAACGACAGCGGTAGCACCTGCGGCCGCGGCCCCGCCGTCAGCGCCGGCCGCTCCGCCCCGGCGGCGCCGAGCAGCTGCGCCAGGGCCGCGACGGTCGGCGTGTCGAAGACCGCCCGGATCGGCAGCTCCGCGCCGAGCTCGGCCCGCACGCGGCTGACCAGACGCATCACCAGCAGCGAGTGCGCGCCGAGGGCGAAGATGTCGTCGTCGACGGTCACGCTGGTCAGCCCGAGGACCTCCGCGACCAAACCACAGAGCACAACCTCCCCGGGGGTACGCGCACCGCGCCCACCCGGCACCGTCCCCACCTCGGGTGCCGGCAACGCCCGATGGTCGAGCTTCCCGCTGATCGTGCGGGGCAACGAGTCCACCTCGACGACCGCACCCGGCACCATGTAGTCCGGCAGCCGAGCCGCGGCAAACCCCCGCAGCTCGCCGCTGATAGCACCAACTCTTGAAGAGTTGGTGCTATCAGCGCTGCCAAGCCCGTCCGCCGCGCCGCTCTCCGCCGCGCCGCTCTCCGCCGCGCCGCTCTCCGCCGCGCCGCTCTCCGCCGCGCCGCTCTTCGCCGCAACTCTTGAAGAGTTGGTGTTATCCGGGGCCGGGACCACGTAGGCGACCAGCCGCCTCAGTCCCGGAGCGTCCTCCCGGACGATGACCGCGGCCTGTGCCACCGCCGGGTGCGACGCCAGCACCGCCTCGATCTCGCCCAGCTCGATCCGGAACCCGCGGACCTTCACCTGCCCGTCGGCCCGCCCCGCGAACTCCAGCGCCCCCGCATCGGTCCACCGCGCGAGGTCCCCCGTGCGGTACATCCGCCCGCCGTCGGCGCTGAAGGGATCCGCGACGAACCGCTCCGCCGACAGCCCCGGCCGGTGCAGGTAGCCCCGCGCCAGCCCGGCCCCTGCGACATACAGCTCGCCGACGACTCCGACGGGCACCGGCCGCAACGCCGTGTCCAGGAGGTAGGTCCGCACCCCGTCGAGCCGGTAGGGGCTGCGATCCGTCCCGTCCCAGCCGTAGGCGTCGACCGACGCCTCGGTGGGACCGTAGAGGTCGTGGCAGATCAGTCCCGGCGTCGCACAGACCCGCCGCCACAACCCCGGATCCACCGCTTCGCCCCCGACGAGCAGCATCCGCAGCCCGGCATCGAGCAGCCCCGCCGCCACCAGCTCCCGCAGATACGTCGGCGTCACATCAACGACATCGACGTTGCGGTCCCCGAGGTAGGCGACCAT
Organism: Allocatelliglobosispora scoriae; assembly: GCF_014204945.1. NCBI lineage: Bacteria > Bacillati > Actinomycetota > Actinomycetes > Micromonosporales > Micromonosporaceae > Allocatelliglobosispora > Allocatelliglobosispora scoriae. The sequence goes on from NZ_JACHMN010000002.1 coordinate 586,185, forward strand.
CGCGACATCGTCCCGGTAGGTCGCCTCGTCCAGGACATGCAGCTCATGGCCGTCGAGAATCCAGAGCAACGGCTCCCACGACCCGTCGAACACGAACGACGCGTTGTGCGCCACCCGCGCCTTGCCGGGGAGGGCTTCCATCAGGTGGGCCCGGTGCGTGGCGAAGAGATTGACCACACCCCGGTGCGGGACCACGACACCCTTCGGCACACCGGTCGACCCCGAGGTGTAGATGACGTACGCGGCGTCCATTGCGGACAGCGGCCTGGCACGCTCCGCGTCGGTGACCGGCGCCTCGGACTGCGGGGCCGGTGTCACCTCGGCGTCCAACAGCAGGATCGGCACCGTGGTCTCGGGCAGGAACGCCGACAGCGCGGCGGTGGTGATCAGGAGGACTGGTTTCGCGTCGGTGAGAGTGTGGCTCAGCCGGTCGGCGGGCTGGTCCGGGTCGAGCGGCAGGTAGGCCGCGCCCGACTTCAGCACGGCGAAGATCGCGGGAACCATCAGCGACCGGGGCAGCGCCAGCGCCACGAGCCGGTCGGCCCCGACCCCGTCGCCGAGCAGCAGTCGGGCCAGCCGGTTGGACCAGGCATCCAGCTCGGCGAAGGACCACTCGGCACTGCCGCACACCAGCGCGATCGCCTCCGGCGACGCCGCCACCTGCACGGCCAGCAAGTCCACCAGCGTGCCCTTAGCACCAACTCTTGAAGAGTTGCGGCTTTGGGGGGTCGGCTCGTTAGGGCCAACTCTTGAAGAGTTGGTGCCGTGGTTCCAGGCGCGGAGGAGCTGGTCGCGTTCGGCGGGGGTGAGGATCTGGATGCGGCCGGCCGCCTGGTGCGGTTCGGCGGCGATCGACTCCAGGACCAGGCGCAGCCGGGCGAGCAGCGTGCCGGCGGCTGCGGGGGCGATGAGGTCGGTGCGGTACTCGAGGTCCAGGTGCAGCCGCGTGCCGGGGCGGGCGGTCAGCGTGACCGGGTAGTGGGCCGCGTCGCGTACCTCGGCGGCGGTGACGGTGACGCCTCGGATCGGTTCGGTGTAACCGCCGCCCAGGGGGTAGTTCTCGAAGACGGTCAGGGTGTCGAAGAGGTCTCCGGTCCCGGCGAGGCGCTGGATGTCGGCGAGCCCCAGGTGGTGGTGGTCCATCAGGCGCGCCTGCTCGGACTGCAGGCGCCCGAGCACCGTCGTGATGGGCTCGTCGGGTGCGACGCGGACGCGTACCGGGATGGTGTTGATATAGAGGCCGATCATCGACTCGGCGCCGGGGAGCGTCGGCGGGCGACCGGCGACGGTCGTGCCGATGACCACGTCCGTGCGGCCGGTGAGGGCGCCGAGCAGCACGCCCCACGCTCCCTGGACCAGGGTGTTGAGGGTGAATCCGTGGCGGCGGCCGAGGGCGACGAGCCGAGTGGTGAGGTCGGCGGGCAGGTCGGCGACGACCCGGTCCGGCAGCGTCGGCGGGCCGGCGGGTTCCCCGGCGAGCAGCGTCGGGCCGTCGAGCCCGGCCAGCGCGTCCTGCCAGGCTTTCGTGGCGGCGGTGCGGTCCTGCGCGTCGAGCCAGCTCAGGTAGTGCCGGTAGTCGACGACCGGCGCGAGCTCATGACCGGCGTAGAGCCCGAGCAGCTCGGTGATGAGCAGCGGCATCGACCAGCCGTCGAGCAGCAGGTGGTGGTGGGTGACGACGAGCCGGTAGGCGTCCGGGCCGACCCGCAGCAGCACCATCCGCAGCAGCGGCGGCTTCGCCGGGTCGAAACGCTGCGCCATCTCCGCCGCGAGCACGTCGGCGACCTCGCCCGGCGCCGGGGAGAGGGAGCGCCACGGCAGCTCCACCCTGCGTGGTACGAGCGCGACGGGCTGGCCGGTGGCGCGCTGGCGGAAGGCGAGCCGCAGGTTGGGGTGCCGGTCGAGCAGCGCCTGCCCGGCGGCGCGCAGCGCCTCGGCGTCGACGGAGCCGGCCAGGTCGATGGTGAGCTGTCCGGTGTAGACGTCCGGTCCGGCGGTGTCGCGGAGCGTGTGGAAGAGCAGGCCCTCCTGCAGCGGCGTCAGCGGCAGGATGTCCTGGAGACCCGGCTTGCTCACGGCAGGTCCCACTCCGCTTCGAACTCGTCGATCTCGTCCTGGCTCAGCGCCAGCGTCAGGTCCGACGGCGTGTGCCCGCCCGCGTGCGGCGCGGCGACGTGCGTGACGAGCGCCGCGAGCGCGTCGAACCAGCCCTGAGCCAGGTCGCGGATCGCCTCCGCGCCGATCAGTGCCTCCGGCCACGCCCACGTCACGCCCAGCTCGGGTCGGCCTGCGACATCCTGGGTGTACGCGTTGATCTCCACCGTGTACGGCGCGACCGGCATCGCTGCGTCGAACCCGCCCGCGAGCACTCCCGCGCCGGGAACCGCCGTCCACGGGCTCGACAGGTCGTCGGCGACGGTGAAACGGCCCAGGTAGTTGAAGCTGATCTGCGGGCTGGGCAGCGCCGACAGGATCGCCGAGCTCGCCGGGTCCAGGTAGCGCAGCACCCCGAAGCCGAGCCCGTGATCGGGCAGCGCGCGAAGCTGCTCCTTGACCCGTTTGAGGGCCTGCCCGGCGGCCGGTCCGCCGGCGAACGCCTCGACGGCGTCGATCGGACCGGGATCGAGCCGGACCGGGAAGACGCTGGTGAACCAGCCGAGCGTCCGGGTCAGGTCGGCGTTCGCCGCGACCTGTTCCTCGCGGCCGTGTCCCTCCAGTGCGATCAGCACCGAACGTTCGTCGCCGAGCCCGTGCCTGCGCCGCCAGCCCGCGACGGCGAGGGCGAGCGCGGTGAGCAGCACGTCGTTGACCCCGGCGTGGAACGCGGCCGGGACGGTGGTGAGCAGCGGCTCGGTCTGGTCGGCGGACAGGCGCACCGTGTGGTGCCGCACGGTGGCGAGGTCGGCGACGTGGTCGAGCGGCCGGGACGCGAGCGCCGGGTCGGGCCCGGTGAGCGCGGCGGTCCACAGCGGCAGCTCGGCGGCGCGCTCGGCTCGGGCAGCGTCGGCGACGAGGGCGTGCGACCAGCGCCGGAAGGAGGTGCCCGCACGGTCGAGCCGCGGCGTGCGGCCTTCGGAGAGGTCTGCCCAGGCGGCGGCGAGGTCGGCGGGGAGGATGCGCCACGAGACGCCGTCCACGATGGCGTGGTGCAGCACCAGCAGCAACCAGCCCGGCTGCGACTGTCCGGCATCACCCCAGACGAGCTGCGCCATCACGCCCGCCTCGGGCGCCAGCCGCCGGACCGCCTCCTCGGCGGCGGAGTCCAGCGCGAGCGTGGCCTTCGCGACGGAGAGCCCGGCGAGGTCCGTCCGGCTGATCCAGGATTCTGTCCGCACCTCGCCGCGCGGTGCGACGACGAGCTTCCCGGAAGCACCGGCCGTGGCGCGGACCAGCCGGGAGCGCAGCAGATCGTGCTTGTCCACGATGGACTGCCACAGCGGCACGAGGTCCGATTCGCACAGCCCGGCCGGGGTGGTGAGCAGCAGCGATTGGCTGAAACCATCGATCGGTCCGCCGCACTCGTCGAGCCAGCGCAGGATCGGCGTGAACGGGATCTCACCGACCCCGTCGTCCGGAGCGTCGACGGCGCCGCGGTCGAGCACGGTGACGACGGCGGCGAGTTCGGCGACGGTGCGGTGCTCGAAGACCTGCCGGGGTGAGCAGACGAGGCCTGCCTGGCGGGCACGCAGGACGAGCTGGATGGAGACGATGCTGTCGCCGCCGAGCGCGAAGAAGTCGTCCTCGATGCCGACCCCGGGCACGCCGAGTACCTCGGCGAACAGGGCACAGAGCAGCTCCTCCCGGGGGCTGCGCGGCGCGGCGCCCCCGGCGAGGACCGCCAGGTCGGGCACAGGCAGGGCCGCCCGGTCGAGCTTGCCGCTGGGCAGCACGGGCAGCTTGTCGAGCGGGACGAACGCGGCAGGCACCATGTAGTCCGGCAGCCACTGCTGCGCGTGGGTTCGCAGGGCCTTGACCAGCCCTGCCGGGTCGCGGTGTACGGCGGGGACGTTGGCGGAGGCGACGGCGGTGTCGAGGAAGGCCGATGGTCGGTAGTCACCGGTCGCGTCGAGACCGGCAGCGGTGAAGAGGATGTCGAGGGCGCCGCTCGTCGAGGCCGCGGACCAGGTCGCGATCACCTGGTAGCCGAGCCGCTCCCCCATCGCCCGGAACTCCTCGGGGTCCGGTGCGTCGACGCCGCCGGGCAGGTCTGCCGCGAGCCGCGCATTGGGTACGCCGACCACCCGCAGCCGCGCCGGCCGCCATCCGATGAGCAGCCCGGACAGCGCGTTGATATCGGCGATGTCATTGGCCCAGACCAATTCCGCCGCGGCTTCCTCGACCGGTGACGCGGCCGTGTGCAGCACGACGTCGTAGCGGTACCGGCTCAGCTCGTTGTGGTACACGGCCCGCTTGACCCGCAGGTCCACTCCCCGGATCGCGTCGACCTCGACGGGCAGTGCCGCGAAGAAGTCCGGGTCCAGCAGCAGCTCCGGCTCGTTGCCCAGTGCCCGCTCGGCGGCGGTCCGGATCGCGGCGGGGTCGGCGTCGGCGCCCTGTCGCCCGACCTCGATGGCGGTGCGCAGGCAGCCGAGCAGCCGCAGGTTGCGGATGTCGCCGAGGAAGATCCGCCCGCCCGGAGCCAGCAGCCCGACGGCCCGGCGCACCACGTCGACGAGGTAGTCGGCGCTGGGGAAGTACTGCGCCACGGAGTTGATGACGACGGTGTCGAAGTAGCCGGTGGGCAGCCCGGCGACGTCGTGCGCGGGCTGGGCGCGCAGCTCGACCCGCCCGGCGAGTTCGTCGATCCGGCTGACCGTGCCGCGCAGCGCGTCGATCGCCTCCTGCGAGAGGTCGAGCCCCCAGTAGGACTCGCAGTCGGGCGCGACCCGCGACAGGATCAGTCCACTGCCGACACCGATCTCCAGCACCCGCTTCGGCTGCAGCTCCCGGATCCGGGCCACGGTCGCGTCGCGCCACTCGCGCATCTGCGCCAGCGGGATCGGCGACCCGTCGTAGCTGGAGTTCCAGCCGGTGAAGTTCTCATCGAACCGCTCACCGCGCCCGGCCTGGTAGAGCAGCTCGTGCAGCCCTTTCCATCCGGCGACCTGCTCGTGCTCGCGCCGCTCGTCCCGTCCCGGGGTCGGTTCCTCGACGGCGGGCACGATGTAGGCGGCGAGCCGGCGGTCCCCGGGGCGGTCTTCGCGGACCACGACGGTGACCTGTCCGACGGCCGGGTGCCGGGCGAGCACCGACTCGATCTCCCCCAGCTCGATCCGGAATCCGCGTACCTTCACCTGGTCGTCGACCCGGCCGAGGAAGTCGAGCTGCCCGTCGGCGCGCCAGACGACGAGGTCGCCGGTGCGGTACATCCGCTCGCCGGGCGCGCCGAACGGGTCGGCGAGGAAGCGCTCGGCGGTGAGGTCCGGCCGCCCGACGTAGCCCCGGGCGAGGCCGGGCCCGCTCAGGTAGAGCTCGCCGGGCTGTCCCGCAGGCACCGGCCGCAGCGCGTCATCGAGCACATATGCGCAGGTGGCAGGGTCGGGGATGCCGATCGGCACGGACGAGCCGGGCTGCTGGCGGGCCGGGTCGCACTCCCCCAGCGTCGAGTTGACGGTCACCTCGGTCGGTCCGTAGGCGTTGAACATCCGCCGCCCGGCTGCCCAGCGCGCCACGAGCTCCGGTGAGACCCGCTCGGTGCCCGCCAACAGGACTCCGGTCGGCAGCACGCACTCGTCGGGCAGCGCGGCGAGCAGCGTCGGCGGCAGGATCATGAAGTTGACGTCGTGGGCGACGGCGTAGTCGGTGAGCTCCGGTCCCGGCACGCGCCGCTCGGCGGGGACGATGACGAGCCGCCCGCCGGAGAGCAGCGACAGGCATAGATCGAAGAAGGCGACGTCGAAGCTGGGCGAGGCGAACTGCAGGACCCGGTGCGGTCCCGGACCGAACCGCTCGCGCATCGTGGCGACGAGCTTCGCGACCCCGCTGTGCGACAGCAGCACGCCCTTGGGCCGCCCCGTCGATCCCGAGGTGTAGATCACGTACGCGGCGTTGAGCACCCCGAGCCCGGCTCGGTCCACATCGGAGATCGGCACTCCGGCCAGCTCCGCGGCGGCGGCATCGGTGTCCAGCAGCAGCGTCGGCACTCCGTCGGCGCCGAGCCGCTCGGCGAGTGCCGAGGTCGTGACGAGGCAGACCGGTCGCGCGTCGCCGACCATGTAGGCGAGCCGCTCGGCCGGGTAGTCGGGGTCCAGCGGCAGATAGGCCCCGCCGGCCTTCAGCACGGCGAGCTCCGCGACGATCATGTCAATCGATCTGGGTACGCCCAGAGCCACCACCCGTTCGGGCCCGACGCCACGGGCGCGAAGCGCGTGCGCCAGGCGGTTGGCCCGCTCGTCGAGCTCGGCATAGGTGAGGCGGGTGTCGTCGAAGACCAGCGCGGTCGCGTCGGGATCGCGGCGGACCTGCTCGGCGAAGAGATCCGGGAACGTGGCGAGGACCAGGCGCTCGTCCGTCGTGCTGGCGATCATCGCGCTGGTGGCGTCGCCGCGATCAGTCCACATGGTGAAGTCGCTCCCGAGTGTCTGTTCTCGACCGGCTGGAGTCGGCGGACGAAGCACGCCGCCTGTCGGAACTGTAAGGTAAGCCTTACCTAAACGCAACCGTCACTCAGGGCGACCAAGTCACCTCACGACGTTAGAACCAGGAAGCTTAGGCTATCCTAATTTTGGCTGTTACGATGCCGCGCATGACGCGCATCAATGCCAATGTCTCGCGCCGCGGTCTCCTCCTCGGCGCAGGTGCGATGGCCGCCGCCGGCCTGCTCGCCGCCTGCGGTGACGACACGGAGCCGACGACGGCGTCGAGCCCCGCGAAACCCAAGCCCACCGGCCCGTGGAGCTTCACCGACGACCGCGGCAAGACGATCAGCCTGCCGGCGTACCCGCAGCGGTTGGTGTGTCAGACCGGACCCGCGGCCGCGCTGTGGGACTACGGCATCGCCTCGGTCGGCCTCTTCGGACCGCAGACGCGCCCGGACGGCGGCCGGGAGCTGGAGACCGGCAGCCTGGACCTCGCGAAGCTCACCGCGATCGGCGGCGCCGAGTGGGGCGACTTCAACCTGGAGCAGTACGCCGCGCTCACCCCCGACCTGCTGGTGACCACGGTCTTCGACGACCAGCTCTGGTATGTCCCCGAGGAGAGCCTCGACAAGATCGGCAAGATCGCGCCGATCGCCGCACTGCAGGTCGAGTCGAAGAACCTGCCCGACGTACTCGCCCGCTTCCTCGACCTCGCCGTCTCCCTCGGCGTCGACCGGGAGTCGGAGCTCGTCAAGAAGGCGAAGGGCGACTTCGACAAGGCGTCCGAGGACCTGCGCGGCGTGCTCGCCGCGAAGCCCGGCCTCAAGGTGCTGGCGGTCTCGGCGACGAAGGACGAGATCTACTTCGCCAAGCCCAAGGACGTCACCGACCTGGACTACTTCGGCACGCTCGGCATGGGCCTGGTCCAGCCCGGCGGCCCCGACGACTACTGGGAGGTCGCGAGCTGGGAGAAGGCCGACCGCTACCCGGCCGATCTCATCATCTACGACGCGCGCGGCTACGAGGCGCTGCCGCTCGCCGAGGCACGGAAGGTGCCGACTTTCCAGAAGCTGCCCGCCGTGCAGGCCGACCAGGTCGCCGCGTGGAAGCACCTCGTGCCGCCGAGCTACCAGCAGGTCACGGTCGCCCTGAAGGAGATGGCCGAGACGATCAGCAGGTCACGGACCGACATCGTCGCCTGACGGAGGTGGACCGGCCGGACCTCCGCTCGATCGGGTCCGGCCGTCGGCCCTGCCGCGCCTGGTCAGGCGGGCGTGGCCTCCGCTGCCGGTCCGTTCATCGGGATGTTGCGCAGGTTGAGCACGATGATCAGAGCCACGCCCACCACCAGCGCGATGTCCGCCACGTTGCCCACGAACGGGCCGTAGTCGATGAAGTCCACCACGTGCCCCCTCGCGAAGCCGGGCTCGCGAAACAGCCGGTCCAGCAGATGCGTGAACGCACCGCCGAGCATCAGGCCGAACCCGACGGCCCAGGCCCGCGACGCGACCCGCCGGGCGACGTAGGCGATCACCACGACCGCCACCGCCGCGAACAGCGTCAGCACCCACGTGTATTCGGTGCCGAGCGAGAACGCGGCGCCCGGGTTGTAGGTCAGCCGAAGCCGCAGTAGCTCGCCGATGACGTCGATCGGCGCCCGGCCGGTCAGCGCCGCCACCGCCCACCACTTGGTCAGCTGATCGACCGCCACCAGGCCTGCGGCCAGGGCCAACAGCATCGGGAACAGTCGCGGCGTCCGGCTCGGCGACGCTGTCCGGTCATCGGCCGGCTGGCCCATCTTGATCTCCCTGCCCCAGTGCCTGCGACGTGCGGCTTGCCACATTAACCCATCGGCGGCACCGAACGCCTCTCCCGATCATGGGGGGATCCGCCCCTCCGCTGGCAGGATGGTGCGATGTTCACCGCCCGCCGTTCTCGCCACGACCTCGTTTCGGCCTCGCTCGCCGCCCGCCGTGACGACGAGCTGGCGGCGTTGCTCGATTCCGCGCCCATCGGGGCGGTGGGGGTGGGCGGCGGGGCGACGAAGCTCGACGTCGACGGCGTGCCGGTTTTCGCCAAGCGGATTCCGATCACCGACCGGGAACTGGCCCATCCGCACAGCACGGCGAACCTGTTCGAACTGCCGGCCTACTGCCAGTACGGCATGTACCCCCTCGCCGGCCCGGGCTTCGGCGCTTGGCGTGAGCTGGCCGCGAACACGATCGTCTCCGAAGGGGTCCTCGCCGGCGAGACGGAGTCCTTCCCGTTGCTTCACCACTGGCGGGTGCTACCCGGTCGCCCGCCCATCGCGTCCGAGCATCTGGACGTCGACGCCGTCGTCACCCAGTTCGACGGCTCGTCGGCCGTACGCACCCGCTTCGAGGAACTGGCCGCCGCCGAGTCCAGCCTCGTACTGTTTCTCGAGTACCTCCCCTTTGAGCTGTCGGACAGACTGACCGACCCGATCGGTATGGCCGAGACGTTCGAGCGGCAGTTGTTCGAGGTCACGGCGTTCCTGCGGAGCCGCGAACTGCTGCACCTGGACGGACACTTCGGCAACATGCGGGCCGACGACGATCGGATCTACCTCGTCGATTTCGGGCTGGCCACCTCGCCTCGATTCGACCTGTCGGACGCCGAGCGCGACTTCGTCGCGCGCAACACCGGCCACGATGCCGACTACGCGGCGATGCGACTGGTGAACTGGCTGGTCACCGAGGTGTGCGGGGTGCCGGTGCCGGATATTGGTGGTCCTGTTGCCCGCAACAGATATGTGCGCCGGTGCGCTGGCGGCGACATTCCGCAGGGCGTGCCGATGGCCGTGGCGGAGATCCTTGCCCGGCACTCCCCAGCGGCGGCGCGGATGAACGACTTCTGCTGGAAGCTGTTCGACGGCGACATCCACGCGGAGTACCCCGGCCGGTAGCACGGCTATACCGATCGCTGGAGGTGGTGCTATCGGTGCCGCCATCCCCGTAGTGGCGGCGATGACGGCGGGCCAGCCCGCGTCAGCTGCGCTGGGGCCTCGATCTCGATCTGACTCGTCAAGGCGAGCAGTCAGGGCCGGTGCGCGTGACGTTGACCGTGTCCTCCGGTGGCACAGGCAGGTCGTCAACCGAATAGCTCCCCGTCTGATCCCCACGCGCAGCGGCCATCTCGGTCAGCGTCTTGCTCTCGCCAGGAGTGAGCAGCAGGGCGTGCAGCTGATACGGCCCGGCCTGCTGAAGCCTGACATTGTTGATCCTCCACGTCTTCGTCGATACGAAGACCTGCGCCGACTCTGCAGCAGGGAAGAAGGGCCCGTCCCCCACCGCAATCCGCAGTACCTTTCCCTTGGGCACGGTTCCCCTACCTGAAACGGCGGAAAAGCATTCGCTCACAGTGCCGCCGTTGCCGTCCATCTTGATGACTGCAGGAGAGGGTGGGGGCAGCGGTCGCGAGGTGCTCCGGGTGGGGGCAAGGGCCGTCGTCGTGGTCACAACCGTGGTGGTAGGCGCGACTGGTTTCGGAGTCGCCGGTGACGACGGGGCACCGCCGGACGACACCGAGGGGGACGGGGAGCTCGCCGGGTCCATGGCGACAAGCGATCGGACATCGCCCACCGCCGCCCACAGCGCGACACCTGCCAGGATGAACGCCGTTAGAGCGGCCAGGAACTTCTGGCCCGCGGTCAGCGACTCGGTGAGCCTGTGAAGCCAGGAACGACGGGGCGGCTCGGTGGAGTCATGGCTCACGGTAGACAAGCATCGCGGAGCCTCCGATATAGAGGCACTGGATGATCGGCCTGATTTCATCCGGACGAGCTGATTGTCGAGCGTCACCATCCCGGCAACGGGCCTGGTTACGTACCCGCGCCGCACCAGGCGGCTACGTCGCAACGGTGAGGAGCTGCGCCCGTCAGGCGGGCAGGCTCTCTGCGAAGTCCGTCAGGTCGGCGGCCACGTGCTCGGGCTGTTCCCAGAGGACGAGGTGGCCGGTGTCGTCGTACACGACCAGTCGCGAGCCGGGGATGGCCGCCGCGAGGGCCTCCTGGTCTGCTCTGGGTAGCACCTCGTCCCGACCGCCCCAGATGATCAAGGTGGGTGCGGTGATCGTCGCGGTCTCGGTCGGCGGCACCGCAGCGGTCAGGCCGTCGAGTGCGCCGCGCCACACATGCGCGGGCATCCGGGCGCCGTCGTCGACCCGGTCCTGGATGTACCGGGCCGGGACGGCGTGGAAACGTGGGAACCACTCCAGCGACGCGGTCACCCACTCGCGGTCGACGGGGTCGGTGAGCCGGTCGACCGCATCGGCGAAATCCGGCCGCCCGTGCAGGCTGCGCGGTGATCCCACCAGGACCAGCCCGGTCACCCGACCGGGGCTGGAGACCGCCACCTGCTGCGCGACATAACCGCCGCTGGAGGACCCCAGCAGCACCGCCGAAGCCATACCCACCGCATCCATGAACGCTTCCACGTCGGCGGCGAAGTCCACCAGGGCATAGCCGTCGACCGGCGCACTGGCGCCGCCGTGACCACGCTGGTCCATCGCCACCGCGTGGATCGTCGCGGGCAGCAACGGCAGCATCCGGTCGAAGCTGCCCAACGATTCGCCCCAGGCGTGCAGGAGGACGACCGGCGCACCCGAACAATCCCCGTACGCGACGTAGGGAACCGTGACACCCGTCGACAGCTCGACCACATGACGGCGCAGGTCATGACCCACAACCCGATCGTATGCCCGGGCCCGCGACACAGGCGCCGATTGGGCGACATGACTCACGGTGGACGCGCACGGGAATCAGCTGCTCGGGACCCTCGCTCATATCAGAGGTGCCCGGCATACGCCGACCCGAGAAGTGACTGGCGGCCGGGCTCTGGGACGGTGGACGGATGGAGCCCGCGTTCGTACTTGTGCATAGCCTGCTGCTCGGTCCTCTGACATGGGCTCCGGTAGCGGCCAGACTGACGGCCGCGGGCGCAGGGACGGTGGTTCCCTCGCTGGTCGACGTGACCGACGCGGACGACCCGCCGTTCTGGCAACGCGTCGTCGACAGAGTCCACGACGCGGTCTCGCTGTTACCGCAGGGCCAACCGATCATCCTGGTCGCGCACAGCAACGCTGGTCCCCTCGTTCCGGTCCTCGTCCACGCGGCACGGCGTCCGGTCGTCGGCTGTCTGTTCGTCGAGGCACGACTGCCCTCCCGTACCGGGCCGACGCCTACCGCGTCGTTGGAGCACCTTGACTACCTACGCACCAAGGCAACGGAAGGCCGGCTGCCGCAGTGGACGACGTGGTGGCATGAGGACGACGTCGCGATGCTGTTTCCCGATCCGCAGACCAGGTTGATGGTTTCGGCCGAACAGCCACGGCTTCCGTTGAGCTACTACGAGCAGCACATTCCCGTACCTCACGGCTGGGACGATCGGCCGTGCGGGTATCTATTGTTCGGATCGTCGTACGACCACGTGGCGCAGGACGCCCGCGAACGCGGCTGGGAGGTCGACCGTATCCATGGCCGGCATCTGCATCAACTCGTCGATCCAGACGCGGTGGCTGCTCGCATCGTCGCCATGACCGGAAGGTGGGGCTTATCGGCTGACTGAGCCAACACGCCCCATGCCGCAACGAACGCGTTGCGGTGTCCGTGGGAATCCCCGCCTGGACAGGTCGGGCCCATGGGTTTCGCTGCGTCGTCAGTTCTCCACCCCATAGGAGGCGAATGCGTACACCCCTGGGCTTTGCTTTTCGATCTCCGCTGCCACCCGTGCTCCCACTCGCCGCCAGCCCTCCTCGTGGTCCTCTCGGATCTCGTCAGGCATCTGGACATATGCGTAGGAGGAGTAGAGCAGGACGCCCAATGCTCTCTGTTCCTCCTGGTCGTAGCCGTAGATCGACGGCTTGGCCGGCTCGCCGTCATCGCCGGTCACGCCCACACTGAGACAGGCAGCTCGAACAAGCTCGAAAACCCGAGCCTGCTCCTCCTCTGACAGCTCCGCGCGGTCCCGCCTGGATACGAAAAGCGCTGGGCCGTACGCAGACATGCACCCTCCAGACGATCCGTAGTACCTGGCTGACAGCCTAACGACGTCGTGATTCGATCCGCAGGACGAGGGTTTCAGCCCGGCAGGCAACGCTATGCTGCTTGATCGCAGGCGACCTACCGGAGTCCGCCCGCTGCTGTCGACATCGAGGACTCGCCGATGCCCCACGTGACGCTTTACGCGCTAGAGGAAGAGCTCACCGGTCGTGAACCCATCCTCATCGCCGAACTGACCTCCGCCGTGGTGTCCGTCTACGGCGAATGGGTCCGGAGCTCAGTGGATGTCAAGCTTGTCGGCGTACCTGCGGGACGATGGGCTCGCGGCGGGGTAGCGGTCGCTTCGGCTGCACCCTCGGTTACCTTCGGCATGCGCGAGGACGTATTCGCACGACCGGATGCGGCCGGCGTCATCGCCCGCCTCGTCTCCGCATTCACCGATGCGGTCACGGCCGTGTTCGGCGACGGTTGCCGCGACGAAATCCTGGTCGAATTGGTCGGCCAGCCCACGTCCAGATCCGGGCTCGGCGGCAAGGTCATCAGCTTCGGCAGCGCAAGCGACTATTGACCGGCCACGGTGGCCGGGTGGCGGTCACAGCAGGCCGTGCTCGCGTAGCTGGTCTGGCCGCAGGCACCCGGTCAGGTTGTGCTGCGGGAATGTCGTTGCGAATCGGGCTTGGGCGGCGAACGATCGGTGCCGTGTTGATCGTGGGTATGGATACCGAGATCCCGGCCGGTGGCGTCGTCGTCGTCATCGACGTCATCCGGGCTTTCACGACGGCTGCGGTTGCTTTCGAACGTGGTGTGGCGGAGATCGCGTGTGCGCCGTCGGTCGAGGTCGGCCGAAGTCTGCGGCGGCTGTACCCGGACCGTCTTCTGGTCGGGGAGACCGGCGGGCTCAAGCCTGCGGACTTCGACTTCGGGAACTCGCCGTCGGAGATGTCGATGGCCCAGCTTGCAGGCCGGCGGCTGATCCAGGCGACGTCGAACGGAACGCTCGGGCTCGCCCGGTGTCGGGCTCCGGCGGCGCTGCTCGCGGTGTCGGCGCGCAATGTCGGTGCCACGGCTCGATGGATCGCGAGCAACCACGCCGACACTCCGTGCACTCTCGTCTGCACCGGGCGGACGGCTGAGGACTGGGCCTGTGCGAGATACCTGGGCGGCCTTCTCGACGGCTCGGCCCCGGTGCGGGCGGACCTGGTCACAGGCATCATGGAAGGGGCCGCGGAGCATGCCCGCCGTTATGCGCGGCTGCCCGCGTCCGAACGCGTCGATCTCTCCACGGACCTCCACTTCTGCTGCGACGTCGATCGATCCGCATTCGCCATGGTCGGCGAAGTCCGCAACGACCACGTCGTCCTCGCCAGGGTGCCGTGCTGAATCGGCACAGCTTCCCGCATGCGAGGGGGCGGCGCTTCGCTGCTTGGTCGCAGGCGACCTACCGGAGTCCGCCCGCTGCCGTCTGACCTCGATGATGTGCCGACGACCGGCGCCGGCGCAGCTCAGCGTGTGGCCGCGTCGGTGATGATCGCCTGCAGCCGGGTCTGGCATTCGGCGACGAAGGCGGGATAGGTGTGCCAGTAGTACGAGATCCCGCTGGCACCGACCGCGATGGCCCAGGCGCGGGCGCGCGACCAGGTCACGTCGTCGAGATCCATGGCGTCCCAGTAGGCACGTCGAGCCTGGGGCGGCAAGTCCCACACCGTGGCGTGCTCGGCGTCGGGTAAGCCGATCGACAGGCCGCCGAAGTCGATGACCGCGTGCAGCCTCCCGCCCTGAACCAGCAGGTTGGCGGGTCTGAGGTCGCCGTGGAGCCACACCTCGGGTCCGGTCCGCTCGGGCAGGGCGAGCGCGGCACGCCACAATCGTTCCAGGCCCTCGACGTCGATCTCCGCGCCGACGGTTGTCCGGCAGTCCGCGAGGCACCTGCTGATCCACTCGTCGCAGGCACGCAGATTTCCCCCGCGATACCAGCTCAGCTTCCCCGTGCGGGTCTCCCCCATCAGTTCTACGGCGTGGAGGTCCTGTACGACGGCCGCCAGATCGGCGCCGAATGCCGCCCAGTCCTGGACGGTGCCGGGCTGGACCTCGTCGCCCTCTATCCAGCGGTAGACCGACCACGGCAACGGGAACGCAGCCGTGGCCGTACCGGCATGGAGAGGCTCCGGGACCGGGAACGCGAGCAGCGGCGCGAGCCGGGGAAGCCATTCCTGCTCCTTGCGCAGGGAGCGCGCCTTGTCCGCGGTTCGCGGCAGTCGCACGAGCAGATCGCCGCCCAGCCGGTACATGATGTTGTCGGTACCCGCGCCCGCCGGCGACAGCGGCAGACGTGCCCACTGCGGGCACTGTTCTTCCAGCAACGATCTGATGATCACCCGATCGACCGGGACCTCATCCTGGTGCAGCGTCACGCTGAGATCTTCCGCCGGATGTCGCGGGCGAACCAACGAGTTTCTGGTCGGCGCTGCCCGTTTCGCCGCCGTCCGTGGGACACCTTAACGGATCGCGTTCACTGAGCTGTCACACAGCGCCATGGTGATGTAGCGGAGCCATCACATACGGTTAAGTGATGCCCCTCGATGATGTTCGGCTCACACCCGGCACGACCGTGGTCATCCCGCCGATCCCCCTCCGACTCCCCCTGGCCAGGCACCCTGACCTGGAGGCGATCGAGCCGGTCTGCCGGGCTTGGATCCGGCCATACCTGCTGCGCTACTTCGGCGACGGCGACCGGACCGACCGCTACCTGCGGCAGGGGATGTCGAGCTGGGGCGGGATGTGCTACCCGCACGCCCTGCCGGATCGACTGCTGCCGCTGCTCAACAGCATGTACGCGTTGACCGCCCTCGACGACGCCTTCAGCCATCCCGACATCATCGCCAGCGTGGCCGAGAGCTCCCGGCTGCGCGACCGCGTCGTCGACATCCTGCACGGCGCCGCACCCACCGCCGACCTGCCCATCGGCGAGCTGCTGCGGGCCGCCCTCGACCGGCTCGAACCCGGCATGACCCCGGGGATGCGGCAGCGGCAGGTGCGGCACATCACCGCGATCGCCGACAGCATGGTCGCCGAGGTCCGGGCCCGCACCGACGACGAGGCTGCGCCGGAGCTGGAGACCTACCTGCGGGCGCGGATCACCAACTCCTTCGGCTACTGGGCGACCCTCATCACCGAGTACGCCATCGGCCAGGACCTGGGCCGGGAACTGGACGCGTCGGCCGACCTGCGCGACGCGCTGGACCTCGTCATCCGGCACATCAGCCTCGTCAACGACCTCTTCTCCTTCGCCAAGGAGTGGGAGGAGGGCGAGACGATGAACGCCGTCTGGATCCTCTGCGCCCGGGAGTCCCTGTCGCTGCAGCAGGCGGTGGACCGCATCGCCGAGGAGTCGATCCGCGCCGAGGCGGCATTCATCGCCACCGCCCGAGGGATCATCGCGGAGCGGCCGGAGCTGAGGCTCTACCTGACGGAGCTGGGCCACATGCTCACCGGCAGCATGCGCTTCCACCGGATGACGAGCCGCTATCACGGCTCCCAGCAGGAGATCGCCGGTGACTCCGCCGGGACCGACGCACCGACGACGCTTGTCATCCGCGCGATGGGCACGGTGCACCGCCCGCTGCCGAGGCCCTGACCCCGGTCGCGGCTACTCTTCGATCAAGAGATCGGGGAGGCGGCATGACGGTGTGGGGCAGGCAATCCAGGCGCGATCTGGGGATAACGGCGCTGGTGGAGGGATTCTTCGCGTCCGCGTGGTTCGGCTGGGGCGGCGGCGACGCACCAGCTCACTGGCAGACTCCGCTCATCGCGGGATCGATCGCCGCCGTGGCGCTCGCCGTCGTGGGGGCGATCGTCGGCTTCAGCAGCCCGGCGGCGACCGGGGTCGCGAGGGACCGGGCCGCCTCGCGCCGCTACGGCATCATCACCGGCGTCGAGTTCACCGTGGCCGGCATCGGCGCGGCGATCCTCGGCACGACAGGACAGGCGGAGTTCATCGCGCCCTGGATCTGCCTCGTGGTCGGCCTGCATTTCCTGCCGCTCGCCGCGGTGCTGCGGGATCGGCTGCTGATCCCGCTGGGCCTGCTGCTCTGCTGTGTCGCCGTGGCGGGGACGGCCGTCGGGCTCTTCGGCACGATCGCCGCGGATGCCGTCACGGGTGCGGGCGCGGGGGTGCTGCTGCTCACCTTCGGTGCGATCGCGCTGGTCACGGGCCTGCGTACCCCCAAGGGTGAGAGCACGCCCGTCTCAGCCGCAGGATGACGCAGGGGTCAGATCCTGCGTCGTCGGGCCAAGAACACCCCGGTCAGCACCAGCGCCGTGCCGATCGCCATCCCGACGGTCACGCTCTCGTGCAGGACGAGCGCGCCGAGCGTGATCGACACCACCGGCAAAAGGTAGGTGACGACCGAGGCGGCCGTCGGTCCCTCGTCCGAGATGAGCCGGTAGTTCAGCACGTAGGCCGCGCCGGTACAGAGCATGCCGTGGATCAGGATGCTCACCACGGCGTCAGCACGCCAGGTGATCGGCTGCAGACCGGCGAACGGCAGTGCGAACGCCAGCAGCACGGTGGCCGCGCCGAGCTGGCTCGCGGACAGCATCAGCGGCGGCACCCCCCGGTTCGCGAGGAAGCGTCCCATGTAGACATAGCTGACGCCGTAGCTCGCCGCTGCGGCCAGGCAGGCGAGTCCGCCCACGGTGGCGATCTCGCCCGCGGCCCGCCACGGCGAGAAGATCACGATGGTGCCGAGGAATCCGAGTGATATGCCCAGCGCCCGGTACACGGTGATGGCCCGATCGCTGCCGGCGAGGTAGGCGATGGCCACGGTCCACAGCGGGGCGGTCGCGTTGAGGACACCCCCGACGTTGGAGTCCACGGTCTGCACACCGATGCCGATGAGCAGGTAGGGGATCGCATTCGCGACCACGGCGGCGACGAAGAGGTGGCCCCACGTGGAGGCCGTGCGCGGGAACCGCAACCCGCGCGACAGCGCGATCGGCGTCAGCACCACGAAACCGAGCAGCACCTGCAGGAAGACGAGTTGCATCGGGCTGAACCCGCGCAGTGCCACCTTGACCCAGAGGAAGCTCGATCCCCACAGCAGCGCGAGCAGTGCGAGCCGACCGACGGCAGCGCGCTTCACACCCGATCCCCGGACGGCAGGTCCGGCGGGATCGGCCGCAGGTTCGGTGATCAGCCCGTCGAGCGGCCGTCGCTCGCCGTCCGTGCCCGCCATAGCCCCGCCCATCGCATCGAAGCTCTCGAAAGTCTCGCGCCACGATACCCATATCGGCGGGCGGGCGGGTCCAGCTCCGTTCGTCGATGCGATCGCGCTGGTCACGGGCCCGCGTGCCCCCGACCCTGAGCGCACGCCGGTCTCAGCCGCCGGGTGAGGCCTACCGGAAGGCCGAATTGATCATAGAATGGGCGTCATGCGATTTGGACATTTTGTACCCCAGGGCTGGCGCCTCGACCTGGCCGGCGTGCCCGTCACGGAGCAGTGGGCGGTCATGCGCGACCTCGCCGTCTCCGCCGACGAAGGCCCCTTCGAGTCGATCTGGGTCTACGACCACTTCCACACCGTGCCGGTCCCGACCGATGAGGAGACCTACGAGGCCTGGACGCTCATGGCCGCGTTCGCCGCGGTCACCAAGCGCGTGCGCCTCGGGCAGATGTGCACCTGCATGGCCTACCGCAATCCGGCCTATCTCGCCAAGGTCGCCGCGAGCATCGACGTCATCTCCGGCGGGCGGGTGGAGATGGGCATCGGAGCCGGTTGGTACGAGCACGAGTGGCTCGCCTATGGCTACGGCTTCCCGTCGGCGGGCGAGCGGCTCGCCAAGCTCGCCGAGGGCGTGGAGATCATGAAGCAGGCCTGGACGACCGGCACCTCGACGCTGCAGGGCAAGCACTACCAGGTCGACGGTGCGATCAACCGCCCGCTGCCGCTGCAGTCCGATGGCATCCCGCTGTGGATCGCCGGCGGTGGCGAGAAGAAGACCCTGCGCATCGCCGCGCAGTACGCCAGCTACACCAACTTCGACGGCTCGCCCGACGGGTTCAAGCACAAGTCGGCGCTGCTCGCGCAGCACTGCAAGGACCTCGGCACCGACTTCGACGCGATCACGCGGTCGGCCAACTACAACGTCATCATCGGCGAGACCGAGTCCGACGTGGCCGACAAGCTGGCCTGGGTGCGGGCCCACTACCAGCCGCTGATCCCGGCCGACCGGCTCGACGGCGTCGCCGAGCAGTACGCCTCCGGCCCGCTCGTCGGCACACCGGAGCAGATCGTGGCGAAGCTGACGGAGATGGATGCGCTGGGCATGACCTACGCGATCACCTACTTCCTCGACGCGGCCTACGACCGCAGCAGCATCGACCTGTTCGCCACGAAGGTCATCCCGGCGCTCGCCGGATGAGTCGTGGTGGAGCGGGTGTCACGGAGACCGACGTGACACCCGCTCCACCACGACTTTCACGTCTCCTCATCCGAAAGATGAGGGCAGTGTCCCGATCATGCCTCCGGATTTCCGCGCGACGGAACTCCGGATTGACGGCTCATCGGACAACGCCAAGCCTGACTGAGGAATGACCTGCTCAGGAGGGTTTGCGATGATCCAGCAAGACCATCAGTTCTCCACGTTGTCGACGGCGGGGCCGATCGAGGACCTGCTGGCACGGATCTGCGTGAAAGAGCCTTATTTCGCGTTGACCGATCTTCGCCGCGATGGCAGCCGGCTGATGGCGGGCATCCCCGTGCAGTGTCTGCCGGGTCTGGAGGCTACGCCGATCACCTCGGCGGAAGCCGGTCGTCACCTCGCCATTCTCGGCTCCTGCGCAGCCGCGGCGGTCAATCCGTCACCGCAGCGGCATTTCTATCTCGCCCGTGCTGCACAGTGCGAATGGATTCACCCGGAGCCCTGGTTGTTCACCGGTGAGCCCCTGGTCGGCCAGGCGACGGCAGAGTTCCTGTCGCGCAGGCTGGTCGCGGCGACGACGCTGCTGACCACGCAGCGCGGCACGCCGCTGACCGTTTCACCTGCGAGGCCACCGTCGACGAGACGCGCATCGCATTCAGCGAGACCCACCTGCGTCTTCCATGACTCGCGTCACGGAATGCAGCCCGCGCAGTGCGGCCACGGCTCCGGATCGCCGACGGCGGCGACCGGGATCGCGGTCGCCGGGGCGGCGGTCGGGATGCCGTGGCCGCCGGCGAGCAGCAGGAAGCCCAGGACGAGGCAGGCGAGCAGGGTACGAGTGGCGTTGGTCATCGACGCTCCGTTGAGTCGTGGGCGGGTCGGACGGGCGGCAGGTGGGCGGCGCGCAGGATGCCGAGCGCGAGCCCGAGCTGGAACCGGTTCTCCACGTGGAGCCGGTCCATCAGCCCTCGGATGATCTTCGTCACCGAGCGGACGCCGATGCGCAGCTCCCGCGCGGCCGAGGCGTCGGTGTGCCCCTGGGCCAGCAGGGCGACGAGGTTCTGCTCCCGGGGTGTGAGCGCGGTCGACGGCATGCGGTGCTCCTCCGGGTCGATCGCCGCGGCCCAGTGCCGCTCGAACTGGGCGAGCAGCGCCTCGACCAGCGGCGGCTGGGAGATCTCGAGGAATCCACGGTCGTGGTCGTGCGGGACGAGCGGGAACAGCGCCACCCGGCGGTCGATGACGAAGAGCTTGAGCGGCACGTCCAGGCTGTCGCGGCTCTCCATCCGCAGCCGCCCGAGTTCGCGGATCTCCGGCCGCAGCGCATCGCCGTCGAGCGGCGGCGGGCCGATCGTCCTGGTCGGGATGCCCCGGGCGTGCAGCGCCCGGTGGATGGGGAGCGCCGCCTGCGCCACCTCGACGTCCATCGACTGCTCGATGTTCATCGCGAGGTGCTCGTGGCGCTCTATCGCCACCAGTGCGGCGAGCCGGTCGCGGGCCGCCTGACGGGTCGGCAGGTGCTGGATCCCGTACCCCAGCATGGTGTTGCGGTCCGGCGCGAGACGGTGCAGGAGGTCGCGGTGGCGCTGGTGCTGGTCCTGGCCGTCGAAGGGGCGTGACCGGCTGCGCCGCAGGTCGGCGACGACCTCGGCGGGCGGCCGGGGGTGCCACCGCCGCTGCGGGTCGAGGGTGACCGCGTTGATCGCCTGCAGCTCGCCGAGCGCGTCGCGGACCCGCTGCCGGCCGAGCCCGAGGTCGTCGGCGATCCGCGCTGCGGTGCCCGCTCCGCGCGTGACGATGGCGCGGTAGACGAGATCCGCGTCGGGAGACCTGCCCCAGCGCACCAGCGACGGGATCGGCGCACCGGCGGAGAACCGCTGGTCGTCGGTCATCTCGACCCCCTCTCCCGACACCGTCCGGTCGGTCCGTCGAGACGGCCGACCGGTCGGCAACAGGCATCACCATAGCTCTTCATCAATATATAGACCATAGCCATTCATCGATGCTTAACATCCCCCGTTCACCCGATCCACACGGCGGGAGCAGCCGGACCGCGCCGGTGCGCGATCGCGCACAGCACCGGCGGGCCCGGAACAGGCACGACGGCCGCGACGGCGTGCGCGATCCCGCACGCCCACCTGTACATCGTTGACGGTCGATGGCAGTTGCCCCGACTCTTGGACCCCAGGCGGGCACCGCTGCCGCCGACCCGATGACCGATCGAGCACTCGTGGGGAGGTTCCCAATGAAGAAGATCACTGTGCGCAAGGCCGGCTCCGTCCGGCTCACCAGCGCCGCTTCCGCCCTCTACGGCGGCTGGCCGTGTGACGTCTAGCAGCCCCTCCCCGGGCCCGGCTCCGGCCGGGCCCGGGGAACGCGAGTGCCACGGACCGACTACCCGAAGGAGGCTGCGATGACCGCATCGGCCACCGAGAGCACCGGCTTCGACCTGGACCGGCCGGTCGCGCTGCATCCGCTGACCTACCTGGTCGAGGGCGACGAGGTGACGGTCGGATGCCAGGCGACCGACTCCTACGGCGTGCTGCCCGCCGACGGCGCCGCTCTCGTGCGGCGGCTCGCCGCAGGACTCTCCCCCAACGAGGCGGCCCGCTGGTACGCCGACACCTACGGCGAGCAGGTGGACGTCGTGGAGTTCCTGGACGCGCTGACCGAGCTCGAGTTCATCGACGGTGCGTCGGGCAGCGCCAGCGCGGCACCGCCCCTGCGGTGGCAGCGCCTGGCCAGGGTGATGTTCGGCCCGATCGGCTGGCTCGCCTACGCGAGCCTGATCGTCGCGGCGATCGCCGTGATGATCACGACGCCGGCGGTCCGGCCGAGCTATCACAACATCTTCTTCAGTCCCTATGTCACCGTCGTCGGGCTCGTGCTGCTGCTGGGCCAGATCCCCGGCCTGCTGATCCACGAGGGCTTCCACGCCCTCGCCGGGCGCC
This sequence comes from Allocatelliglobosispora scoriae, assembly GCF_014204945.1. NCBI lineage: Bacteria > Bacillati > Actinomycetota > Actinomycetes > Micromonosporales > Micromonosporaceae > Allocatelliglobosispora > Allocatelliglobosispora scoriae. The sequence goes on from NZ_JACHMN010000002.1 coordinate 608,153, forward strand.
GCCTGGGCCTGCGCTCGTCGCTCGGCGTCGGCCGACGCCTCTACTTCGTCGTCTTCGAGACCAACCTCGACGGGCTCGTCTCCGTGCCGAGACGCCAGCGCTACCTCCCCATCCTCGCCGGGATCCTCGCCGACCTCGTCGTCCTCGCCGCACTGACCGTGCTCGCCGCAGCCACCCTGCGCGCGGACGGCACGGTGTCGGCCGCCGGCGGCGTCGCCCTCGCACTCGGATTCACCACCCTGCTGCGGGTCGTCTGGCAGTTCTACTTCTACCTCCAGACCGACCTCTACTTCCTCGTCGTGACCGTGCTCGGCTGCGGCGACCTGCAGTCGACGGCGAAGAAGATCCTGCGCAACAAGGTGTGGCGGCTGCTGCGCCGGCCCGACCGGGTCACCGACGAATCCACCCTGCCGCCCCGCGACCGCGCGGTCGCCCGCTGGTACGCCTGGCTGCTGCCCGCCGGATACGCCTTCTCCATCGGCACCCTGCTGCTCGTCATGGTGCCGACCGCCTGGCAGGTCTTCAGCCGCATCTTCGGACGCTTCGGCGGCGGCGAGAGCTGGGACACCCTCGCCGACAGCCTGGTCTTCCTCGCACTGAACATCGCCCAGCTGCTCGTCCTCGCCGCCCTGGCTATCCGCGACAGGCGCCGCCGCCGTGCCGCGGCCCGGCTCACCCACGTACTCACCTGACGGAGCCCGCCATGCCCGACACCCCTCGCCACCGCTGGATCATCGCTCCCCTGCGGGCTGACCGATCACGGCTCACCGCGACCCTCGACCTGCCCGCGAGGCTGCTGGCGACCGTGGACGCGCACCGGCGCATCGGCGGTCCCTACACCGCCGCGAGCACGGTGCTCACCACCCTGGTGCCGCAGATGCTGCAGCGCACGCCCGAACTGGTGCGGGCGCACGACATCGAGGTGCTCTCCGCCGCGCCCGACCTGCGCGGCGTCGTGCCCGCCACCCGGGAGACGCTGACCTCGCTCTCCGTGCCCGAGGAACGGACCCGGTTCTACTCCCGGCTGCGTACGCTGCGCATCGCCAACGGCCTCGTCGAGCTGCTGCGCGATCACGTGCTCTCCGGCGGCGAACCGAGGACGCTGGTGGTGGAGAACGCCGAGCACGCCGATCCGACCGACGCCGAGTGGCTCGCCGTGCTGCTCCGCCGGGTCGATCCGCGGGTGCTGACCCTGGTGGTCCGCACGTCCGGGGAGCCCGCGTCGGCGGTGCTCGGCGACGCGCTGCACGCCTACTGCGAGGCCACCGCCGGGGAGTCCACCGGGTCGTCGGCGGTCCTGCCGTCGAGCGTCGGCGAACGGGCCGCGCTCTACGTGGACGGCGACGCGACCAGCGACGATCCGGAGCTGCTGGCGGCGTACCGGCTGATCGGCGACGACGAGCGGGCGGCGCTGCACGACGCTCGCGCCACCCGGTTGGAGGCCGAGGGCCGGTTCTCGCCGCGCCTCGGGGCGATCCCCTTCCACCGCGAGCGCGGCGCCGATCCGGAGAACCTCGCCGCCGGGGTGCTGCGCGCGGCGCTGAACTACTGCATCACCATGGGCTTCTACGACGCGACCATCGACTTCGGACAGCGCGGCCGCGACGTCGTCGACTGGCAGGTGCGCGACAAGTACTGGTGGGCCTTCACCACCAAGATCACGATCTCGCTCGCGGCGCTCGGCCGTCCCGACGAGGCGAAGGCGCTCTATGACGAGGCCCGGGTCACCTCCGTGGACCCCGCGATCCACATGGGAGCCGCCTACGCCACCGCGATGCTCTACACCCGGCACTTCGACACCGACCGGCAGAGCCACACGCTGGCCAAGGCCTGGATCAACCAGTCGATAGCCTTCGCGTCACTGCTGCCAGACCCCGAGGCGACCGCGATGCAGACCGTCTTCCACCAGAACGGGCTCGCCCTCATCGAGGTGCACCTGAAGAACCTGCCCGAGGCGCTGCGCCTGGTCACGGAGGGCCTCGCCCGGCTCGACCGCGAACTCGGCCCCGACAAGCAGCTGCTGCACCGGTCCGTGCTGCTCTACAACCGGGCCCAGGTGCTCGCCGGGCTCGGCATGCTCGACGAGGCGCTCGCCGAGTACACCGCCGTGATCGTCGCCGACCCGCACTACGCCGAGTACTACCTGGACCGGGGCAACATCCTGCGCCGGCTCGGGCGCGACGACGAGGCGCTCGCCGACTACGAGACCGCGATCCGGATGAGTCCGCCCTTCCCCGAGGTGCACTACAACCGGGCCGACATGATGCTCGCCGCGGGTGAGATCGAGGCCGGACTCGCCGGGCTGGGCTACGTCATCGAGCTCGACCCGGCCTTCCTCGACGCGTACGTCAACCGCGCCGGCATCTTCGCCGAACTCGGCGACCACGACGCCGCCGCCCGCGACGTCGCCACCGGCCTCGCCCTCGACCCCGACAACCCGCACCTGCACTGCGTCCGGGGCCAGCTGCACGCCGAGAAGGGCGAGTACGCCGAGGCGACAGCCGCCTTCGACGCCGCCCTCGCGCGGGATCCCGCCCTGCAGGCCGCCTGGGCCGGGCGGGCCGCGGTCCGGTTCGACCAGGGGGACCCGGCTGCGGCAGTGGCCGACCTGACCCGGGCGATCGAGATCGGCGACGACGCGGCGCTTCGCTACAACCGGGCCACCGCATACCAGGCGACCGACCGCCGCGCCTCGGCCGTCGCCGACCTGCGACGCGCGCTGGAGCTCGCACCGGACGACCCCGACACGGCGGCGCTGCTCGCCGAACTGAGCGCGTCATGACCTCGATCGCCCAGGCACCGATGCCGGGTGACGCGCAGGCCCGCACGTCTCTGCGCCACACCCTGTCGAGCTACGCCACCGGTGTCGCCGTCGTGACCACGGTGGACACCGGCGGCGAGCCGGTCGGGCTGACCGTCAACTCCTTCACCTCGGTGTCACTGGACCCTCCGCTGGTCCTGTGGTGCCTCAACCGCGACTCGGCGAGCTACCCGGCCTTCCTTGCCGCGGGCGGCTACGCCGTGAACGTCCTCCGCTCCTCCCAGGAGGGCGTCGCCCGGCGATTCGCGGGTTCACGCCCGGACCGTTTCGCCGGGCTCGCCTGGCGCCTCGGCCACGCCGGCCAGCCGGTCCTCGGCGGCGCGCTCGCCCACCTGGTCTGCCGTACGCACCGCCGGTTGACGCTAGGCGACCACCTGGTCCTCGTGGGCGAGGTCATCGCGCACGGAGCCGCCGGGGGGAGCCCGCTCGTGTTCCACGACCACCGCTACCTGACGAGCACACCTCCGGCGTGAACCTCAGCGGACCGCGCCGAGCAGCGCCGCCGCCTCCGGGGCCGGCAGCGGTTTCGCGAACAGGTAGCCCTGGCCGAACTGGCAGTCGAAGCGCAGCAGGTGGCCCCGCTGGGACTCGGACTCGACGCCCTCGGCGATCAGTTCCAGGCCGAGCTTCTGTCCCATCAGGACGATCGAGTGGACCAGCTCGCTGCTCTTGAGGTCGACACCCAGGCGGGAGACGAACGATCGGTCGATCTTCAGCGCGTCGATGGGCAGGCGGTGCAGGGCTTCCAGCGAGGAGTAGCCGGTGCCGAAGTCGTCGATGTAGACCGAGCAGCCCAGCCGGTGCACCTCCTCCAGCATCGTGCGGGCTTGGACGACGTTGCGCATGACGACGCTCTCGGTCAGCTCCAGCGCGAGACTGCCGCCGTCGAGGCCGGATTCCCGCAGGCAGGCGTCGATGTCCTCGATCAGGGCACCGGTCCAGAGCTGCCGGTGCGAGACGTTCACCGTGATCCGCAGGTCGGCGCGGCCGGTGGTGCGGCGCCACTGCGCGAGCTGGCGGCACGACTCGGCGATGATCTGCCGGCCGAGCGCGACGATCAGGCCCGTCTCCTCGGCGATGGGCAGGAAGTCGTTGGGGGCGATCAGGCCCCGGTCCGGGTGCCGCCAGCGGGCGAGCGCCTCGAAGGCATGGACCCGACCCGTCGCCAGGTGCACGATCGGCTGGTAATGCACCTCGATGCCGCCGTGCTCGATCGCGTGGCGCAGCTCGGTCTCGATCTGCAGCCGCTGCACCGCCCTGGTCCGCATCGCCGTGTCGAAGACGGCGTAGGAGCCCTTGAGCTGAGATTTCGCGGAGTACATCGCGATGTCGGCATCGCGGAGCAGTCCCTCGGCGTCGGCGGTGCCGCCGGTGGACAGGGTGATGCCGATGCTCGCGCTGACGACGACCGCCTGGTCCTCCAGGTGGAACGGCGGGACCAGCGCGATCTGGAGCCGGTCGGCGACGTCGACGGCGGTCTGCAGGCTCTCGACGCCGTCGAGCAGGATGATGAACTCGTCACCGCCGAAGCGGGCGGCGGTGTCGGAGTCGCGGAGGTTGTCGGCGATCCGCCCGGCGACCTGCACCAGCAGCCGGTCCCCGACCGCGTGCCCCAGGCTGTCGTTGACGACCTTGAAACCGTCGAGGTCGAGGAAGAGCACGGCGAACTGGTCGCTGGCCCGCCGCCTGGCCCGGGCGATCGCGCGGCGCAGCCGGTCGAGGAAGAGGGTCCGGTTGGGCAGCCCGGTGAGGTTGTCGTAGAGGGCTGCCGTCCGCAGCTGGTCCTTGCGGCGGCGCAGATCCCGCAGCACCTTCTCGTAATCGAGGGTCGCCGACAGCAGCGCCGCCCAGTGGTTGACCGGCTCGCGGCCGGTGGCGACCTGCGGTTCGGCGGTCTCGACGATCGCGAGCAGGCCCCAGTCGCTGTTGTCGACCTTCACCGGCACGACGAACACCACGCCGTCTGGCCGCTGCCCGGCGATCTCCAGCAGGTGCGCGGGCGGGAAGCTGCCGACACCGAGAGCCGTCGGCAGGACCGTGTCGGGGCTGCGCTCCCGCACGAAACCGCCGACGATGTCCAGCACCGCATCCCCGCCCGCCGACCGCGCGTCGGTCGACCACAGGCCGAGGCTGCCCGCGCGGGCCGGGGTGCGTTCGAGCCAGTCCAGGCGACGGGGGTCCTCCCGGTGGCTGCGCAGCAGGTGGGTGCTCACGTCGTAGTGCCGGCGCAGGGTGTCGAGCAGGAAGTCGCTGTCGTCGAACTGGGCCCGGCCGTGGATCTGCATCAGCGTCAGCATCACCGACTCGACGACCGCCCCGCTGCGGCGGAGACCGTCGGCGTCGGCGTCGGCCGCCCGCCCGTGGTCCCAGATGGTGCTCGCCATGTCCATCAGGATCTCCGGGCGGCCGGTGGCGCGGGCCAGCCGGTCGACGGCCGCGCAGAGCTCGGCCTGCCCGTCGCCGATCCCCGTCGTCGCCGCGGCGGCGATCACCTCCACGTCACGGACGACCCGCTCCGACGCGACCTCTCCGGCGACGGGCGAGACGTCGGCACGCAGCCGCCGGATCAGCTCCGCCAGGTCGGCCGGGCGGGCGGCGGAACCGGGTGCGCAGCCGCAGGACTCGCGCAGGACCATCGCCGTGGGCACGTAGTGGTGGCCGGTCTCGGTGGTCTCGCTGCGGATCCGCTTCATCAGCTCGGCGACGGCGACCCGGCCCAGCATCTCCACCGGCTGCCGGACGGTGGTCAGCCTCGGCCTGGCGTACGCCGCGACTCGTTGATCGTCGAAGCCGGCGACCGCGAGGTCCTCGGGGACCCGGACCCCCGCGGCGCTCAGGACGCCCATGAGCCCTATCGCGTTGGAGTCGGTGGCGACGAAGGCGGCCGTGGCGGTGATCCCGACGGTGAGCATCCGGTACGCCGCCGCGACGCCACCGGTCTGCAGGTTGTCGTCGGCGGCGAAGACCAGCCCGGGGTCGGGCTCGATGCCGTGCGCGCGCAGCGTCTCGCTGTAGGCGTCGAAGCGCTCGACGATGTCGTTGGCGCCGAGGAATCCCACGAACGCGATCCGCCGGTGGCCGTGCCCGATCAGGTGCGCCACGACCTTGCGGACGCCGGTGACGTTGTCGGGCAGCACCACCGGGCAGTCGAGGTCGTCGAAGTCGTGGCTGATGACCACGACGGGCTTGCCGGCCTGCTGGATCGACTTGAGGTAGGCGGGGGTCGCGGCGCGCAGGATGACGATGAACCCGGCTGCGTGGTCCCAGGCGAGCGGGTGCCGCAGCTCCGGCGGCTCCAGGACCTCCTCCTGGTCGCTGCCGGCGTCGCAGGTCTGTATCGCGATGACGTTGGCGCCGGCCTGCGGAGCCGACTGGGCGATGCCGGCGATGACACCCCCGTAGTACCACCCGCCCAGGAAGGGGGAGAGTACTCCGAGCGTGACTTCCCTGGACACGTCGCCTCCTCGCACAGGCGTTGGCCGGCGGCGGTGCCACCCGCGGTGAGGTGCGAGAGCGGGCGAACGCCCGGCCCAAAGCGACATGTTATGCCATCGGGCGCACTATTACACCGAGATTGCGGAATCGAGCGCCTGCCAATCGGTGATCGGCGCCAGGCGCGGATCGGCAGGCGCTAGGCCTCGCCGAAGACCTCCAGGTGCCGCTGCCGGGCCTGGATCAGGTGCTCGCGCATCGCGGCCTCGGCCCCGTCGGAGTCGCCCGCGCTGATCGCCGACGCGATCCGCGAATGCTCGTCGCCCGTCGTGCCCGCCTGCCCGAACGGGAAATAGAGCCGGTGGATGTGCAGGTGGGAGTGGAGCCGCGCGATCCCGTCGCGCAGCAGCGGGTTGTCCGCCGCCCCGGCGATCAGGTCGTGGAACTGGGCGTCGACCTTGGTGAATACGGCGTGCGCCTGCCACCCGTCGGCCTCGGTCGACTCGGGCACGACCATCGATCCGGCCTCGCGCAGGATCTGCTGCCGGGTGTCGTCGTCGGCCCGTTCCGCCGCCCACCGCGCCGCCGCGCCCTCCAGGACCAGGCGCATGTCGAACATGTCCATGAACTCGGCGCGGGTCAGCAGCGGGCTGACCGTGTAGCCGACGAGCGCGCGCTTGCGCACGAGCCCGTCGGACTCCAGCCTCGCCAGCGCTTCCCGGACGGGGGTGGCGGAGACGTCGAGCTGCCGGGCGAGCGCGTCTATATTGATGCGGTCGCCCGGTGCGATCGAGTGCTCGAGAATGAGCGCGGTGATCGTCTCGTAGACGTCGTCGCCCAGGATCGAACGGCGCAGCCGCGGGATCGGCGCGGGAGAGGTCATGAGCGTACTTCCCTTCCGCCAAGATTCAACCGACACAGCTATATCCAATACGATAGCGAAGTCACTGCCAGGCCTCGCCGTCCGGAAAGGCGTATCGCGCCAGCGACTGGGCACGCATCTGCGCCGAGAATCCGGCGGTCCGCGGCACCAGATAGGACCCCTGGTAGATCACGACCGGATCGATGAAGTGCTCGTGCAGGTGGTCGACGTATTCGATGGCCCGGTCGGCGAGGTCGCCGGAGACCGCGATGTAGTCGAATATCGACAGGTGCTGGACCAGCTCGCAGAGCCCGACACCGCCCGCGTGCGGGCAGACCGGTACGCCGAACTTCGCCGCCAGCAGCAGGATCGCGATGTTCTCGTTGACCCCGCCGACCCGGCACGCGTCGAGCTGCACGAAGTCCACCGCCTCGGCCCGCAGGAGCTGCTTGAAGATGACCCTGTTGGCCACGTGCTCGCCGGTGGCGACCGGTACCCGTTTCCCGCCGGGACCGGCGGTGGCGAGCGCGCGCCGGATGTCGGCATGGCCGAGGATGTCGTCGGGGCTCGTCGGTTCCTCTATCCACCATGGATCGAACGGCGCGAGCGCCTTCATCCAGGTGATCGCCGCGTCCACGTCCCAGCGCTGGTTGGCGTCGACCGCGATCCGGATCGACGGTCCCACAGCGGCCCGGGCCAGCGCGAATCGACGGATGTCGTCATCGAGGTCGGCGCCGACCTTCAGCTTGATCTGGCCGTAGCCGTCGGCCACCGCCTGCTTGGCGAGCCGGGTGAGCTTCTCGTCGTCGTAGCCGAGCCAACCCGGCGACGTGGTGTATGCGGGGAACCCGTCGCGCAGCATCTCCGCCATCCGCGCCGACCGGCCCGGCACCGCGGCGGTGAGGATGTCGAGGGCCTCGTCGGGGGTGAGAGCGTCGGAGAGGTACCGCCAGTCGACGGCGTCGACGATCCGCTCGGGGCTCATCTCGGACAGGAACCGCCAGACCGGCTTGCGCACGGCCTTCGCGGCGAGGTCCCAGGCGGCGTTGATGACGGCTGCGGCGGCAAGGTGGATGACGCCCTTCTCCGGCCCGAGCCAGCGGATCTGCGAGTCGTGCGTCAACCGGCGGGCGAATTCGCCGAGGTCGTCGACGTCCTGCCCGATCACGAGCGGAGCGAGCGCGTCGATCGCGGCCCGGCAGACCTCGTTGCCGCGGCCGATGGTGAAGGTGAAGCCGTGCCCCTCGAACTCGGAGTCGGTCCGCAGCACGACGTATGCCGCCGAGTAGTCCGGGTCGGGGTTCATCGCGTCGGAGCCGTCGAGCTCGCGCGAGGTCGGGAAGCGGATGTCGAAGGTGTCGACGGCGAGGATCTTCATGCGGGCTCCTTCAGTGACGCCGCGACCGGGGCATGGATGAGGCGGATGATGCGCTGGCTCATCGCGGCGTAGTCGCGGTCGTTGGGCAGCTCGCCGAGGATCGTCCGATCGCCCATGACGGCGACCCGGTCGGCGAGCGTGATCACCTCCGGCAGGTCCGACGAGATGAGCAGGATCGCCCGGCCCTCGCTCGCCAGTCGGGCGATGAGCTCGTGGAACGCCGCCTTGGTCCGCACGTCGATGCCGACGGTCGGCTCGTCGACGATGAGGATGTCGCACTCGGCGGCGAGCCACTTGGCGAGGCTGACCTTCTGCTGGTTGCCACCCGACAGCTGCCCGGCGAGCTGCTGCGGCGAGGCGGCCCGGATGCCGAGCAGCTCGGTGTAGTCCGCGACGACCTTACGCTCGGCCTGGTCGGGGATGAGCCCGGCCTTGGCCAGGCGCCGCCACACGGTCACGGCGACGTTGCGGGTGATGGGCTGCTCCAGGAAGAGCCCTTCCTCCTTGCGGTTCTCCGAGACGTAGCCGATGCGGTGGCTGCGCAGCGCCTCGCCGACGTCGCGGATGCGTACGGGCTTCCCGTGCACGGCGACCTGCCCTGCGATGATCTCGTCGAGGCCCAACACGGCTCGGGCGAGCTCGGTGCGACCCGCCCCGACCAGCCCGTAGAGGCCCAGGATCTCCCCCGGCGCGACGGCGAGCGACACGTCGCGGTGGCCGTGGCGCGTGCTGACGCCGCTCAGGCTCAGCGCCGGCGTCTCGCGGCCGCCGGCGACGCGATCCGCGAGCGCCACCGACCGATATTCGCGCCCCACCATGAGGTCCACGATCTGATCCCGGGTGTACGCCGAGAGCGCCTCCGCCTCGGCCACGCTGTGTCCGTCGCGAAGGACCGTGACGGTGTCCGCGACCGCGAACACCTCCTCCAGCTTGTGGCTGACGAGTACCACGGCGTGCCCGGTGGCGGTGAGCTTGCGGACGATGGCGTAGAGCCGGTCCGCCTCGTCCCCGGTCAGCGACGCGGTCGGTTCGTCGAGCAGCAGCACCCGGCTGTCGACCGAGAGCGCCTTGGCGATCTCGACGAGCTGCGCCTGCGCCACGGAGAGCCCGGCGACCTTGGCGTCGGGGTCGAGCTGGAGGTCGAGCAGGTCGAGGCAGCGCTGCGCCTCGGCGCGCATCCGGCGCCGGTCGACGAGGCCGAAGCGCCGGGGCAGGTGCTGCAGCGCGATGTTCTCCGCGATGCTGAACTCGGGGACCAGGTTGCGCTCCTGGTGCACCACCCCGATTCCGGCCCGTAGCGCCTCGATGGGGCTGCCGAGCTGCACGGGCGCGCCGTCGAGCAGGATCCGCCCCGCCTCTGGTTTGTAGACGCCGGTGAGCAGCTTGACGAGGGTGCTCTTGCCGGCGCCGTTCTCGCCGAGCAGAGCGTGGACGCTGCCCGCCCGGACGGCGAGGGTGGCCCCGTCGAGTGCCCGGACGCCGGGGAAGGTCTTGGTGAGTTTCTCGGCGAGCAGCATCATGAGGTCCTCCCCGGGGCAGTGCGGCGGGTGATCTTGCCGCGCAGCGCTCCCGCAAGCACCACGCCGAGCACGACCGCGCCGACGATGAGGTCGACCCAGCGCCGGTTGATGCCGAACTGGGCCTGGGTGACGTCGACGAGCCGGATGATGAAGGCGGCGAGGCAGGTGCCCAGGACGCTCACCACTCCCCCGGCGAGCGCGACGCCGCCGATGATGGGCGCGGCGAAGCTGGGCAGCAGCAGGTCGTCGCCGATGGTGGCGTTGACGGAGCCGGACTGGGCGAGGGTGAGGACGGCGGCGACCCCGGCGAGCAGCCCCGACAGGGCGTGCGCGATGAGGATCGACCGGGGGTTGGAGACACCGGACAGGCGGGCCGCGAACGGGCTGCCGCCGCTGGCGAGCAGGTGCCGCCCGGCCACGGTGCGGGCGAAGAAGAGCCAGACCAGCACGGCGACGACGGCGGCGGCGAGGAAGACGAGCGGCAGGCCCAGCAGCGATTTCTGCCCGAACCACTGCAGGCCCGGCGAGTAGTCCTGGTAGGTGCCGGGCCCGTGCACGCCGTACCGGAGGCCCTCGATGATCGTCATGGTCGCGAGCGTGACGATGAAGGCGTTGATCCGGGTGAAGACGACGAGCAGCCCGTTGCCGAGCCCGACGAGGGCGCCGAGCGCGATCGCGGCGAGGACCGCGACCGGCGTGGGCAGCCCGACTTCGATCATCAGCCAGGCGCCGATCATCGCGCAGTAGCCGGTCAGCACGCCGACCGAGAGGTTCATCTGCCCGATAGCGAGCACCACCATCTGCGCCAGCCCGATGACCATCGGTACGGCGAGGAAGCGGAAGAACGCTCCGAGCGTGTCGGCGGTGAGCATGTTGCCCTGGGTGGCGATGGAGAGCGCGACGAACCCGATGACGGCGAGCGCGACGAGGGTGAACTCGGCGGTCCGCACGGTGCGACGGCTGCGTGTGGCGACGGAGGGGGTGGCGGTGGTGGCGGTCATGCTAGGACACCCCGCTTCTCGGCGACGGTGTGGCGCAGCCGGTCGAGCGAGAGCGCGACGAGCAGCACGAGTCCGATGTAGAGCTTGAGCTCGTCGACCTGGAACTGCAGCAGGTTGAGCCCCTTGTAGATGACCTGGGCGATCGCCGTGCCGAGCACGGTGCCCAGGACGCTGACGGCGCCGCCGGCGAGCAGCGTGCCGCCGAGCACCGGTGCGAGGAACGACGGCAGCAGGAAGCCGTCGCCGATGCTGGCGGAGAAGGCGCCGTTGTTGGCGGAGAGCAGGAACCCGGCCAGCCCGGCGAGCAGCCCGGACAGGGCGTGGGCCTGCACGATGCGGGACCGCACGGGGATGCCGGAGAGCTCCGCGGCCTTGAGGTTGGCGCCGGTCATCAGCACCTCCCGGCCCAGCCGCGACCAGCGGAAGATGAGGCCGACGACGAGGACGGCGATGAGCGCGAAGGGTACGACGAGCGGCACGTGCGGACCGCAGACGTCGCCCATGCAGTAGTCGGCGAGGGTGTCGGTGCGCAGCGCCCGCATCCCGTCGGGCTGCCCGGCGAAGGCGACCGCGTCGGTGAAGGTGGCGTAGAGCAGCGAGACCAGGCCGATCAGGGCGAAGTCCAGCGCGAGGGTGACGACGAAGGAGTTGACGCCGGTGCTGGCGATGATGAGGCCCGCGAGCGCCCCGAGCAGGGCGCCGACCGCCAGCCCCACCCCGAGGGTGACGAGCAGCGGCGCGTCGAGCCGGTCGTGCACGAGCCCGGCGGCGAAGACGCTCATCGCGGCCATCCGGCCGACCGCCATGTTCATGTGCCCCAGCGACAGCACGGAGAGCTGGGCGAGGCCGACGACGACGTAGACGCTCATGTCGGCCTGCATCGGGACCAGCGTGAGCTGGGTGTTGAGAAATGCCGGCCGCAGGCTGGTGAAGAGGGTCACCAGCACGATCAGCAGGACGACCAGCCCGATGCGGGGGTTGGCCCACAGCGGTAGTCGCCGCTGGCCGGTGTCGGTCTCTTCCTTCACTGCGCTCCGATCCGAGGGGTGGTGCGGAGCCGGGGCGGGCGGGCACCCGCCCCGGCCGTTTGCGGGTGCTACTTGCAGGAGAGGTACTTGCTGTCGAAGTCGGCCTTGAGGGAGTCCGTCTTCGCCTGGCGGTCGTTGTCGTAGGTGTCGGCGTTCGCCTTGGTCACGACGAACGAACCCGAGTCGATGATGACGCCGGGGGTCGTCATCGTGCAGCCCCCGGAGAGCTTCATCAGCGCGTACGCGCCGACGTAGCCCTGGCCGAGCGGGTTCTGCAGGACGGTGGCGGCGACCGAGCCGTCCTTGACACCGGCGATGATCGTCGGGTCGTCGTCGATCGCGATGACCTTGATCGGCAGCTTCGTCAGCTTGACGCCCTCAGCTGCGGCGACCGCCGGGTTGTATGCGGTGGTGACGATGCCGTTGACCTGGGCACCCTTCGCGGCGAGCAGGTCGGCGACCGCCTTCTGCGCGCTCTGGAGGTCCTTGTCGATGTCGGTGATCGTGTCGAGCAGGACGACCTTGCCGCCGGTCTCGTCGACCGCCTTCTTCACGCCGGCGATGCGGCGCTGGGTGTTGGCGTCGACCTTGTTGCCGGTGAGGTGGACCAGGTTGCCCTGGCCGCCCATGGCATCGACGGCCGCCTTCGCCGCCTTGTAGGCCGCCTGCTCCACGTCGGTGGAGAGGCAGAAGTCCGCGCTGTTGGTGTCGCCCGCCGGGCAGGAGGCGAGCGAACCGACATGGAAGCCCTGGCGCTTGAGGTTGTCGAACGTGGCGTTGATGTTCTCCGGGGCCACGCCGAAGATGCCAAAGGCGTTGTAACCCTGGGCGGCGAGCGACGTGAGCACGTCGTTCTGCTTGGTCTGGTCCCAGCCGGCGGTCTCGTTGAAGGTGACGTCGCCCAGGCCGAAGGCGCCCTTGGCCTTGTCGCCGGCGCTCTTCCACGGCTGGAAGTAGGGGTGGGCTCCGCCGGGGACGAGAGCCACCTTGACCTTGTCGGCCGACAGGGTCTTGGCCGACGTGTCGTCGGCCTCCTTCTTGGTGCAGGCGGCGGCCATGGTGACCAGGGCGACCAGAACTACGGTGGAACCCAGCCGAACCATCGATCTCATAGTGATGCCTCTCGGGACGGCTCCCTGAGGGAGGGAAGATCCTATAGGATATTTCATCGATGATTGCGTACCGAGAGATCTCCGTCAAGCCCCAAATTTCCAGGATGTAACGGCCAGGTAACGGCTGTCTCCCTTCACTGTGGAGACATCGAGGCGACAACCGTTCGCGACATCCAAGCGGTTGATGTCTGGTGTGGAGAATCGAGAGCGGGCCTTCGGACGCCGAATCGGCGGCGGACCTGGTGGCACTGCTCAATGAGATCCGGACCGGGGCGGGGCTGAGCTTTCGGGACGTCGCACGGCGAGCCCGGCAGGCCGGCTACCCGCTTCCGGCGACCACCGTCTGGGACATGCTCTCCAAGCCGTCGCTGCCGAGAGTGGAGGTCATGCGGGCGTTCCTCGCCGCCTGCGGAGCCACGCAGGCGCAGGCCGAGGAGTGGCTGGCGGCCCGGGCACGGCTGTCCAGGGCACCGCAGCCGGTCTCGGCGACACCGGTCCAGCCCCGGCAGCTGCCCTGGAACGTCGACGGGTTCGTGGGCCGCGCCGGCGAATGCGCCCAGCTGGACAGCCTGAGCGAGCAGCGCCGCCTGGTGGTGGTCACGGGCCCGCCGGGGGTCGGGAAGACGGCGCTGGCGCTGCACTGGGCGCACCGGGCCCAGGAACGGTATCCCGACGGCCAGCTCTACCTCGACCTGAACGGTTACGGTGAGCGGCGGCGTACCCGGCCGACGCAGGCCCTGCGGCGGCTGCTCGTCGGCCTCGGAGTCCCGGTGGGTCAGGTCCCGCCGGACGTCGAGCACGCCTCGTCGGCTCTGCGCTCGCTGCTCGCCGGCCGACGTGTCCTCCTTCTGCTGGACAACGCGGCCGCCGCCGATCAGGTCCGGCCGCTGCTTCCAGGCACGTCCGACTGCCTCGTCCTCGTCACCGCCCGGACCGCGCTGACCGGCCTGGTCGCGGCCGAGGGCGCCGCCGTGCTTCCCGTGCCGCCGCTCGCCGACGGCGATGCCCGCGAACTGCTGGACTCCATTCTCGGCGGGCTCGAGCCGGCCCAGGCGACCCGGCTGGCCGAGGCCTGCGGGCGCCTGCCGCTGGCGCTGCGCATCGCCGCCGCGACGCTGGCCCGCTCCTCGGGGGCGTCGCTGATCGAGCGCCTCGACCGGTTGACCGGGCACGATCGGCTCCGCCAACTGCGCACGCACGGTGACGACCGCTCCGCCGTGGCGGTCGCCTTCGACTCGTCCTACCAATCGCTGCCCGAGTCGGCGCGCGCCGTGTTCCGGCTCCTCGGTTGTCTGCCAAGCAGTTCGGCAGGGGTGGACGAAGTGGCTGCCGCGCTCGCCGTCGACCGGGTCGCGGCGGCCGACGCCCTCGACATCTTGATCGAGGAGAACCTGGCCGCCGACCGCGACGGGCGGTTCGGGCTGCATGATCTGCTCCGCGTCTACGCCCGCGACCTCGGCCGCGACGCCGACGCGCTGCGCCGGGCGTACACCTGGCATCTGGAGCGGGTGAGCGCCGTGGCCGACCTACTCGACCCGCAGGGTGCGAGCCCGTCGGACGGCGAGCGGGAGATCTTCTCGTCGCTGGAGACGGCCCTGGCCTGGCTCGACAGCCAGGCGCTCAACCTCGAGGCGATGGTGCTGGAGGCCGAGGAGCTCGACCTCGCCCCTTTCGCATGGCAGCTCGCCGACGCACTGCGGATCTACCAGCTGTCCGCTCGGACTGCCCTGGCCTGGCCCGAGATCGGCGCCGCCGCGCTGAAGGCAGCCCGGGGCCACGGCGACGTGCGCGCGGAGGCTGCCGCACGGCTGGTGCTGGGCAACGACTCCGATCTGCAGGGGCGTACCCGCGAAGGACTTGAACACTTCCTGGAGGCGCTGCGCCTCGCCGAAGCGGCGTCCTGGCGCGAGGGGCAACGCGCGGCGCTGGACCGGGCCGGCGTCATGTACTCGCGCCTCGGGGAGCTCGATCTGGCCGGGGAGTATCTGAGCCGAGCCGTGGACCTGGCCCGGGAGATGGGCCTGCCGGGCACCGAGGCGGTCCGGCGCAACAACCTCGCCACGGTGCGGATCGGGCAGGGCCGACTCGACGACGCGTTCCAGCTCCTGGAGGAGGCGTTGCGCCTGCATCGGCTCGTCGATTCGCGCCGCGGACAGGCGGCCGTGCTGATCAACCTGGCGATCGTGCGCAGTCAGCGAGGCGAGGCAGAAGCCGCGCTCGCCGACAGCGCGCTGGCCTGGCGGATCTTCGACGAGATCGGCAACCCACTCGGCGCGCTGGCGGCCATGAAGACCGCCGCCGACATCCACAATGGAGCCGGGAATCATCAGACCGGCCTGCCGCTCGCGCTGATCGCGCTGGCGTCGGCCCGCCGAGCCGGGAGCCTGCAGTGGGAGGCGAGCTGCGTCATCGGGCTGGCCCAGGCGCGACTGCGTCTGGGCCGATACCGCCTGGCCCGGCTGCTGTTCCACCGGGGGCTGCGGCTGGCCCGCCGAATCAACCTCCGCCGGGCCGAGATCGAGGCGCTCACCGGGCTGGCCGATGCCGCGACACGATTGGGTCTCGCCGTCGACGCTCGGACCTACGCGAGCCACGCCTCGCGGCTGGCGCGGCACGGCGGCTTCGAACCGCCCGGCCCGAAGCCCAGGGGCCGGGCATAGCCGGTCCCTGGGCTTCAGCGGCGCACGGTGCTATCGGTAGAACCGCGCCGTGCGCCATCCGGTACGGGTGCTGGAATTGTGGAGGCAACCGAAACGCGTGACCGGTCAGAACGAGAGCCCGGGCCCGCACCAGCCGTCGCGGTTGTTGAGTTCGTTGACGAGGCAGCCCTTGAAGACCGTGCCGGACGGCGTCCGGTCCAGCATCGGCGTCCAGACCATGTTCCCTGGCGACACCTGCTGGTTGCGGTAGTAGATCGACCCGCCGGAGGGGTACGCCCGGATCTCGGCCCACCTCGGCAGCTGCCACACCGAGCTCAGCGTCATCTTGGTCCAGACCGACAGGCACCGGTAGCCCGACGTGTGCACCGTGATGCGCGTACCGTCCGAGCCGGTGGTGTCGGAGACCGTCGTCGCGTCCAGGTCACAGCCCATCTGGTCGGGCCACAGGCCGGTGCAGCTCCAGCCGTGGCAGCCGGACTCGGTGAAGAACTGCGCCGCGGTGTGGTTGCAGTTCCAGATCTGACCCTGCTGCGGGGCTGCGAAGTTGGAGTTCGGCACGTCTACGCACCACTTCCGGTCGCTGTGGGTGGCCAGCTCGAAGCCGCCGTCACGCCAGATGGGGAACCACCGCTGCGAGGCGGATCCGTCGCAGTTGCGGACCTTCAACTGGTTGCCGTAGCCGGGATCGCCGTCGAAGTCCAGGCACAGGCTCTGGTCGTATCCGGCGTGGTAGTAGAACCCGCCTTCGGACGCCGCCTGCATGGCCCAGATCTGGTTGGTGTGCGCCAGCGCCGGGCCGAGCTGGACTCCCCAGCCATCGCCCCTGTACTGGTCGACCTCGAAGACCAGGCGGCGGGAGTTGAGGTTGATGTTCTCGGTGCCGGCGAAGATCGAAGCCCTTCGCCAGGACGTGGGGATGCCGGTGTCCCAGCCGGGATCGGCGTGGGCGGCCGGTGCGACCACCGCCAGTCCGGTGAGGGCGAGCACGATGGCGCCGAGCAGGGCTGCGGCACGCTTGAGCAGAGACATTCTTCTCCTTAGGCCGGGCAGATGTAGGTCGACAGCGGTGCCGACCCGTCTGCGACGATGTACGGGATGGTCAGGTACTTGCTGCCGGGATGAACCGGGGGCTGGCCGGGGATCGCCTGCGGGGTACCCCAGCTCGTGAAGTTGCACCGGCTGCCGGAGACCAGCTGGCTGATCAGCCTTCCTTCGGCGAGGTTCTCCGGACCCGGGATCATCCGCAGCGAGGTCGAGCTCTCGGAGAACTGTTCGATGCCTTTGGTTTCGTAGAAGTCCCAGGCGCCTCCGAGCCGGCTGGCATAGAACGGGTACTCGTCGCACTGGAACTCGGCCTCGGGGTAGTCCTTGCGCGGAACGGGGCAGACGTTGGGCCGGTAGGCGTTGTTGTTCATCCAGCTCTTCGTGATGCCGTGCAGGGCCTTTTTCTGCGCCCCGGAGGTGTAGTTCAGTTCGACCCAAGCGGGATTGCGTTGCAGCGCGAAGTCGTCGTTTTCGGCCGCGCCCCTGGCGTCGTTCGTCGTCGGCACCAGGATCGCGTCGGTCATGCAGGGATCGCCGACGACGCCGCCCCGGAACGTGTAGTCCAGGCAGAGCTGAGCGATGACCGCAGCCTGTGGAGCTGTGAGCGTGGTCCACTGCGGCATATCTGTCCGGGATTGCGCATAAGCCTCGATGTGGGCCTGGATCTGGGACGCCGTGCTGTGCCCGCGCAGCTGCGTGTTCACCAGGTCGGCCAGCTCGACGTGGCCCGGGACAGTGGGGTGGAAGCTCGCCTTGCAGGGAACCTCGATGCCGCCGTTGAAGCAGCCCGGGATGACGGGGTAGGTCCAGGGCGCGGGAACGGGCAGCGTCGCTGGGCCGCAGGGCCACCGGTTGACACCGTCACGCCAGCGCTGGGTGGTGTTGACATAGCTGATCTTCGCGATGCCCTCGGCCTTCACCTCCCGCACCGCCTTCCCGATCGCGATGGTGAGCAGGTCGGCGAAGGTGTTGAGGAAGTTCAGCTTGTCGGGTGTGAGGAGCGCGCACGTGTTGATGGTGGCGAAGTCCTCGAACAGCTGCGGATAGGCCAGGACGACGATCGTCGCGTTCGGCGCCTTGGCATGGATCGCGTGGTAGGCCGCCTTCAGATGGGTACCGAGCTGCTCGCGGATGAGGGCCTTCTCGTAGACCTTCATCGGGTCCGGATCGACGACACCGTTGCCGCGGGTCAGGTGGTAGGCGTCGTCGAAGCAGAGCTGCAGCGACAGGGCGCAGCCGCGGATCACCTCGGTGAATCGGGCGTCGTTGCCGCCGACGCTCAACGTGACCAGGGTCGTGTCTACATCCAGGTAGCCCTGCTCGACCTGCGGCAGCTCGCCGTTGTAGAGGAACCTGCGCTCGTCGGTGCCGGCGGGCATCCCCCAGTCGGTGTGACCCGCCGCGTCGCCGGGCGAGGGCGGACTGTTGTAGGCGGTCCGCGTGATGTTGGTGGTCTTCGCCCCCGAGCAGGCGATGAAGGCGAAGTTGGCATTGCCCGCTGCGGCCTCCTGCTCGATGGTGGTGCTGTGGCCGGGCACCTTGACCTGCGACGGGTAGGCGTCGCGCTGCGCGCGATGGCAGGTGTTCGATTCGGGGTCGCCCTCGGGGATGTCGGTTCCCGCCCGGTAGGGCGCCAGGCCCTCGCCCGACGAGTACGAGTCGCCCATCGCCACGTAGCTCGCCGACGGCTGGACCGAGGGGACCAGCGCGACCGCGTCCCAGGCCACGGTGTGGTCGCCGTAGCCGTCGACGGTGTAGGTGCTCAGGCTGACCGCCGGGATGCCGTCGAAGCGGAAGGTGCCCAGGTCCCACCAGGTGTTGCTGGTGCTGCGCTGCGGGATGACGCGGAAGCGGGTCTGGCCGTTGCCGAGGTCGATGTCGTAGCGGGCCAGTCGCTCGGTGGCGCCGACGTCGGGCAGTGCCACCTTCACCCGCAGATAGCCGTGGACCGCCTGCGTCGCCCGCCAGGTGCCGGTGACCCGCATGCGCGGCTCGCCGAAGGGCGGGCTGTAGCCGGCCCCCCGTCCGAACGACGAGTAGAAGTGGCCCTCGAAGCCCGCCCCGAACTGATGGGTGTCGGCTTTGGAGGGGTAGTTGCCGGCGGCGTCGGCCCCGAAGGTGAACGTGAACGATCCGCCGTCGGTGAACGGCCGCCCGCAGTTGGGGCGTTCGATCGGGGCGTTGGCGGGGATGTCGTCGATGACGACGGTGCCCGGCGGCAGACCGTTGACATCGCACCTGGGCGGGTAGGAGGTCCCGTCGTCCTGGTAGGCGTAGCCGGGGTCGAAGCGCAGCAGTTCGTAGCCGCACGTCTGGACGCAGTCGGCCTTCCACGTCGTCCCCCGGTGGTACCAGCACTTCAGGTCGTACTGGCCGGACGGGTTCTGGTGCGCGCAGGGGCCCGCCGGCTCGCCCACGACCCCCGGGTCGTCGGGCAGGTAGTGCCCGCCAGGCACGCAGTTGTTGGTGGTGTCGCAGAACTGGTTCACCGGCGGCTTGACCTGTCGGCGGTTGATCGGACCACCGTCCGGGCCGCCGTTCCACACCGCCGGGCGGAACGCCGCCACCGTCACGCCCGGCGCCTCGGGCAGCTCGATCGGGTGCCCGGCGAAGCCGAGCACCTTCTCCGGGTAGGGCCAGTCCTGCGGGTGCGCCGCGTCGGCCATCGTGGTGTCCAGGAACGAGCTGCGGTTCGCGGGGTAGTTCGGGTTCGCGGGGTTGTTCAGCCAGCCCACCCCCCACGCGGAGCCGTCGCCCTGGTCGGCGTGGAATCCCGAGTTGTACGCCCAGATGGCGAAGAACCAGTTCTCCAGGTACTTCGGATCGCCGTTGTTCACGGTGAGCCCGGCACCCCGGGTCTGGTTCCACTTCTGCTGCAGCAGCTGCAGCCCGGCGGCCACGTTCGTGGCGAAGTCCAGCGCCACGGCCCGCTGCTTGTCGTAGGGCAGCGCCGTCTCGCCCGGCCGCTCCCGGCCGGCCAGCCGCATTCCATCGGTGAACTGCATGATGCCGTAGCCGCAGTCGGCGCCGGACCAGTGGATGTCCCAGTCGTTGCCGGGGTCGGCGTCGTAGATCTCGCGCCCGTAGAAGTTGCCCACCAGCGGATTGCCCGTCATCCCGGGCAGAGCGCGGCCGGTGGCCTGCCACAGGTTGGACTCCTGGGCGGCGATGCCCAGCATGACCTGGGCCGGGACGTAGCCTCCGCCGCTCAGCCCGACCGGCGGGAACAGGCCCTGCGGCGTGTACGCCGGCATGCCCAGGTTCTTCCAGTTGGCCGGGCGCGCGACCGTCAGCACGTTGCGCACGGCCTGGTCCACCGCCCACTCCACCTGGCGCGGCTTGGGCTGCATCACCTGGTTCCACGCGTCGTTGCGGGGCACGGAGCAGGTGCGCTCGGCCTCGACCGGGTTCGACGGCGATCCGACCAGCGTCGGGGCGGCGCCGGATCGCGTACCGGACCGGCTGCTGCCCGCGCCGGGTGCCGCCGGTCGAGTGCCTGGGCGGACCTCGAACCTCGCCGACCGGCCGGTGGCCGAGGAGCGCAGCTGGATGCCGGTGGTGCGAACGTGCTGGGGATCGGCGTCGGGGACGCGCGGGTCGCCGCGCTCGGTCCACGTGAGGACCTGGCCGAGGGTCGACGCCAGCGCGCCCTTGGGAGCGCCCGAGAGCACGACCGCCCCGGCTCCCGCGGCGCGGGTCCCCTCGCCGGTGACGATCGGTCGACCAGCAGCGTCCCTGGTCAGGTCGATCTCGGTCAGGGCGCCGGTGGCCACCGTGGACAGGACGGCGGATCGGGCGTCGGCCAGGCGACGGACGAGGGCCGTGTCGCCGTCGCGGTCGAGGAACGCGAGGCTGCCGTCGGCCGCAGCCGTGATCTTGAATGGGACGGCGTTCGTCCGCGCGACGACACTGCGGCGTCCGGTGGCGTCGACGCGCACCAGACGTGCCGAGTCGGCGGCGACGATCGCCCCGGCCACCGGAACAGCGGAGGTCACCTGGCCGTCGAGGTCGATCGGCGGCGCCGGCTTGGCCGTCGCCGTGTTCACCCTGATCAGACGCGTACGCAGCGCGTGGTCGCCGGCGGTCTGCGTGAACACGGCGGCCTCACCCTCACCGCAACCGGGACTGTAGTAGGCCAGCGTGGCGGTGAACGGCAGTTTGGCGACCTCGCCGCTGATCAGGTCCACGATCGCGGTGAAGGCGCCCCGGGCCTGGAGGACACTGTCGTTGGTGAAGAGCCGCGGTGCGTAGGCCACGGCGAGCCGGCGTCCGGAGGCCGTGACACAGGCGTTGCCGATCCACATGTCGTCGCCGAATCCGGGCTCCGCCAGCGTCGCAGCTGTCCGCCAGGCGTACCCCTCGGCTGCCGCCGCGACGAGGACATGCAGCCCGGCGGCGTCGCCGTCGACCCGCCAGGCCCGGTCGGCCGAGCTAGCCCAGCCGGTGCCGAGGATCTCCGCCCGGTCGGAGGCCCGGATGCGGGTGGTGTCGGCGGCGTCGCGGGCCGGGACGGATGCGGAGGCTGCGGAGGGCATGACGGCGGCAGCGGATGCTTCAGCCACCACGACCTGCGTCACGGCGACCATGAGGACGGTGAGGAGACTGAGGGTGCTACGCGAGAACAGGCGCATGGCAGCAGTCTCGGTACGACCTTCACGGCGAACCTATGCATCCGCCATGCACACCGACCCGAACGATCCCGAACACCGCGGACTGTTCAACGGCAGCGATCCCACGGCCATGATCGGTCCATGACCTTCCACATCCTGGGGCCGGTCGAGGTACGCCGTGACGGTGCACCGCTGCCGCTGGGCGGGCGCAAGCAACGCACCATCCTCGCCGTACTGCTGCTGAACCGGGCCCGCACGGTGTCCACGGAGACGCTGATGAGCCTGTTGTGGGGCGATGATCCCCCTCGATCGGTGCAGGCCCAGCTCCACAACCTGGTCTCCCGCATACGCCGCGCGGCCGGGCCGTCCGGCCGTATCCACCGCCGCTACGACGGCTACCAGCTGGACGCCGACGACGCCGATCTGGATCTGGCCCGCTTCGACGCATACACGGCCCTGGGACGCGCCGCCCTCGCCGACCGGCAGCCACGACGGGCCGCGGACGCATTCCAGCTCGCTTTGGGACAGTGGGGAGGCCCAGCCCTGCACGGAGTAACGGAGCAGCTCGCCGACCGGGAGCGCCACCGGCTGGAAGAGCGGCGCCTGGCCGTCCTGGCCGACCGGTTCGAGGCCGAGTTGGAGCTCGGCGCCGTCGAGCGGCTGATCCCGGAGCTGACCGGAACCGTGCGGGCGTGGCCCTTCCACGACCGGTTCCGGGGACAGCTGATGCGTGCGCTGCACGGATCCGGTCGCCGAGCAGAGGCCCTGGCCTGCTACGCCGACGGCGACGCCCGTTACCGTCAGGAGCTGGGAATCTCCCTCGGCCACGACCTCGCCCAGTTGCACGGGCGGATCCTGCGGGCCTGAGCCGTCTCAGTCGTACCTCGCGTATCCGCACGACCAACATCACCAGGCCCGGCACACCCGGCGCCCTGTCGGTGATCGGACCAGGATCGATCTTGCCGACCGACCCCTCGTGCCAGATCCTTGATCGGTCGACAGGAGGGCAACGCCCGTGGAGAAACCGCCGCAGCACCCGGAGACCCGGTCCACGTTCTCGTGCGTCTACGCACCCCGTGCCACCGCCGACCCGGCCGACCAGTCGCCGCCGAAGGGCGTCGCCGTGCTGGAACAGCAGGTGCTGGTGAAACAGTTCATGCTGGCCACCGTCTTCGCCGACCCGGCCACTGCGGCAGCCGTCATCGACCACGTCCGGCAGTCCCCGCACGACGCACCCGAACTCGCTCGCGCCGTGACAGCCATGCACGCGGGCGACGTGCGGACGGTCTCATCCGCGCTCGCCTCGGTGCCGATCGAGCGGGTCGCCGCCTTCGCCGACGCCGCTCTCACCGCCGAACGCGACCTCATCGCCGCAGGAACGGTCGCCGTCGCGGGCCTGCTGCCCGGCACCGTGCCGACAGCGGTGACCGTGGACCATCCGTCCCTCGCCGACGCGGCGGCGGCGGCGGCGGCGAAGATCGCGCACCTTCCCGGCTTGGCCCAGCCGACCGCCGCGGCGCCGGTGATCAAGCCGTCGTCAGCGGTACCCGTGGCGACGCCGATCGCGGTGGAGCTGGCCAAGCAGATCAATCCGGCCGTGCGCTACCTGCAGGCCACCGGCGTGGTGGAGACGGTCGACGGCACCGCGACCACGCTGCCCGTCGCGCTCGCACCGGGCTGGTCGCAGTACCTCGACGCGCGCCAGCGCCGAGTCGTCGAGCGGCGTCAGGCCCTCGACGCGCTGCGCGGCGCGGCCCGCCAGGACCGGATCGGATTCCTCTACCTGGAGCGGCTCGACTTCGCGCCCATGCGGTATCTGCGCGGCGATCTGGTCCACTCGGTCACGTTGCTGCCCGGCGAGACCGTACGCCTCCAGCACCGGGAGTGGTCGCGAACGGAGAAGGAGTTCGCGTCGCTCGTCGCGACCACCACCGAGACCGAGCGGGAGGAGGCGCTGGCGGAGAAGTCGGAGCTGGCCCACTCCTCCACCACCCAGCAGACGCATCAGATCGCGCTGTCGGCGGCGGTCTCCGCCGGCTCGAACTTCGGCGTCTTCAACGTGCAGGCCAACGCGGGGTTCACCTTCAGCGACCAGAAGACGCGCACCGAGACCGAGTCCGAGAAGCACCAGCGGGAGCTGACCAAGCGAGCCGCCTCGCGGGCGAAACAGGAACACAAGGTCACCTTCCGCAGCGTCTCCCAGTGGGAGACGGAAGAGATCAGCAGCCGTGAGCTGACCAATACCGCCACCGAGGCGATCCGGTGGGACTTCCACCGCATGGTCCGCGAGTGGCGGGTCGGGCTCTACCGCTACGGCGCCCGAATGGCCTACGACCTGACCATCCCGGAGCCCGGCTCCTACCTGCTACGGGTCTATCGGGAGCTGGCGGACCTGCGCGTCCGGATGGAGGCGCCCGCCCCGGTCCTGACCCCCTCGGCGGGGCTCACCACGGCAGGTGCGGCCCGGCAGGCGGCGGCGCTGGGAGTCACCGTCGACGCCGCACCCGAACCGCAGCAGGTCGCGTCCTCGCGGACCGTCACCTACGCCGGACGCAAGGTGGGCGGCTCGGCCACGGTGGATCTGCCGATCCCGGAGGGCTATCGCCTGGTACGCGAGTCGGTCAGCGTGGAGGGCGCGGAGGCGACCCGCCGTGACGCCCCCGAACAGCCACGGCGGATCACCAGCCGGATCGATCCCAAGCGCGGCGAGAACACCAACCTCATCGGCGACGGCGCGTTCACCGGGACCTATCCATGGATCTTCGGGTACGAGTGGTTCAACGACACCGAGGACGGCGCCACGCTCACCCTGCACGTGCGGGCCACCGTGACCCCGCTGGCGCCGACGACGGAGGTGTGGCGATCGCGTACCCACGCGATCCTCGCCGAAGCGCAGGCGACCCGGCACCAGCAGCAGGTCGACGCCGCGCGGCAGCGGCACGACGCGCTGCTCGACCAGCTCGCAGCCGTGGACACCCTGCAGCTGCGGCAGCTGGAACGCGAGGAGGTCATCAAGGGCGCCCTGCGGTGGATGCTCGGCCCGACCTTCAATTTCTATCCCCCGTCGCTGCCGCACTCACAGCAGGGAGCAGCCGGCGACCTCGACGACCCCCGCGTCGACGAGGTGATCCGCGGGATCTACTCCGGCGACCGGGGCACGGTGTCCGACGACGCCACCTGGCAGGCGACCCTGGGCCACGGGCAGCTCATCACCTTTCTCCACACCGCGATCGAGTGGGAGAACGTCAACTTCGTCCTCTACCCCTACTTCTGGACCGACCACGAGCGCTGGGACTTCAAGCAGCGTCTCACCCACGCCGACAGCGACCACCTGCAGTTCCTCCGCTCCGGTGCGGCCCGGATCGTGCTGACGATCCGTCCCGGCTTCGAGGAGTCGTGGCTGCACTTCGTCGACACCGGGCAGCTGCCCGGGTCGGACCTGCGCGGATCGGCCTACCAGGCGATCGCCGACCAGGTCCGGGCCGCCGCCGACACGTACGCCGCCTACCGGCCCAGCGCCAACGAACCGACCGGCGAGCTGATCGCCCAGTGGACGGAGTGGACGCCGACCGGCGCCCTCGACGTGGCGCGGGGCGAGCCGCTGGCGGTGGCGGGCGCCGATGAGTGACCGATGACGGTCCCCACCGGACGCCAGGACGACCCGATCGTCCTGACCGGCACGGCGGGCCGGCTCACCTGGGCCGATGATCCTTCGCCGCAGCCACCCGGTGGCCTGGACCCGGCACAGCGGGCCTTCGTGGCGGATCTGTTGCGACTCGGCCGGGACCGGGCGGCTGTCTACGCCCAGCCGCCGCCCACCCGGCCCCCGGCCCTCACTCCCGGCACACCGCGCCCGGCGCAGTCCCAGGGCACCGCGGCACCGGACGGTTACCAGGCGTCGATGCGGACGCTGCGGCGTGACCGAACGGCACTGATCACCCGGTGGCGGGCGCTGACCGGCGCCGCCGGACCAGCCGCCACCACGGGCGGACCAGCCACCGGTGGATCGGCCGCCGCGACCGGCGGGTCGGCTTCCACCGCCGATGGACCGGTCGGCACCGGCAATTCCATCAGCGGCTCGGCGGTATCCGGCACGCGAGCGGCGATGCTGCCGCCCACCCCCGCCGAGCTGATCCAGTACGCCCTCTACCAGGGCACCGGGTTGCCCGGCGAGGTGCCGCTGCGCAGCCGCCTCGACGATTGCGAACGGCTCTACGCCCAGGCATGGTCGGCCTACGAACGGTCGTGCCTGCTCGCAGCCGTCTGGCACTGGGGCCGGGAGCGGCTCAACTGCACCCGGCGGCGCGGTGTGCCCGCCCACCCGGTCGGGCCGATGGACGACCGGCTGCTGGCCCGCCACGCCGACGGCGCCGGCGGCATCTGGCTGCCGCTGCTGCGGGCCGCCGGAGCCGCCTTCCGCGACGCACACCGGCCCGGCGCGGCCCCTCCGCCGCGGGTGTCCGCGAGCCAGGCCGCCTCGGTCGTCGCGTGGACCTGCGCGCAGCACCCGCCACTGGTCCCGACCGCCGCGCAGCGGCGGCTGCGAGCGGTGCTGCGCGGCATGCACGGCGCGGTCAACGAATCGCTGCGGGTGCTGGAGGACGCACGCGCGTTGCGGATCTTCACCGAGGCCGAACGCCGGGCCACCGACCCGGCCCGCACCGACCGGGCCGTGAACTGCTGGCCGGACCTGCTCCCGGCGCCCCGGATGCACGGGCACGACCGTCGCTGGCAGGCCGCCCTCGACGACGCCCTGACCCGCACCCTGCGCTGGACCGTCCCCGGCGATCACGGCGACCTCGCCGGACAGCGCTCTGCGGCATGCCGCCGGTGGCGAGGCAGGCGCAACGTCTTCCTCACCGCGCGCCTGACCGAGCTCGGCCTGCTGTCGCTGCTGCCGCCCGAGGAGCAGCGGCTGCTCGGCACCGACGACCCCGCCGACCTCACCGGCACCCGGTCCGACGGCATCCGCCGCCCCTGCGGCCCGCGCGGCGCCGGGCGCACCGACGCGGCTGTCCAGGCGGGACTGGACCGGCTCTACTGCCTCTTCCAGGAGCTGCGCTACCACGGCTACCTGGTGCCGAATCAGCGATCCCGCGGCCGCGACGCGGTACGGACGGCGGAGAACGTGTGGAGCGGGCTCGTCGGCACCCTGTCGGCGATCGGGGCCGGGTTCCAGACCGCCGGGTTCGGCGAGCCGGCGGACGCCCGGGTCGGCGTGAGCACCTACAACGGGCACTCACCGTCGGCCTGGGACGTCATCATGCGGGTGGACCGGCCGCTGCGTCCGGCTCAACCGACCCTGCTCTACCTGGGCGAGGACATCCTCGGCGACGACCCGGGCACGCCGACCGGCTGGTACGCCGCCGACGGCTGGCGGACCCGGGACATCGCCCGCAGCTCGCCGCCGGTGGACCTGTTCACGAAGCTCGTCGAGGGCTACTTCGACGGCGACCACGGGTTCGCCAACCGGTGGCGGCGCCGCTGCGCTGACCTCCTCGCCGATCCGGCCACCGCATCGGCGGTCCGGGCCGCCCTGGCGCCCGTCGCCGACCGGACGCCGCTGCAGCAGTACCGGCACGTCTACGAGCAGTCGACGCTGGCCGCGGGTGTGCGTACCCGGCTGATGCGGTCGAGCGGCGCGGACCCGGACTCGCCCCGGCATCCGCGCGTGGACCGGTTCCTCGCGGCGCTCTTCTTCCGGGAAGTCGTCACGGGCGCGGCGGGCGAGGAGGCGGCGATGGACCGGATGCGCGCGGCGATCGGCGCGGCGATGTTCACCGCCCTGCGCGACGACTGGGCGACGCGGCGACCGGCCGGGTGGAGCGCTGCGGCCTGGACCGAGCTGCTGCGGCAGCTCTGCACCTCCCGCGACCCGGTCCGCAGCAGCGCGGGCGAGACCGCGTACGCCACCGGGATGTCCGGCCCCTACCAGCAGGCGCTCGTCGCCGGGGTACAGCAGCGGCTGGGGTCCAGCGGCGAGATCCCGCCGGAGCTGGCGGCCTTCGCCGGCGGAGCACCCGGCGCTCCGGTCGCCGCCGCGCGGGCCGCGATCACCGCGGCAGCCGCCACCTTCACCGCCCGGGTCGCCGCGCTGCTCACCCGGGGCGACCAGCCGCCCTCCTCGCCTGACGGCGGCTTCCACCATGCGGTGATCGGCGCCCTGGTGACCCTCGCCGCACCTGGCTTCACGCCGGTCGCACCCCCCGATGACGATCAGGAGACCGACCCGGAGACGTTCGGCGGGTTCAGTGTGGACGGTCCCCGCGCGGGCGGCGCGCAGACCTCGGTCGTCTACGCCTACCGGCTGCTCCAGGCCGACAACCCGCAGGCGGCGGCCGGGACCGAGCTGTGGGTGCAGCTCGACTACCGGCACCTGCGCTCGGTCGACGCGTCCGCGCCCAGCGGCGACACCACGTATCCCGACCAGGGGTTCAGCTCGGTGGCGCCCCGGGTGGTCGGGCGCAGCGGTGTCTCCGGCAACCCGTCGTCGCCGCATACCCACGTCGAGCTGCTGCTGTGGCTGCGCGAGACCGACGCCACCTTCACCAGGCCCATCGGGGTGCTGTCCATGTTCGACTTCCTGCAGCCGTTGCCGCATCAGCGGTTCGGCCTCGCCGGGGACCGGCTGCGGCCGCCACCGCTGAGGGCCGCGCCTCACTGACGATGTGTCGGCGCGCCCTGCGAGCCTCAGCCGTCCCGACGCCCCCAGTCGGCGGAGTGGTGCCACGGCGACACCTGGTCCACGTAGACCACCGCGTCGAAAGCCGCGAGCGCGTCCACCGGCGTGGCCTGGCCGCCGGTCATCATCGAGGTGGTCGCGGCGAACCGCCGCGCCACCGGGCCCTCCGCCGGGACACGGCGCAGGTCGAGCAGGTAGTGCGGCATCCCGGCACCGGCGAGCAGCTCATCGAGGCTCGCCGGGTCGAGCAGGCGCAGCTCCTCGGTGAAGAGTCGGCTGTGGCCGGGCGGATCATCCGGGTGCGGCCGGTGCAGCAGCAGCTCCCCGCCGCCGAAGGCGGTCGCGATCGAGACGTAGCGCTCGCCGTGGGCCGCCGCGAGGTGTGCCCCGAGCATGGTCAGTTCGGTGGTGATGATCGGCGGCGCCGACCAGGGCGTGCGCTGCAGGTGCCCGTTGGCGGCGAGGACGACGATGCGCTCCTCGCGGTCGAGGATCCACTCGATGTTCTCGGCCATGGCCGCGTCGCGATAGTTGGCCCCCTGATAGCCGCGGGTCGCGCCGTCGGGAAAGCCGGTGAGGAAGGCGTCGGTGTGCCTCGCCGTCGCAGCGCACCGGTAGGCGAACTCGAACGACTCCCGATCAGATCGTCCGATGTAGATGATTCGCATCGCCGCGAGCCGCTCCGGCAGGTCGCTGATGCGCGCGGTCAGCTCGTGGCGGACCGCCTGCTCCAACGCCATGTACGCGTGCAGGGTCGGTGCCACCCAGGCGATGCCGCTCCGGTCCGTGGGCAGGTAGTCGAAGAGCGGCAGCAGGTCCGACCGGACCGCCTCCGCGTACGCCGGATCGACCCGGTCCAGGTAGGCGAGCACCTCCCGGACGGCCGGCAGCGCCGAACCGCTGGAGTCCGACAGGTCCATGCCGTAGAAGCGCACCCGCCGATCGGCAGCGGCGTTGACGGCACGCAGCCATTCGATCTGGGTCCGCAGCTCCGCGCACCGGCCGAAGCTGTAGGTGATCCCGTCGCGCAGCACCACCGACGGCTCGCCCGGACCGCCGCCGATCCACTCGTCGACCAGCCGTCCTTCGCCGAACCCCGACTCCAGGACGACCGCGGTGAAGCCGAGCTCGGCGACGAGGAAGCGGCTCAGCCGGTCACGGACCTGGTAGAACTCGTGGATCCGGTGGGTGCTCTCCCCGAGACCGACGATCCGGGCGTCGCCGACGAGTTCCCGCAGCGGTTCCAGGTCGCCGAAGTCGTCGTCCTCGGCGGGCGTGATCGTGCGCAGCAGGCTTCCGTTGGCCCGCAGCCAGGCCCCGATCTCGACGTCACTCGTCGGCACTCCAGCGACGCTTCCGCTCGTGTCCATGCCCGCGACCGTACAGCCATGCTCGACGGCACCGGCCTCGACACGGACGGCGACGGGCCCGGCCGGCGCCGCTCGCGCCTGCCGGGCCCGCCTGTCCGTGGAGGTCAGCCCGTGATCAGGTCGAACCTCTCCCAGCCGCCGATCGCCGTCCGGTTGGCGATGAGCGGGTTGGCGCCCGCGTTCTCCGCCGTGACATACCGGTTGTTGCCGACGGCCCGCAGGCTCACGCTGCCGTCGGCGTTGCTGATCAGCTGGAACGTCTGCCACGTGCCGACCGTGCTGCTGCTCGCGATGAGCGGCCCGGCCCCGTTGCTGCTCGCCGTGACGATCAGCCCGTTGGCCCGCGAGCGCAGCGCGATGTTGCCGCCGCCCGCGTCGAGCCGGTCGAACTGCTCCCACGGCCCGATCGCCGTCCGGTTGGCGATCAGCGGGCTCGCACCCGCGTTGTCGGCCGTCACGTAGCGGCTGTTGACCCTGGCACGCAGGCTCACGGCCGTCGCGGGTGCCGGTGGGTTGAACCGATCAACCCAATATCTGGTACGCGTCAGGTACGCCGACTCCGCCGCCGCCCCGGTCAGCCCGTAGGCACCGGAGTAGGTCTGGTAGCCGAAGCCGCCCGGCGGGTTGGAGCTGGCCGGCTCGATCGACGACCCCTCGTGCCACTCGTTGAACGAGGTGATCGAGACCCATGGCGGCGGACCGCCGAGGGCCGGGTTGAGGACGTTGCCCCACTCCCGGTCATAGGTGGCGCCGTTGTCGCGGGCCAGCGTCGGCGTGGTGTTGCCCGGCACCGCCCGGTCGTCGATGTAGCCGGGTCCGATCGAGGGCGCCCAGACCAGGCCGTTGGCCTTGCAGTAGGCGGCCGCGTTGGCCCAGCCCGGTGCGGTGGCACCGGCGATCGCGTCGTAGGTGTACATCCCGCCGAAGTGCGCCACCTTCGAGGTGTCGGTGGTCTGCGCGAGCACGATCGCGGTGCTGCGTACCTGGTCGAGCGGGGTCCAGTCGGTGATCCGCAGGCTCTCGAAGACGTAGTACGCCGACCGGTTGCCGTGGGCCGCGTCCCGGTAGAAGGCGGGAGACGATCCGTAGCGGTTCTGGATGTAGGTGATGTCGGCGACGGTCGACGCCGCCGTCCGCCCGGAGTAGGGCTCCAGGTGCCAGGCGACCTTGATCCCGGCTGCGGCGGCGGCGGACAGGACCCCGGCGGCCCGCTGGTCCTCGAACGAGTTCTGCCCCCACCAGGAGTAGACGATGACGCCCACCCCGGCCTGGGCGATCCAGGACATGTGCTGGGTCACGGTCCCGGCGAAGTCGCCGGAGTCGTAGGCACCGCGGACCGGATAGAGGTTGGCCCCGACGTCGTTCGGCGGCGTGTGCCCGCCCTGCGGCCAGTGCCGGTAGCTGCCGGAGAAGGACGGGTTGCCGTACCAGGAGTAGTAGAAGAGGTGGACGTTGGCGGCGAGCGGAGCGGCGGCAGCGGCGGCACGTGCCGAGGCCGGGCTGGCCGGGGAACCGGCCAGCCCGATCGTCAACAACGATGCCGCGACCGCCCACCGGCAGAGCCGGTGCAGCAGTTGCTTCATGGTCGTCCTGCCTCTCAGACGTTGACCAGGGTGAACTTCTCCCACGGCCCGATCGCCGCCCGGTTGGCGATCAGCGGCTCGGCCCCGGCGTTCTCCGCCGTGACGTACATGCTGTTCACCGTGGCCCGGATGCTGACGGTGCCGTCGGAGTTGTTGACGAGGGTGAAGGTCTCCCACGAGCCCGCCGAGGCGCGGTTGGCGATGAGCGGGTTGGCGCCGCCGTTCTCCGCGCAGACGAACATGTTGTTGACCCTCGCCCGAAGGCCGATGTTGCCGCCGCTGAGGGTGACCACCTCGAACTGCTGCGCGGTGCCGATCGTGGTGGCGCTGGCGATCAGCGCCGCCGTCCCGGCGGTGACGTACTTGGCGTTGGCTCCGGCCCGCAGCGCCACGGCTGTCGGGGTCGGGGTGCTCCCGGTGACGAAGGTGAAGGAGTCCACGTCGAAGAGGTAGCCGGCGCCGCCCTTGAAGACGAGGAAGAGCGGGACGGTCCCGGCGGGCAGGTTGGTGAGGTTGGCGGAGACGGTCGCGAACGTCTCCCAGCTGCCGGTCGGCGCCACGGTCGCGGTGCCGTGCAGGGTGCCGGTCGCCGAGCCGCTGCGGATCTCCAGGGTGCCGCCCGCGCCTGCCGAGGAGACCCTCGCCGTGAACTGGGTGGCGTTGTTGATGCGGTAGGGGGTGTAGGAGATCCAGTCGCCGTTCTCGATGAATCCGGCGGTGTTGCCGCCCTCGGCCGCCGCGTGCGGAGCGACCTGGACGCCGGACTGGCCGCCGAAGTGCTCACCCTGGCGCTTCTTGGGCTGCAGCGTGCGGACGGTCCGCGTGGTGAGGCCGCCGTTGTCGGTGTAGGACGCGTCGATGACACCGAAGATGTTCGCCGCCGCGTCGTGCTCGCCGTCGACCGGGATCGTGATCGTGCCGGTGCAGCCGGTCTTGGAGGTGATCTGGTGCGCGTGGCTGTCGTGGCCCAGCGAGTAGGTCACGGTCACCCGCGAGCAGTTGATCGTGCCGTCCTCCGGGTCGGTGACGCTGACGGTGAACGGGATCGTGTCGCCGAAGGTGAAGAGCTGGCCGTCGGCGGGGGCCGAGACGTTCACCACCGGCGCGCTGTTGCCGACGGTGACGACCAGGCTCGCCGTGCCGGTCAGGCCCTGCGGGTCGGTCACCCTCAGCGTCGGGTTATAGGTGCCGTTCGCCGTGTACGTCTTCGTCGGGTTGGCCGCGGTCGAGGTGGTGCCGTCGCCGAACGTCCACAGGTAGCTCAGTGCGCCGCCTTCGGGGTCCGAGCTGCCCGCCGACGAGAAGTTGATCGCCAGCGGTGCCGGGCCGGAGGTCTTGTTCGCCGACGCCACCGCGACCGGGTTGCGGTTGGTCCCGGTGCCGATGTATTCGATCCGGAAGAGGGCCTGGTTGCCCGAGCCGGTGCCGTAGTCCAGGACGTAGAGCGCGCCGTCGGGGCCGAACGCCATGTCCATGACCTGCGTGCCGGTCCACGGGAACGCCGAGATCTCGCCGTAGGTGCCGTCGCCGTTGACGGTGATCGCCTTGATCCAGCGGCGGCCGTACTCACCGGCGAAGTAGCGGCCGTCGAGCGACTGCGGGAACTTGACCGATGAGGTCGAGGCGGCGTTGTAGCGGTAGACCGGGCCGCCCATCGGCGACTCGGAGCCGCCGCCGAACTCCGGCGGGGTGCCGGCGTCGCCGCCGTAGCGGATCCAGCTCGCCTTCGCCGCGGGCAGCGTGGTGATGCCGGTGTTGCGGAAGGAGTTGTTCGTCGCGCCGCCGGTGCAGTTGTACTTGGCCTGCGACGGGCCGGACGGGAACGTGTACTCGTTGTAGGTCTCGGTGGTGGTGTTCGTGCCGGTGCAGTAGGGCCAGCCGTAGAAGCCCGGTGCGGTGATCCGGTCGAACTCGACCTGGCCGTTGGGGCCCCGGTTGGGATCGGTGGCGCCGGAGTCGGGGCCGTAGTCGCCGAGGTAGACGTTGCCGGTGGGCTTGTCGACGCTCATCCGGAACGGGTTGCGGAAGCCCATCGCGTAGATCTCGGGGCGGGTCTTCGCCGTACCGGGCGCGAACATGTTGCCCGACGGGATCGTGTAGCCGCCTGCGGCCGTCGGCGTGATCCGCAGGACCTTGCCCCGCAGGTCGTTGCTGTTGGCCGAGGAGCGCTGCGCGTCGAACTGCGGGTTGCGGTCGGTGCGCTCGTCGATCGGGGTGAACGAGTTGGACTCGAACGGGTTGGTGTCGTCGCCGGTGGTCAGGTAGAGGTTGCCCGCCGCGTCGAAGTCGATGTCACCGCCGACGTGGCAGCACTGGCCCCGGTCGTTGTCGACCGTGAGCACGATCTTCTCGCTGCCCATGTTGAGCGTGTCGTCGGTGTTGAGGGTGAAGCGCGACAGGTTGAGGTGGCCCTTCCACGGTGCGAAGTCCGCCGCGGTGCCGCTCGTGGGTGCATCGCCGCCCGGAGTGGTGAGGGTCGGGGAGTAGTAGAGCCAGACGTAGCGGTTGCTGGCGAAGTTGGGGTCCACGGCGACGCCCTGGAGCCCTTCCTCGTCGTGGGTGTAGACGGGGATGTTGCCCGCGACCTTCGTGTTCCCGGCGGCGTCGGTGACCCGGACGGTCCCGTTGCGGGCGGTGTGGATCACCGAACGGTTCGGCATGACGGCCAGCGACATCGCCTCGCCGAGCTCGGCGCTGCCGGAGGCGAGGGAGATCTGCTGGTAGTCGGCGGCCGGGACAGGGGCCGCCTGGGCGCCGGACCCGGAGCTCAGCGCGGTGAGGAAGGTCGCGGAGACGGCGGCGACGACGAGCGCTCGCATCCGTCTTCCAGAGGAGCGGGACATGGCGGGGTCCTCTCAAGGGGTGTGGAGGGGTGCCCCGGCACCCGGGCAGGTGCCGGGGCGGGGTGCTAGAGGCCGAAGACCTCGAGCTCCCAGAGGGAGTAGCCGTACTGGGTGAGGGCTCGCTGCGTGCCGTAGACGCGCACGTAGCGGGCGGTGCCGGTGACGGTGAGGTCGTCGATGCCGCCGTCACCGGCCGTGGTGGAGTAGGCGCTGGTCCAGGTGGCGTTGTCGGGCGAGAACTGGATCTGGTAGGCCTTGCCGTACGCGGCCTCCCAGTTCAGGCGCACCCGGCTGATCGAGCGGGACTGCCCGAGGTCCACCGAGATCCACTGCGGGTCGGCGTACGCGCTGCCCCACCGGGTGCCGGTGTTGCCGTCGACCGCCAGGTTCGCGGTCAGCGTGCTGCCGGTCTGCACGCTGGAGGCCGCCGTGGGCTTGCCCTGCGAGAGCAGGACGGGCGTGCTGGTCGCGGGGGTGCCGTAGACGTTGAGGTCCCACAGCGAGTAGCCCCACTGCGTGGCCCGCTGCGTGCCGTAGACCCGGACGTAGCGGCCGGTGCCGGTGAGCGTCAGATCGTCGACGCCGCCGTCACCGGTGGTGGTGGAGTAGATGCTGGTCCAGGTCGCGTTGTCGGGCGAGACCTGCACCTGGTATGCCCTGCCGTAGGCGGTCTCCCAGTTGAGGCGCACCCGGCTGAGGTTGTAGGACGAGCCGAGGTCCACGGTGATCCACTGTGGATCGGTGTAGAGGCTGCCCCAG